>JAIEOM010000281.1 GCA_019750455.1 Sphingomonadales bacterium | reverse complement strand
TGGAGAACGTCCTGCGTGAAGGCATAGGCGATGCAGCCTTCCTCGGCGTTGGAGGCGGCGACCATATCGGCGATGGCGGCCTTGGCGGCCTCCATCGCGCTGTCACCCACCTGCGCTTTTGCCAGCACGATCAGCATTGTGATCTCCCCTCCTCAGAACTGTTGTTCGTAGACGCGGGTGATGTCCCCGTTCCATTCGCCGTGATAGGCATCGAGCAGCCGCTGGGCGGGCACCTTGCCGCTGGCGACGATTTCGTCGAGCGTTTCGAGATAGCCGGTCTCGTTATCGCCGGCCGAGTTCAGGCGCGCCCGCGCCTTCAGCCCGGCATGGGCGATCTTGAGCACCTCGCGCCCCAGATCCTGCAAGGTGCCGCCATCGGGTGACCTCGTGGCCAGCGCGAGGTGGGGCACCTCGTTCCGCAGCCGCTCGCGTTCCTCCATCGACCAGCCCTTGACCAGATCCCACGCCGCATCGAGCGCTTGCCTGTCGTAAAGCAGCCCGACCCAGAAGGCGGGGAGGGCACAAATCCGGCTCCACGGCCCGCCGTCCGCCCCGCGCATTTCGAGGAAGGACTTAAGCCGCACCTCGGGGAAGGCGGTGGACAGGTGGTCCCACCAGTCGCTCTGCGTCGGGCGCTCGCCGGGCAGGACCGACAGCTTGCCGTCGAGGAAATCGCGGAACGAAAGCCCCGCCGCGTCGATGTACTTGCCGTCGCGGAAGACGAAATACATCGGCACATCAAGCATATATTCGGCCCAGCGGCCGTAGCCGAAGCCGTCTTCGAACACGAAGGGCAGCATCCCCGTGCGCGCCGGATCGGTGTCCGACCAGATGTGCGAACGGTAGGACAGGAAGCCGTTGGGCTTGCCTTCGGTGAAGGGCGAATTGGCGAACAGCGCGGTCGCCAGCGGTTGCAGGGCGAGGCTGGTGCGGAACTTCTTCACCATGTCGGCTTCCGACTGGTAATCGAGGTTCACCTGAATCGTGCAGGTGCGCAGCATCATGTCGAGGCCCATTGAGCCGACGCGCGGCATGTGGCGCAGCATGATGTCATAGCGGCCCTTGGGCATGATCGGCAGCTGCGCGCGGGTCTTGTCTGGCCACATGCCGAGGCCGAGGTAGCCGACTCCGCATGTCTCGCCCACTTCCTTGACCTGCGCGAGGTGGCGTCCGGTCTCCGCACAGGTCTGGTGGAGGTTTTCCAGCGGCGCGCCGGACAGTTCCAGCTGGCCGGCGGGTTCCAGGCTGACCGCGCCGTCTTCGCCTTTCAGCGCGATGACATTCCCGCCTTCCTCGACCGGGCTCCAGCCGAATTTCTCCATCCCTTTCAGAAGGTCGCGGATGCCGCAGGGCTCGTCATAGGACGGCGCACGGTGGTCCGAGGTCTTGAAGACCAGCTTTTCATGCTCGGTGCCGATTCGCCATTTTTCGGGCGGTTTTTCGCCGCCGACCATCGGGGCAACCAACTGGTCGAAGCTCTCGATAACCGGATCGTCGGCGGTGGTGGCTTCGCGTGTGCTCATCGAAGAGGCCCTCTCTGGCCGGTTGCTTTATAAAACTGATTTGCCGATGGGAAGGCAAATTCGCCTTTGCGCAAGGTAAGCCCGTTTGTCTTGCAAAATCCGCCGGAGCGCGGCGCTACCAGTCCCCCGCCGTACCTATCCACAGGGCGAGCGCGGCGATGGCGGCGGTCTCGCCCCGCAGGATGCGCGGGCCGAGGGTGATGGCGCGGGCGGCCGGATGGGCGCGGATCGTGGCGCGCTCGGCATCGTCGAAGCCGCCTTCGGGTCCGGTGAGGATCGCGGCGGGGGGAGCCCCTGTGCGCGGCGAAAGCGGTTGCGGCGGGCTCTCCGCCATTCTCGTCGGCGAAGAACAGGGCGCGGTCTTCGGGCCAGCCCGCCAGCAACGCATCGAGCTTCACCGGCTCGGCCAGCTGCGGCAGCGCGGTGCGGGCGCATTGTTCGGCAGCCTCGGTGGTGATGGCGCGGGCGCGATCGAGGTTCAGCTTGTCGGCCACGCAGCGACGGGTGAGCAGCGGCTGGATACGGCCCGCGCCAAGCTCGGTCGCCTTCTCGAGGATCAGGTCGAAGCGGTCTTTCTTGAGCAGCG
This sequence comes from Sphingomonadales bacterium, assembly GCA_019750455.1. GTDB lineage: Bacteria > Pseudomonadota > Alphaproteobacteria > Sphingomonadales > Sphingomonadaceae > Erythrobacter. The sequence continues at coordinate 5,122 of JAIEOM010000281.1, read as the reverse complement.
CGGGGCACAGCCACAGGTCGGGCACCGCCTCGCGCGGCCTCAGCATCTCGGCGACTTCCAGCACCACATCACGCTTGCCCGCATCGGTCACGCGCGCGGCCCATTCACCGGTCACATCGTCGCACAGGATCACGGTGTCGCCGGGGACAACCCGCATCACCCGGGTGAGGTAATGCGCCGGATTGCCCTCGATCCGCACAGGCACGCCCGCCGCCAGCGTCTCGGCGACGAACAGGCGCGGTGCGCTTTTCGGAGGCCAGGCGGGGGTTGCGGGCATGGCTTGGCCCTAGGCGCTCGGGGCGCTAGGGAGCAAGTGATGTCCGCGCGAACCGCACAATTCATGATCGCCGCCGTGTTCCTCGTGCTGGGCGGATGGTGCCTGTTCGCCCCCGCCAGCGTGATCGAACTCGCCATCACCGAAGCCTATCGCGACAGCGCCTACCTCACCCGTTTCACCATGGCCTGCTTCGGTGCCCAGGCGGTGCTGTTCGGGGTGATGGCGCTGGTGACGCGGTGGAGCGCGGCGAGCTTTGCGGTGTTCGCAGCGGCGCTGCTGCCGTTCTTCGCCTTCAACTACTGGTTCCATTACGAGGTGCCGGTGCTGACCAGCATCGGCATGCTCGATTTTGTCGGCAACGTGACGATGCTGGCGCTGGCGGTGCTCGGCTGGCGCGCGGCGCGCGGCGGGGAGGCTCGCGCATGAGCGAACAGATCGTCCCCGACAGCGAACATCGCGGGCTGGTCGCAAGGCTCCCGCAGCTTCCGCGCGATCTGGCGCTGCTCGCGCGGTTCGACCGGCCGATCGGGTGGTGGCTTCTGTTCTGGCCTTGTGTCTTCGGAGTGTGGCTGGCAGGCGCAGGGGCGCAACTGGCGCTGCTCGGCTGGCTGCTGCTCGGCAGCATCGCGATGCGCGGGGCGGGGTGCGTCTATAACGACATCGTCGATGCCGATCTCGACAAGCAGGTCGCGCGTACGGCGCTGCGTCCGGTGGCGAACGGGCGGGTGTCGAAGAAGGCCGCGTGGGCGTGGCTCGTCAGCCTGTGCCTCGTCGGCCTCGTGGTGCTGCTGCAACTCAGGTGGCAGGCGCAGATTGTGGCGCTTGGCAGCCTGGCGCTGGTGGCCGCCTATCCCTTCATGAAGCGCATCACCTGGTGGCCGCAGGCGTGGCTGGGGATGGTGTTCAACTGGGGCCTGCTGGTCGGCTGGGCCGAACTGCGCTGGGACAACTGGGATGTGCTCGCCTGCCTCTATGCCGGCTGCATCTGCTGGGTGATCGGCTATGACACGATCTATGCCCTGCAAGACCGGGAGGATGACGCGATGGTCGGCATCCGCTCCTCGGCGCTGGCGATGGGGGCGCGGGTGCAGGGCGGGATTGCGGGCTTTTATGCCGCCGCCATCGGCCTGTGGGCGCTGGGTTTCTGGCTCTACCGCGCGGACCTGCTCGCTTGCCTCGCGCTGCTGCCGGTCGCGGGGCATCTGGCATGGCAGGTGGCAACGCTGGATGCGGACGACCCCATGAACCCGCTCGAACGCTTCCGCGCGAACCGCTGGGCGGGCGCGCTGATGGCGGCGGCGTGCTTCGTGGTCGGGAACGCCTGAGCCGATGTGCAATCTCTACCGCATGACCAAAAACGTGACCGAGGTCGCGAAGTGGTTCCAAGCGGTCGAGGGAGCAGGCGGCGCGAACTTCGCTGCTGAGGTCTATCCCGGCTACACCGGCCTCGTGGTGGCAGAGGGCGCGGTGCGGGCCATGACATGGGGCTTTCCGCTGGTGCTGAAGGGCAAGCAGGGCCAGCCACTGAAGCCCAAGCCGGTCAATAATGCGCGTTCCGACAAGCTGGGCACGGGCTTCTGGCGCCATGCCTTTGAAAACCGACGCTGCCTGATCCCGCTGGAGGCCTGGGGCGAGGCAGAGGGGCCGAAAGGGCGCATGACCCGCACATGGTTGTCGCGCCCCGATGCGCCGCTGTTCGCAGCGGCAGGCGTGTGGCGGCCCTCGGACGAGTGGGGCGATTGCTATTCGATGGTGATGACCGACAGCGAAGGCACCGATGCTGAGAGCGTGCACGAACGCATGCCGGTGCTGCTCGCCGCCGAGGATCAGGCGCGCTGGCTGGGCGGGTCACCGCAAGCGGCTTTCGCCCTGTGCCGCAGCTGGGCGGGGCCGCTGGCGATCGAGCGCACCAGCGACCCGTGGGGCAAGAGCGCCGCTCCTGCGCCCGCACCGCAGCAGCCGGGACTGTTCTGACCACTTCCCTTCGGGCTGAGTTTGTTGAAGCCCTGCATCCTCTTTTTCCCGGTCAGGAAAAAAGGGGAAGTGCGACCCTTCGACAGGCTCAGGGCGAACGGCGATGGAAGCTACCCGTAGCTCACCATCTCGAATTCGATGCCGTCCCAGTCGAAGAAATAGAACCGCCGTCCCGGTTCGTAATCGGCGTGGTTGAAGGGTTCGAGCCCTGCCGCCTTCACCACCGTCTCGGCGGCGTCGAGGTCGTTCACCACAAGGCCCACATGGTTGAGCGGCACGCCCTTGGCGAAAGGCTCCGGCAGCGCGCCGCGGGTATAAACCGCGATGTAATCCCGCTCTCCGCCCACATGGATCGTCTCCCCGCCCATCTGCGAAGGGCCGCGCCAGCGGATGTGCCAGCCCATCAGCCGCTCCAGCAGGGCGGCGCTGCGTTCGATATCGCTGACGGTGATGTTGATGTGTTCGAGGTGGCCATTGGGCATTGCAGGGGTCCTTTCAGAGGTTTGATGCGCCCGGAGGGGAGAGGGCGAATCGCTGAGCTTGCCCATCCTGCGATCTCAACCTAACTTGAGGTCAAGCTCCAAACGCGAGACCACCTGCCATGCCCGCCCTCCGCCTCAAGCCCTCCGACCTGCTCACCATCGGCGAAGTCGCGCGCCGGACGGGCCTCAGCGTTTCGGCGATCCGCTTTTACGAGGCGCACCGGCTGATCGGGCCGGTGCGCACCGGTGGCAACCAGCGGCGGTTCTTGCGGTCGGACATCCGGCGCCTCAGCTTCATCCTCATCGCCCAGCGGCTCGGCCTGTCATTGGGCGAGATCGCGGCGGAACTGGCGAAGCTGCCCCACGGTCGCACCCCCACGGTGCGTGATTGGGAGGCGATCAGCGCCGCGATCCGCACCCGGCTCGATGATCGCATCGCCGAGCTCACCCGCACCCGCGATCGGCTGGACGGATGCATCGGCTGCGGTTGCCTCAGCCTTGAACATTGCGCGATCTGGAACCCGCAGGACCGGCTGGGGGAGGACGGGCCGGGCGCGCGCAAGCTGCTTGCCTGACGCGCGGGCCTGCGCCAAACCGTGCACCTGCATCGACAAACGGCATGAGCGTCGATCAATCGCATCGCCGCTCCCACCAATGCGGCTTTATCGGCTGGTCAATGCCGTTAGGTTGCAAAGGATTGAACTTCAGGGGTCCACCACATGTTCGAACTCAGCGGCGTCAGCCATACCTATCCCAACGGCACCCACGCGCTTGATGATGTGACGCTGTCGATCCCCAAGGGGATGTTCGGACTGCTGGGCCCCAATGGCGCGGGCAAATCGACCCTGATGCGCACCATCGCGACGTTGCAGGCGCCCACGCAAGGGTCCATCCGCTTCGGCGATATCGACGTGCTGGCCGAGCCCGATCGCCTGCGCCGCACGCTGGGCTATCTGCCGCAGGATTTCGGCGTCTATCCGCGCGTCTCGGCGCAGGTGATGCTCGATCACATGGCGGTGCTCAAGGGCGTGACGAACGCGGGCGAGCGCAAGGCGATGGTCGAACATCTGCTCAACCAGACCAATCTGTGGAGCGTGCGCGGCAAGGCGATTGCGGGTTTTTCGGGCGGGATGCGCCAGCGGTTCGGCATCGCGCAGGCGCTGATCGGCCAGCCCGAGCTGATCATCGTCGATGAACCCACCGCGGGCCTCGACCCGGAAGAGCGCAACCGCTTCCTCAACCTGCTGGCCGGGATTGGCGAGAACGTGGTGGTGATCCTCTCCACCCACATCGTCGATGACGTTGCCGACCTGTGCCCGCGGATGGCGGTGCTGGCGGGCGGCAAGGTGCGGCTGGAAGGCGCGCCGCATGATCTGATCGCCTCGACCAAGGGCCGCGTGTGGCAGAAGACCATCCCCCACACCCTGCTGCCCGACATGCAGGCGAGCCACGAGGTCATCTCCCACCGTTTCTTCGCAGGCGAGATCGTGGTCCACGTGCTGTCCGACACCCAACCCGAAGGCTTCGCACCGGTCACGGGCGGCCTTGAGGACGTGTATTTCGCGACGCTTGCCGAAACCCGCCGCGCGCCCGCCGCACAAGCCGCATAAGGGGGCGATCCGATGCTGACCGCACGCCTTGCCGCGTTCGAGATTCGCTACCAGCTCCGCAATCCGGTGTTCTGGGCCTCGGTCGCGATCTTCTTCCTGTTGGGCTTCGGCCTTTCCGCCAGCGACAATGTCAGCTTCGCCGCGCCCGGCACGGTGAACGAGAATTCGCCCTACACCGTGACGCTGGCGATGGCCGTGTTCGCGATCTTCTATCTGTTCGTCATCACCGCCTTTGTTGCCAATGCCGTGGTGCGTGACGATGCGACGAAGTTCGGCCCGATGATCCGCGCGACGCCTGTCGGACGCGGCAGCTTTCTGGCGGGGCGCTTCCTTGGCGGGCTGGCGATAGCGGTGCTCGGCTTTGTCGCGATTCCGGCAGGGATTGCGCTGGGCGCGGCCATGCCGTGGGTCGACCCGGAGACGGTCGGCCCCAACAGCCTTGCGCTGTATGGCTGGCCGTTCCTTGTCATCGCGATCCCGAACCTGATCCTGTCGGCGGCGCTGCTGTTCAGCCTCGCCACGCTCACCCGGTCGATGCTGGCGAGCTATATCGGCGTGATGGTGCTGGTGATGGGCTATCTTGCGGTCAGCATCATCCTGTCGGCCGATCCTTCGATGCAGGACGTGGTCGCGCGCTACGAACCGCTCGGCACCGGCGCCATTTCCGAAGTCTCGCGTTACTGGACCGCAGCGGAGATGAACACGCGCCACGTGCCGCTGGAAGGCAACCTGCTGTTCAACCGCATCTTCGTGCTGGGCCTGTCGGCGGTGTTTCTCGG
>JAIEOM010000151.1 GCA_019750455.1 Sphingomonadales bacterium | reverse complement strand
AAGCCCGGCGAGGGCGGGCAGCTGCCCGGGCACAAGGTCGACAAGCGCATCGGCGCGGTGCGGCACTCGACCCCGGGCGTGGGCCTGATTTCGCCCCCGCCGCACCACGACATCTATTCGATCGAAGACCTCGCGCAGCTGATCCACGATCTCAAGAATGTGAACCCGGTCGCGCGGATCTCGGTGAAGCTGGTGTCCGAAGTCGGCGTCGGTACGGTCGCGGCGGGCGTTTCCAAGGCGCGCGCTGATCACGTGACGATTGCGGGCTATGACGGCGGGACGGGCGCTTCGCCGCTGACTTCGCTGACGCACGCCGGTTCGCCGTGGGAAATCGGCCTTGCCGAGACCCAGCAGACCCTGCTGCTCAACGATCTGCGTGAGCGCATCGCGGTGCAGGTCGATGGCGGCCTGCGCACCGGGCGCGACGTTGCCATCGGCGCGCTGCTGGGTGCGGACGAGTTCGGTTTTGCCACTGCTCCGCTGATCGCGGCGGGCTGCATCATGATGCGCAAGTGCCACCTCAACACCTGTCCCGTCGGCGTCGCCACGCAGGACCCGGTGCTGCGCGCGCGCTTTACCGGGCAGCCCGAGCACGTGGTCAACTACATGTTCTTCGTCGCCGAGGAACTGCGCCAGATCATGGCCGAGATGGGCTTCCGCACGGTCGCGGAAATGGTCGGCCGGGTCGACCGGCTCGACACCCGCCGGATGGAGCGCCACTGGAAGGCGCGCGGGATCGACCTGTCGCGCATCCTCCACCAGGTGCCGCTGAAGGACGGGGCCTCGCTCCGCCAGATCGGCGTGCAGGATCATGGGCTCGACGGCGCGCTGGACAACAGGCTGATCGCTGATTGCCGAACCGCCATCGACACGAAGCAACCGGTGCAGCTCGAATACGAGGTGAGGAACGTCAACCGCACGGTCGGCGCGATGCTCTCGGGCGAGATCGCCAAGGCGCACGGGCACGAGGGTCTGCCGACCGACACGATCCGCATCAACCTGACGGGCGTGGCCGGGCAGAGCTTCGGCGCATGGCTTGCCCACGGGGTGACGCTCGATCTGGTCGGCGATGCCAACGACTATGTTGGCAAGGGCCTCTCGGGCGGCCGCATCATTGTGCGTCAGCCCGCCGAGGCTCCGCGCGCCGCGCAGGACAACATCATCGTCGGCAACACCGTGATGTATGGCGCAATCGCGGGCGAGGCCTATTTCAACGGCGTCGCGGGCGAGCGTTTCGCCGTCCGCAACTCGGGCGCCATTGCGGTGGTCGAAGGCACCGGCGATCACGGCTGCGAATACATGACCGGCGGCGTGGTGGTGGTGCTCGGCAAGACCGGGCGCAACTTCGCAGCCGGCATGAGCGGCGGGGTCGCCTATGTCTATGATCCGGAAGGCGCGTTCGACAAACTCGTCAATCACGCGCAGGTCGACCTGCTGCCGATTTCGGCGGCACCGGATGCGGAAGAGGGCACGGGCCGCCCGTCGCAGCGTCCGCGCTCGGTGCATGATTTCGGCATGGGCGACATGCTGCGTCACGATGCCGAACGCCTGCGCATTCTGGTCGAACGCCACCAGCTCCACACCGGCAGCAAGCTTGCGGGCGAACTGCTGGCGGATTGGGACGCAGCGCTGACCCGCTTCGTCAAGGTGATGCCGCGCGATTATGCGACGGCGCTGAAGAAGCTCGAGGCCGAACGCCACGAAGCCGCCAGCGTCGCAGCCGAATAGATTTCAGGAACGAGATGTAAGTATGGGCAAGGAAACCGGATTTCTCGAGCTGGACCGCCGCGAGCGGGATTATCTCGATCCCAAGGAACGCCTGAAGAATTACCGCGAATTCGTCATCCAGCCGGATGATGCGACGCTGACCGGGCAGGCCTCGCGCTGCATGAATTGCGGCATCCCGTACTGCCACAACGGCTGTCCGGTGAACAACATGATCCCGGACTGGAACCACCTCGTCTACGAGGCGGACTGGAAGCGCGCGCTCGCCAACCTCCACTCCACCAACAACTTCCCCGAATTCACCGGCCGCATCTGCCCCGCGCCGTGCGAGGCAGCGTGCACGCTCAACATCATCGACCAGCCGGTGACCATCAAGTCGATCGAATGCGCGATTGTCGACCGCGGGTGGAAGGAAGGCTGGATCACGCCGCAGGTGCCCGAGAAGAAAACCGGCAAGTCGGTCGCCGTGGTCGGCTCCGGGCCGGCGGGTCTTGCATGCGCCCAGCAACTCGCGCGCGCCGGGCACAGCGTCACCGTGTTCGAGAAGAGCGACCGTGTCGGCGGGCTGCTGCGTTACGGCATCCCCGACTTCAAGATGGAAAAGCACCTCATCAACCGCCGTTGCGTGCAGATGGAAGCGGAGGGGGTGACCTTCAAAACCTCGAAGGAAGTGGGCGTCGACATCTCGTTCAAGTCCTTGCAGGAAAACTTCGACGCGGTGGTGCTGGCGGGCGGGGCTGAAGATGCGCGCCAGCTGGCGATCCCGGGCGCGGAGATGCAGGGCGTGCGCCTCGCCATGGAATTCCTCACCCAGCAGAACAAGCGCGTCGCCGGTGACGATGAACTGCGCGCCGCCCCCCGCGGCACGCTGACCGCGACCGGCAAGCACGTGGTCGTGCTCGGCGGCGGCGATACCGGCAGCGATTGCGTGGGCACGTCCAACCGGCAGGGCGCGCTCAGCGTCACCCAGCTCGAGATCATGCCCAAGCCGCCGGAAAAGGAAGACAAGGCGCTGACCTGGCCCGATTGGCCGATGAAGCTGCGCACCTCATCCAGCCACCAGGAAGGCGTGGAGCGCGACTGGGCGGTGCTCGCCAAGCGGGTGCTGGGCGATGGCGAGAAGGTGACGGGCCTCGAGTGCGTGCGCGTCGAATGGGTCGGCGGCCAGATGCAGGAAATCTCCGGTAGCGAATTCACCATCCCGGCTGACCTCATCCTGCTGGCGATGGGCTTCGTCGGTCCGCGCAAGGCCGGGCTGCTCGAACAGGCGGGCGTCGATCTTACCGCGCGCGGCAATGTCGATGCGGACACCAACAGCTACGCCACCAGCGTGGCGGGGGTGTTTGCCTGCGGCGACATGCGGCGCGGGCAGAGCCTTGTGGTCTGGGCTATCCGCGAGGGTCGTCAGGCCGCACGGGCGGTGGACGAGGCGCTGATGGGCGTGTCCGAACTGCCGCGTTGAGGTTTGCCTAGGCCGCTTGCGCCAGCGCCCGCGCGGGATAGGCCGCATTGCGCTGGCTGTGCCCCTCTTCAAGGATGAACCGCGCAAGCTGCGCGTTCAGTTCGCTCGCCTGACGCGCAAGGCTGTGCGTGGCGGCGGATGCCTGTTCGACCATCGCGGCGTTCTGCTGCGTCATCCTCTCGATATCGGATACCGTGGCGTTAACGGTTGACAGGCCATGCGCCTGACGCTGGGTAGACTGGCTGATCCCGGTAACCAGCAGCGTCATTTCGGCGATGCTCGCCGCGATGCTGTCCAGCGCCCGCCCGGTGTCTCCGACGAGTTCCACCCCGGTCTGGACCTCGCGCTGAGAGCCGCTGACCTTGGCCTTGATCTCGTTCGCAGCTTCGGCAGACCGCTGAGCCAGCGCGCGCACTTCGGAGGCGACCACGGCAAAGCCCTTGCCGGCTTCCCCGGCCCGCGCAGCCTCGACCCCGGCATTGAGGGCGAGCAGGTTCGTCTGGAAGGCGATCCCGTCGATCAGATCGACGATCGAGGAAATCTCTTCAGATGACCGCTCGATGGCTGCCATCGCCGCCACGGCGCGCTTCATGACTTCGCCTGAGGCCTCGGCCTGCCGGCGCGTCTCGGTCATCGCGGCATCGACCGCTGCGGCATCGGAGGCCGTGCTCTTCACGCCATCGGTGAGCGCCGTCATCTCCGCCAGCGTGCGCTCCACCCGGCCGGCCTGTTCCTGCGTGCGGCTGGCCAGATCGTTGACCGCCATGCTGATTTCGGTCGCGCCGCGATCGATCGACTGGCGGGCCTCGCCGACCACCGCCAGCGCCTCGCGCAGGGCGGTAACGGCATCGTTGAAATCGTAACGCAGCTGCTTGTATTCGAAGGGCAATTGCTGATCGAGCGTGAAGGCCAGATCGTTGCGGGCCAGCTTTTCCAGCGCGCCGCTCAGCACATCGACGATGATCTTCTGGTCTTCCGCCGCCAGCCGGACTTGCACTGCGTTGTCCCTGAAGGTGTTCATCGCCCGCGCCATCCGGCCCACGCAATCGCGGGTATGGTCCTGGAACAGGATCGCGCTGTCGGTGTCGCCGGAAGCGAGCGCCTCCATGCGCAGCACCGTGGTCACATAGGGATCGCAGATCAGGGTCTTGGCGGTCAGCACGATGACCGGCGTCAGCACGATGAAGCCGAGCGCACAGAACGCCCAGATCGATACGGCGCCCGCGCTGCCCGCGAGCCATGCGGTCAGCACCGCAAGGCTGACAACCGTGCTGTGGATTACCAGCAGCGCGTTGAACTTGGTACGGATCGGGGCGTGCTTCTTGAACCAGTCGAACATTGGCAGTCCCTGCATGTCTGGCGGCAGGAACCGAGCAATCGAACCGGAGGCCGCACGGCATGGCATTACACCGTGCGGCCCTGTGATATGTTATGCAGTCCCCTCGGGAACTTCCCCTAGGCCTCGTCAAACCCCACGAACCGCGCGGCCTCGCTGACATCGCGGCGGGTGATCCTGACGGGGTTGGCGGGGAAATCGGGATCGGGCCAGCCCATCGCGACCGCTTTCATGATTACCTGATCGTCGGGAATGCCGGCGTGTTCGCGCACCACCGGGCTTTGCATGATGCCTTGCGAGTTGATCACGCAGCCCAGGCCCTTGCTCCACGCGGCGTTGACCAGTGCGGTGGTTACCGCGCCGCAATCGAAGGGGGTGTCGTCGGAGCCGTCAAGCTCGCGGTCATAGGTGATGATGACGCAGACCGGCGCGTCGAACTGGCGGAAACCGCGCAGCACCCAGTCCTGCCGCGCGTCCTTGTCATCACGCGCGATGCCCATCGCTTCGAACAGCTGGATGGCGCAGCCGACCTGCCGGTCGCGGTGGACGCCCTTGAAAGCCTCACCCCGGCGGAATTCGCGGCTGTCGGGTTCACCGGCCAGAATGCGCTCGGTGTTGCCCTTGCGGATGCGGTCGAGCGGTTCGCCGGTGATCACGTGGAAGTGATAGGGCTGGGTGTTCATCGACGAGGGCGATCGCATCGCCATCGTCAGGATCTCCTCGATCAGCGCGCGCGGCACGGGCTTGTCGAGATAACCACGAATGCTGCGCCGTCCGAGTACCACCTCGGCATAAGTCTGGTCAGGCGTGCCGCCCATTGTCGCTCTCTCCCGAATCTGCTTCGGCAGAGGGGTTAGCGCAGCCGGGCGCAGCCTCAAAGGACGCTACGGCAGGGCGGGGCGGTTCAGGCCGCTTCGGCGAGCCCCAGTTCCAGGCGGTCCCAGATTTCCACCAGCGCGGCGGTGAGCTCGTCCATCATCTCGTCGGTATGGTGCGGGCCGGGGGTGAAGCGCAGGCGCTCGGTGCCGCGCGGCACGGTGGGGAAGTTGATCGGCTGCACGTAAACGCCGTATTCGGCGAGCAGGATGTCGCTGATCTTCTTGGCGCGGATCGGATCGCCAACCATCAGCGGGACGATGTGGGTGACAGAGTCCATCACCGGCAGGCCCGCTTCGGCAAACTTCAGCTTCAGCATCGCGGCGGCGCGTTGCTGGGCGTTGCGCTCCACCGAAGACTCCTTGAGGTGCCGCACCGAGGCGAGCACGCCCGCGACCAGCACGGGGGATAGCGAGGTCGTGAAGATGAAGCCCGGCGCATAGGAGCGGATGCAGTCCACAACCTTGGTGCTTGCCGCGATATAGCCGCCCATCACGCCGAACGCCTTGCCCAGCGTTCCTTCGATGATATCGATGCGGTGCGCGGCATTGTCGCGCTCCGAAATGCCGCCGCCGCGGGCGCCATACATGCCGACCGCATGGACTTCGTCGATATAGGTCAGCGCGTTGTATTTCTCGGCAAGGTCGCAGATCGCGTGGATCGGGGCGACATCGCCGTCCATCGAATAGACGCTTTCGAAGGCGATCAGCTTGGGCGTGTCGATGTCCACCGAGGCGAGCAGTTCCTCGAGGTGGGCGACATCATTGTGGCGGAACACCTTCTTGTCGCAGCCCGAATTGCGGATGCCGGCGATCATGCTGGCGTGGTTCAATTCGTCCGAGAAGATCACGCAGCCCGGCAGCAGCTTGGCGAGGGTTGAAAGCGTCGCATCGTTCGAGACATAGCCCGAGGTGAACAGCAGCGCCGCATCCTTGCCGTGCAGGTCGGCGAGTTCGGCTTCCAGCTCGACATGTAGGTGCGTGTTGCCGCCGATGTTGCGCGTGCCGCCAGAGCCCGCGCCAACATCGTGCAGCGCGGCTTCCATCGCGCCGATCACCTTGTCGTGCTGGCCCATGCACAGATAGTCGTTCGAGCACCAAACCGTGATCGGCTTTGGCCCGTTGTGCCCGTGGAAACAGCGCGCGTTGGGATAGGCACCCTTGTTGCGCAGAATGTCGATGAAGACGCGGTAACGGCCTTCCTCGTGCAGCCGGTCGATCGCGGAATCGAAGATCTGGTCGTAATTCACTCGCGGCTCTTTGTGCTTGCAGCGGGAAAAGGGCGTGCCCGGACCCCGCGATTTGCGTGACGTCTCCGCCCATAACCCATGAGCGGGCTATTCGTTTCGCGGTTATCTAGGTCAGGGTAATCGCTTTTGCCATCACGATCTTTGCGAGGCGCTCGCAAGGGGCGGGGCGGGCGGTCAGAAGGCTTCCACCGGCCCGAACCCGCGTGCTGCCAGCGTCGCCTCCAGTCCGTCTGCCCCGGCCAGCGGCCCGGTGACGACGAAGCGGTTGGGGCCAGTCCGCGCGAAGCTCTGCCCTTCCAGCAGGTGCGCGATGCGGCGCGCGATGCCTGCCGCACCGTCGACAAAGCGCACATCGGGCGACCAGCCGAGTTCGAAGGTGGCGACATCTTCCAGCTCTTCGCGCAGCAGCGGGAAGTGGGTGCAGCCCAGCACCACGGCATCGATCCACAGGCCCTTGTCGCCCCCGGATACCCCCTCCAGCGCCGCCTTCAGCACGGCGCGATCAACCGGGCG
>JAIEOM010000026.1 GCA_019750455.1 Sphingomonadales bacterium | reverse complement strand
GTGATGATGCTGCCCGCACTGCCGTTCGGCGATTTCCTCGCCTACCCCTTCTTCATCCTGACGACGTGGTTCCACGAAATGGGCCACGGGTTGACCGCGCTGCTGCTCGGGCAGGATTTCCAGCAACTGGTGATCTTCCCTGACGGGTCGGGCTTTGCCGAATATCAGGTGGGCGGCAGCGCGCCGCGGGTGGTGCAGGCGGCCATTGCCGCTGGCGGCCCGCTTGCCCCAAGCCTCGCGGGCGCGGGGCTGATCGTCGCCAGCGCCCACCCCCGCGCCTGGCGGCCCGTTCTGTGGCTTGCAGTAGCGGCGATCCTCGCCAGCGTGGTGATCTGGGTGCGTTCGGCGACCGGATGGTGGGCTCTGCCAGTCGCGGCGGCGGTGATCGCGCTAGTCGCATGGCGGGGCTCGGCAAGCTGGGCGCGCTTCACGCTGCAATTTCTCGGCGTGATGGGAGCGATGAGCGCCTTCACCGCTTGGCGATACCTCCTGACCGAGCAGGTCATGATCGAAGGGCAGGCCATCCTTTCCGATACCGGCGCAATCGCGGCGGTGCTGGGGCTGCCTTACTGGTTCTGGGCCGGTGCGATCCTGCTTGTCGCCGGGCTGACAGTGGGCGCGGCCCTGAAATATGCGCTGGCGGAAAAGCGGCTACGCCCGCCCCCGCCCCGGCGCCCCGCCAACGTGCTGCAATTCAAGCGCGATCCGCGGCGCTGACGCTTTCGGGAGTGCCCTCGCACCGGCCACCGCGATAGGCTGGTGCGCATGGACACGACCGAACTCGCCGACCGGCTGGCAATTGCCGAGACGCTCGCGCTCTATTGCCGGGGGATCGACCGCTGCGATCCCGAACAACTCACGGCCGCCTTCACCCCCGATGCGCTGATCGATTACGGTGACGGCGCGCGGCTCATCGCCGAGGTGGTTCCCGGGTTGATGGCGGGCCTCGGCGCGATGCGGCTGACCCAGCACAATATCAGCAACACGGTCATTCGGGTCGAGGGCGCGCAGGCGAAGGCGGAGACCAACTGCGTCGCGCTCCACCTCATTCCCGCGCCCGATGGCGAGGTGGAGCTGGTGGTCGGCGGGCGTTATCTCGACCGGCTGGAGAAGCGCGAGGGGCGCTGGCTGATCGCCGAGCGGCTCTACATCATGGACTGGAACCGCAGCACCGCATCAACCATGACGCTGGAGGGCGGGTTGCTCGGCAGTTTGCAACGGCGCGGCGCGCGAGGGAAGGACGATCCGGCCTGTGCGTGGTGGGCCGACGCTTAGGACGCCACCTTCAGCGCGTTGACGCCGGAGGCATCCGCCCCGGCTTCGCCCGACAGGCCGATGAACATCGTGTCGACAATCCGTGCCAGCTTCTGCTCGGTCAGCTTGTCGCCGAGATAGATCAGCGCATCGGGCAGAGTGTAGTTGCTGATCATCTGGTTGATCAGCGACAGCGCCTCGTCAATCTCCAGCCCGGCGAAGAACCCTTCGGCCTGGGCTTCGGCGATCAACTCGCACAGGTAATGATCCGCAAGGTCGACGTAGGAGCGCACACGCTCGAAATTGGCGGCGCCCATCTCGCACAGGATGGTGAAGAAATGCGGGTCCTCACGGAACCGCGCCTGCGAGATCACGAAGCGGCGGCGGAAGAATTCGTACATCTTGCGCTGCGGCGGGAGATTGCTGGAAAGCACCTCTTCCATCACCGCCAGCTGGGGGGCGAGCCAGGTCTGCGCCACCGCATCGAAGAGATCGTCATAGTCGGCGAACAGCGCTTCGAACCGTGCACGGGTGAGGCCGCTTTCGGACATCGCGACCGTCCAGGCCACTTCTGCCCCGCGCTCCTTGACGAGATCGAGGACATGGCGCGCGATACGTTCGCGCTCGGCTTCGCGGGCGGTGTCGGTCAGTGGCATGTCGCTCGCGCCTCCTTGCGCGCGGGCAACATAGGGCAACCGCGATCGGGATTGAAGGGCCGCTCGTCGATTTTTGTGCGACGCAGCACGGAAAAAGGGCGTGGCGCGCTTGGGCTTAGCGGCGGCTCAGGCCTTGGGCGGCATCGGGAAGAAGGCCGAGGTGCGGCGCTTGTAATCGGCGTATTTGTCGCCCTTGGACTTGTCGAGCCCCCGCTCCAGCAAGGCCACGCCCGACCATTTTGTGAGCGTGAAGCTGAGGAACAGCGGCCCGATCACTGTCGCCGCCGCATATTGCCAACCGGCAGCGGCGCAGGCGATCCAGATGCCCCACCACGCGGCGAAGTCGCCGAAATAGTTGGGGTGACGGGTGTAGCGCCACAGCCCGGTGTCGAGCACCTTGCCGTGGTTCGCCGGATCGGCCTTGAAGCGGGTGAGCTGCCAGTCGCCGACCCATTCGAAGAACACGCCGACACACCACACGCCGAAGCCCACCCACGCCAGCGGCGGGATCGGTGAAGGTTCGGGGCTGGCGAGGATACCGACCTGCGCGGGGGATGAGACCATGAACAGCAGCACCGCCTGCATCAGCCACACCCGCGTCAAAGCGGCCTGCGCGAAGCGGCCCGCCTCGCGGTCCTTCTTGAGGATCAGCTTGTAGCGCTTGTCCTCGCCTTCCTTGCGCCAGCGCAGGAACAGATAGATGCCGAGCCGGAAGCCCCAGGCCGCAGTCATCACCATGATCAGCGTCGCCAGCGCGCCCGGCCCGCCGCCGACATGCAGCCAGCTCGCCACGGCGAGGATGCCCATGCCCGCGCCCCAGAAGGCATCGATGAAGGACACATCGTCGATCTTCACCGAAATCGCCCACTGGATCAGCACCAGCACCAACAGGATCGCGGCATTGAGGGCGAGGAGTTCAAACATCGTTCTTGCCTGCAATAATGTCGCGCGCCTGTTGTTCCAGCACCTTGAAGCGTTCGTAATCGGGCAGCTTCGAACGGAACCATTCGGCAATCTTGAGCAGATCCTCGCCGTAATTGCCGGTGGGGATCATCGGCGGGCCGAAGCTGATGATCTTGCGCACGTTGTCGGCAAAGGCGGGGACGATCGGGACATTGGCCGCGCGGGCGATGTGGTAGAAGCCCGATTTCCACTTGCCGTCCGATTTGCGCGTGCCCTCGCAGGCGATGACGAGCGCAAGTTCATCGCGCGCGGCGAATTCGGCGGAGACCTGCTCGGTGGCGTTGAGGCGGCTGCGGCGGTCGACGGGGATGCCGCCCATGTCGAGCATGAAGTTTTTCATGATCCCCTGGAACAGCGTGTGCTTGCCCATGAAATTGGGGCGGATGCCCTCTTCATGCGTGGCGCCGGTGAAGAACACGAAGTCCCAGTTGGAGGTATGCGGCGCGCCCGCGAGCACGAACTTCTTGAGGTGCTTGGGCAGCGGGTCCTCGATCTTCCAGCCGCGAAGGTACCAGATCGCAAGAATGATCCGGCGCACGATGCGCGAAAGCAGCGTGGGCTTGCGCACAGGCGCAGAGGTGATCGGTGAATGCAAGCGGTGCGCCCCTCCCAAAGGCGGGTCTCTTGTGGCCTAACTTGGGTTAGCTACGCAAGGGGGCGGGGGATGGTTTCAGCCTCGCCACCAGCCAGCCTTGCATTCGGCGAATGTGCTTGTCGCCTCCGCAACCTGCATTGCGTCATCATCCACTCCGGATACGCGAACAAAGACAACATCCCTCAAGGTTGGCTTTTCGCCTGGCAGTTCGATTATGACGCAAATCTCGGTCGATATGCTCCAATCGTTCGGTGACTGTGACACTGAACCAATGAGTCTTCCTCCTGCTTCAGCGTATCTGGCAAGCGCAGCGGCTTCAGCCCGCTCCCTTTCGCTTTGGCAGGCAGCAAGCGCCAACAAAACACCCGATACCATGGTGAGGCGGCGCAGGTTTTTCATTGCGCTACATCCGGAACACGCCAAACGCGGGACGCTCGGCAATCGGCGCCTCAAGACACGCGGCGAACGCAAGCCCCAGCACATCGCGGGTCTGTACCGGATCGACCACGCCGTCGTCCCACAGGCGGGCGGTGGCGTAGTAGGGGTTGCCCTCGTCCTCATATTTCTGACGGATCGGGGCCTTGAAGGCCTCGGCCTCGCGCTCGTCCCACTTGTCGGCGTCGCGGTGGACGGTCGCCAGCACCGAAGCCGCCTGCTCCCCGCCCATCACCGAGATGCGCGCATTGGGCCAGGTAAACAGGAAGCGGGGCGAGTAGGCGCGACCGCACATGCCGTAGTTCCCCGCCCCGAAGCTGCCGCCGATCACCACGGTGACCTTGGGGACGGTCGCGGTCGCCACGGCGGTGACCAGCTTCGCGCCGTGCTTCGCGATCCCTTCCGCCTCGTACTTCCCGCCGACCATGAAGCCCGAGATGTTCTGGAGGAACAGCAACGGAATGCGCCGCTGACAGGCCAGCTCGATGAAATGCGCGCCCTTCTGCGCGCTTTCGGAGAACAGCACGCCGTTATTGGCGAGGATCGCGACCGGCATCCCCCAGATGTGGGCGAAGCCGCACACGAGAGTGGCGCCGTAATGCGCCTTGAATTCGTGGAACTCGCTGCCGTCGACCAGCCGCGCGATCACTTCCTTGACGTCATAGGGCGCGCGCACGTCCTCGGGGATGAGGGCGTAGAGGTCTTCCGCGTCGAACTTGGGCGGGCGCGGGTCTTTGAGCGCGACGTCCTGCGCTGCGCCGGTGTTCGCACCGAGGTGGCTGACGATGTCGCGCACGATGGTGAGCGCGTGTTCGTCGTTCTCCGCGAGGTGATCGACCACGCCGGACTTCTTCGCGTGAAGATCGCCGCCGCCCAAGTCCTCGGCGCTGATCTCCTCACCCGTCGCGGCCTTCACCAGCGGCGGGCCGGCGAGGAAGATTGTGCCCTGATTGCGCACGATCACGGTCTCGTCGGACATGGCGGGGACATAGGCCCCGCCCGCCGTGCAGCTTCCCATCACGCAGGCGATCTGCGGAATGCCCAGCGCACTCATGTTCGCCTGATTGAAGAAGATCCGCCCGAAATGGTCACGGTCGGGGAAGACCTCGGCCTGATGCGGCAGGTTCGCCCCGCCGCTATCGACGAGGTAGATGCACGGCAGGCGGTTCTCCTGCGCAATCTCCTGCGCGCGCAGGTGCTTCTTGACCGTCATCGGGTAGTAGGTCCCACCCTTCACGGTCGCATCGTTGCACACGATCATGCATTGCCGGCCCGAAACGCGGCCCACGCCGGTGATGATCGAGGCGCCATTGACGTCGCCCTCGTACATCCCGTTCGCCGCCAACTGCCCGACTTCGAGAAAGGGCGAACCCGGATCGAGCAGCCGCTCCACCCGCTCGCGCGGGAGCAGCTTGCCGCGCGACACATGCCGCTCGCGATGCTTCTCCGGCCCGCCGAGCGCAGCCTCCGCCACGCGGGCGCGCAGTTCCTGCGCGAGGGCGTGGTTGTGCGCGAACCGCGCCTTGGCCTCGGGGCTCTCGCGGTCAAGCTTGGTTGTGAGGGTGGGGGCAGTCATGCGCAATCCTCCCCGGCACGGGGAGGGGGACCGTCCGCAGGACGGTGGAGGGGCACCCCAAGCTTTTCGATCCGCTCGTCACAAATCACAACTATCCGCCTCACAACAGCCTCCAAATCCTCGAGCACGCGCTGCGCCGGAATGCGCGTGGTGGCAATCCCTTGCGATCGCAGAAAGGCAGAGCGCCGCCGGTCGTGCTCCGCTCTCGTGGCGTTATCGTGCACCCAGCCATCGACCTCGATATCCAGTTGTGCCTTCGCACAATAGAAATCGAGCACAAACTCTCCCGCCGGATGCTGCCGCCGGAACTTGTGCCCACCGGGCCGCTTGCGCAGCTCCCGCCAAAGGATCGCTTCCGGCAGCGACATCTCACTGCGCAACTTGCGGGCGCACTTGACGGTATCGCGGGGGCCGGTGATCATGGCGCGTGCCCCTCCACCACCCTGCGGGTGGTCCCCCTCCCCGTTCCGGGGAGGATCACCCAGCCGCCCCGATCAGCTCGCGCCCGATCAGCATGCGCCTGATCTCATTGGTCCCCGCGCCGATATCGAGCAGCTTGGCATCGCGCATGTAGCGTTCGACCGGCCAGTCGGTGGTGTAGCCTGCGCCGCCCAACGCCTGGACGCTCTCGGCGGCGACCTTGAAGGCATTCTCGGACGCGAGCAGGATCACGCCTGCCGCATCGAAGCGCGTCGTCTGCCCGGCATCGCACGCCTTGGCGACCGCATAGGTGTAGGCGCGGGCCGATTGCAGGGCGACATACATGTCGGCGACCTTGGCCTGCATCAGCTGGAACGAGCCGATCGGTTTGCCGAACTGCTTTCTCTCGCGAAGGTAGGGGATCACCGTGTCGAGGCACGCCTGCATGATCCCGAGCTGCAATCCGGCGAGCACAACCCGCTCGTAATCCAGCCCGCTCATCAGCACGCCGACGCCGCCGTTGAGCGGGCCCATGATGCGCTCTTCCGGCACGAAGCAATCGCTGAACACCAGCTCGGCGGTGGGGGAGCCCTTCATGCCGACCTTGCTGATTTTCTGGCCGATGGAGAACCCCTCGTCGCCCTTCTCGATCAGGAAGGCGGTGATGCCGCGGCTGCCCGCATGGCCGTCGGTCTTGGCATAGACCACCAGCGTATCGGCTTCCGGTGCGTTGGTGATCCAGAACTTCGTGCCGTTGAGGACGTAGCCGCCTTGAACCGCATCAGCCTTCAGCTTCATCGAGACCACGTCCGACCCCGCGCCTGCCTCGGACATGGCGAGGCTGCCGACATGCTCACCCGAGATCAGCTTGGGGAGATATTTCGCCTTCTGCTCGTCATTCCCCCAGCGGCGGATCTGGTTGAGGCACAGGTTGGAATGCGCGCCGTAGCTGAGGCCGATGCTGGCCGAAGCGCGGCTGACTTCCTCGACCGCGATCACGTGTTCGAGATAGCCGAGCCCCAGCCCGCCCCATTCCTCTTCCACGGTGATGCCATGCAGACCAAGCGCGCCCATCGGCTCCCACAATTCGCGCGGGAAGCGGTCCTCGCGGTCGGTGCGGTCGGCGAGCGGCATGATCTGCTCGTCCGCAAAGCGCGCGGTGCTTTCGCGGATCATCTCGGCGGCCTCGCCAAGCTGGAAATCGAA
>JAIEOM010000113.1 GCA_019750455.1 Sphingomonadales bacterium | reverse complement strand
GAGGAGGTCGTGCTCGCTTCCGCGACCGAACGCGCGGCGCTGCTGGCGGAGCTGGAAACCTGCACCGACATGGACCGCATGGGCGACGTCCACGAGCGTCTGCTGGCGATCGACGCCTATTCCGCCCCGGCGCGCGCGGCCAAGATCCTCAGCGGCCTCGGCTTCGACGAGGAGATGCAGCAACGCCCGGTCGACAGCTTCTCGGGCGGGTGGAAGATGCGCATCGCCTTGGGCGCGCTGCTGTTTTCCGAGCCCGACATCCTGTTGCTGGACGAGCCATCGAACCACCTCGACCTCGAAGCGACGCTGTGGCTGGAGAACTTCCTCAAGTCCTACCCGGCCACGCTGGTCGTGATCAGCCACGAGCGTGATCTGCTCAACAAGGTGGTCGACCATATCCTGCACCTGCAGGGCGGGCAGCTGACGCTCTATCCGGGCGGCTATGACGCCTTCGAGAAGCAGCGAGCCGAGCGCGCCGCGCAGCTTGCCGCCGCCAAGGCCTCGCAGGAGGCGCAGGCCGCGCGGTTGCGCGATTACGTCGCGCGCAATTCGGCCCGCGCCTCGACCGCCAAGCAGGCGCAATCGCGCGCCAAGATGCTTGCCAAGATGCAGCCCATCGCCGCGCTGATGGAAGACCCTTCGCTGAGCTTCGATTTCCCCGATCCGGCGGAGATGAAATCACCGATGATCACGCTGGAACAGGCGGCGGTGGGATATGGCGAGGCACCGCCGATCCTGAAGCGGCTGAACTTCCGGATCGAGGCGGATGACCGCATCGCCCTGCTGGGCCGCAACGGCAACGGCAAGACCACGCTCGCCCGCCTGCTCGCCGCGCAGCTCACCCCTGCCGAGGGCGCGGTGAATGCACCCGGCAAGCTCAAGGTCGGCTATTTCACGCAGTATCAGGTCGAGGAACTGGCGGGCGAGGACACCCCGCTCGATCTCATGGCCCGCGCGATGGAGGGGCAGTCCCCCGCCGCGGTGCGTGCGCAACTCGGGCGGTTCGGCTTCTCCGGCCCGCGCGCCAACCAGCGGGTCGACAAGCTTTCGGGCGGGGAGCGCGCGCGGCTGGCGCTGGCGCTGATCACCCGCGATGCACCGCACCTGCTGATCCTCGACGAGCCGACCAACCACCTCGATGTCGACGCGCGCGAGGCGCTGGTGCAGGCCCTGAACGACTACAGCGGCGCGGTGATCCTCATCAGCCACGATCGCCACATGGTCGAACTCACCGCAGACAGGCTGTTCCTGGTCGATGGCGGAACAGCGCGCGAATATGACGGCAGCATGGATGATTACATCGATTTCATCCTTGGCCGGAACCAGCCCAAGGGCGATCGCGGCGGCAAGGCGCGGGCCGGGCGCAACGCCGATGCGGCGGCTGACCGGCGCGCGGCGCAGACTGCGCTCGCCAAGGCGGAAAGCGCGATCGCGCGTCTGACCGCCGATGTGGAGCGGCTGGACCGGGCGATCCTCGATCTCGGCAGCGAGCAGGCCGCCCAGACCGGCGCGAAGATGCAAAAGCTCCTGACCGATCGGGCCGCCTCCGCTGCGGCTCTTGCCGAGGCCGAAGAGACGTGGCTGGCGGCAGGAGCCTTGCTGGAGGCCGCCGAGGCTGCCTGACGCGGGCCCGAGCGCGGGCATTGCCTCGTTGCATCCGTCATATTACTGAGACTCACGAGCGATCTCGGGGGAGCAGGATTGGGCCAGCTTGCAAATGGTTCGGCGGGGAGCTGGCAGTGGTCACCTGAATTGGGGCGGTGGTCGCTTGTCCACGGGCTTCCCGATACGCCGGTCTATTTCGAGATCGCCACGGACGCTGTGCCTGCCGCCTCGCGCTATGACTATTGGCGCAATCTTGCGCATTACAGCTTCGATTCCCGGCCCATCCCCACAGAATCCGCCGCCACTTTCGCAGCCTCGGCGCAATGCCTTGTCGGCAGCAGGGCCCAGCTGTTCCGCTACAATTCGGACGCGGTGAGCGGGCAGGGCATTCCCGCCGAGATTGCCGATGACCGGGAGACCTATCTGGTCGGAGTCGTCCTGAAGGGGCAGCGCGATTACGCCGAGGAACGCGGCGGCGCAGTCTCCAGCAAGGCCGGACAGTTCTTCGTCTTCGACAATCGCGGCCGTTCGCATGTGGATTTCAGCGCGCATGATGCCGTCCATATCTCGCTGCCCCGCATCGAACTGGAACGGATGCTCGGCGGCGCGATCCCTTCGCCCGATGAGATGTGCCGGGCGCTCGAAATGTCGCGGATGGGACCGGCGCTCAAATCGCAGCTTGGCCTGATCGCGGGCCACATGGCAGCCGCCAACGCGGTGGAACGGGCCTTCCTGCTCAGTCAGGCGACCCAGATGGCGTTCTTCACCTGCGAGACGGCGACCGCCGAACTTCAGAGCCGCAAACGGGCCACGCCCGAGGATCTGCGCTCGCTGGCGATCAGCGTGATCGAGCAGGAATTGACCAGCCCCGATCTCAGCGTGTTCCGCCTGCTCGAACAGCTCGGGTGTTCCCGGGCGACGCTCTACCGCGCTTTTGCCGGGATCGAGGGCGGGGTGTCGGGGGTGATTTCGGCTCTGCGCATCGATCGCGCCAAGGCGATCATCGCGCGGTCGCCAGAGATGCCGGTCAGCGTCGTGGCCGCGCGGTGCGGCTGGTATGACAGCGCCTCCTTCGCCCGCGCTTTCAAGCGTCACGCGGGCCTCAGCCCCAGCGAGTACCGCGAAGACCTGCGCTCTGCCTGACGGGCGTGAGACAATATGCCAAATGATATGAGACAAATCGCCTCTCGGTCGGCGTGATCCCCGTATAAATACGCTCCCCACTCAGGCCGGTCGTCCTTGCGACCGCGCCCGTCACGTTGTGACAGACAGGGGAAGAACCGATGACCGCATCTGCCACCCGCCGCAGCACGGGGCTGCTCGCCACTTCCGCGCTTGTCCCGGCTCTGATTGTCATGGCCGCGCCTGCAATGGCTCAGAGCAGCGGTGGCAATGGTGGCGGCGGCGGCGGTGACGGAGGTGAACTCAACCTAACTTTTGGTGGCACTGGTGGAGCCGGGGGCGCCGGTACGACTGCGGGTTCGGGCGGGGGCGGCGGCGGCAGTGGTAACGTGGGTGGGCGAGGCGGAACCGGGCAGGGCAGTGGCGGTGGTGCTGGCGGAATCGGCAGCGGCTCTGTTTCGGGCCAGGCAAGCAATGGCGGCAATGCGACGATTGACGGCAGCGGCGGCGGAGGCGGTGCTGGCGGGGCGGGCAGTTATTTCAACCTTATAAATCAATCAATAACTGCAACCGCTCTGAACATTAGCGCGCGGGCGGGCGGGAATGGCGGCGCCGGTCTCGGTAGCGGCTCGGGAGGAGGGGGAGGTGCCGGGGGTGTCAGCAATCTTATCGGCATCGGCACTGTTGTACTCAGGACCACGGGCTCAGGTCTGGTAACTGCGGCATCGGGTGGTGCGGGCGGCAATGGTGGACTTACCGGGAACGGCGGCGACGGAGGTGATGGCGGAAGCGCTGCGATCACGGCGAGTTCAGGAACTACGACCGTCTTTAACCGAAATGCCATTGTCGGAGGTCAAGGCGGAAATGGCGGGCTCGGTGGCACTGGCGCAATAGACGGTGCCGGCGGAGATGGCGGCGCTGGACAAATCATGTCCGGCGTCATTCTGTTCAACGAGGGGTCTTACACGGGCGGCAACGGCGGTACGGGTTCGGTCGCGGGTTCAGGCGGAGTTGGCATTCTTGGCTCAAACGTGCGTATCGATAATCTCGGTACCATTTCAGGCGGCCTCAGCGGCGACGGAGTGACGCGCGCGCTTGCGATGCGCTTGTCCGGTACCAACACCATCACCAATATCGGGACATTGGTCGGCGGGGTTGAGATCACCTCAGGCACCACGACTTTCGACATCGCGACCGATCAGACCCTCGCCAGCGTCCTTTCGGGCGGCGGCGCAATTGCGAAGCGGGGCGCTGGCACGCTGGTGCTCACCGCAGCGAACACCCACACCGGCACCATCACCATCGAAGCAGGCGTCCTGCAGCTGGGAGATAGCAACGGTCCCGGATCGCTCGGTAGCGGGGATATCATCAACAACGGGACCCTGTTCATCTCGGGCCTCAGTTCGACGACGCTCGCGAACCAGATCAGCGGCACCGGCGCGCTGATCGTAGATGTGAGCACCTTTGTTACGCTGACCGGCAACAACACCTATACCGGCACCACGACAATCGGTTCTTCACTGGAACTCGGTGACGGCGGCACGACCGGCATGGTACAAAGCGATGTCATCCTGACTGGCGGCCTCCTGAATTTCAACCGATCGGATGATATCGGTTTTCAGGGCACCATCAGCGGTCAGGGGACTCTGGTAAAGCGAGGCGCCGGTGTGCTGACACTGGACAAGGCCAATCCTTACTCGGGGGGCGCCTCTGTCATTCAGGGGACCTTGTCGATGGCCGTTGACGGTGCACTGGGCACCAGCAACGTCTTTGTCGCGGGCGGTGCCAAGCTCGTGGCCGATTACACGGGGGATTTCAGCAACAGGCTGCGGTTTGATGGCGGTGCATTTGCCGCCGCGTCCGGGCAGACCGTGCGACTAACCGGGCCGATCACTGCGCTGCGGTTCGGCAATGTGCGGTTCGGCAGCGAAACCGCGAACGGAACCGTGATTTTTGATCCGGAGGAATTTTCCTTTGGCGGTTTCCAGATTGCCATCGACGGCGGGACGCTGCAAATGGGCAGCCTTCAGGCGGCCGCTTTCCTGCAGAACAAGCGCCCGCTCGTGGAACTGCTGATCGACGCCCCCGGCACCCTCGACCTTGCCGGGTTCGACATGGCGCTGCAAAGCGTCAGCGGCACGGGCACCATTCTGAACAGCGGCACGGCCAGCAGACTGACACTGTCCGGTTCGACCTTCGCCGGCACCTTCGACAGCGGGGCCGGCGGTTTGACCCTTGCGGGCGTGATCACGGGTGAGAGCGGCTTCACCAAGCGCGGCTCGGGTGTGCTGACGCTGGCTTCCGATCTCGACCTGACCGGCTTCACTGGCGGGTTTACGCTGGCGGAAGGCACGCTGTCTCTCCAGGCCAGCCTTGCCAGCACCTTCGGCGCGATCCGCACCACGGGATCAGTGATCGATTATGCCGACGGCGTGAACATCGCGGCACCCATCATCATCGACTCCGATACGACCAAGCTGCAAGTGCTGTCCGGCACGGCAACCCAATCGGGCATGATTTCGGAGCTTGGCGGAGCGCGCGGCTTCGAGAAGATCGGGGCCGGTACGCTGACACTGGCGGCAGCCAACACATATACCGGGGCGATCACGGTTGCCGAGGGCACGCTAGTCGTCGCGAACAATCGCGCGTTGGGCAGCTCGGATACTGGCACTATCGTCCGGACCGGCGCAACTCTTGCTCTAGGCTCCGATCAGCTCTCTTTATCCGAAGCGATCACGATCAGCGGAAGCGGTTTCAACAACGGCGGAGCCTTGCGCTTTGAGGCTGCCGACAGCTTCCTTCGTGGTCCGGTTACGCTGGCAGGCAACAGCCGCATCACCGTCGTAAACGCTCCCAACAACATATTTGGAGTTATCTCCGGCGTCGGCACCGATCTCACCATCGACACAATCGAAGCGACTGCCACCCTTTTCACGAACGGGATCGATCTGGGCACCGGGACCCTTTTCAAGCAAGGCGAAGGCCTGCTGAACCTTGGTGCGAGCCGCGGAAAGTTCTCCAATCTGGTCATCAATGGCGGCGCCGTCCGGGTTAACTTCTTCGCGGACGACGTGATCGACGATCAGGCTGCGGTAACGTTCAACTCCGGATCCCTAGTGCTTGCCGGCAGCGAGACCATCGGCTCGCTGGCGGGCGCAGGGGGTTTGATCGGCGGAGACAGCGGGCAGACCCTGACTGTCGGCGCCAACAACGCCTCGACGACCTTTGCCGGTTCTTTCCTTGCCAATGGCATCGATCTCACCAAGATCGGCAGCGGTACGCTGACGTTGACGGGCAACAATGCCTATTTCGGCACCACCACCATCAGCGCAGGCACCCTCCAGATTGGCGACGGCGGAACCAGCGGGACGCTCGGCAGTGGCGGCGTGATCAACAATTCCACCCTGGTGTTCAACCGTACGGACGACATCACGGTCCCCAATTTCATTGAAGGCACCGGCAACCTCACCAAGCTTGGCGCAGGCACGCTGATCCTGACTGGCGGAAACAGCTACAGCGGCACGACCACGATCAGTGCCGGTACGCTCCAGATCGGCAACGGCGGCAGAGGCGCAACGATCGGCTTCGGCGCCATCATCAACAATGCCGTGCTGGTGGTCGACCGCGCGCGCGGGCCGGAACTGGGCAACATCAGCGGCACCGGCACCCTCGTGAAGCGCGGAGCGGACGATCTCGTTCTGGCTGGCACCAACACCTTCAGCGGCGGAATCAGCCTTGAGGGCGGTCGCATTGTTGCGAATAACTCGACCGTGCTTGGCAGCGGTGCGCTCAGAATGGGGGAGGGGACGGGCCTGTTAGCCAATTTTGCCGGCCTCACTTTTGCCAACGACATCGTGCTTGCCGGCAGGTCGGGATCGAACATCGATCCCTTCAACTTTGACGAGCCCACGACCCTGACGGGGCAATTGTCCGGTGGCCAACTCAATGTCGTCGGCGGCGCGGGGCGGTTGGTGCTGACCGGCACGAACACCTATGGCGCGACGACCGTTGCGGCCGGCAATGTGCTTCAGGTCGGCAATGGCGGGACGACCGGCACGCTGGGCACAGGCAATGTTTTCAACAATGGCGCGTTGGTATTCGACCGTGCGGGAAGCCTCACGGTCGGGGGTGAGATCAGCGGGAGCGGCGCGTTGGTCAAGCGTGGCTCCGGCACGCTCACCCTGAG
>JAIEOM010000069.1 GCA_019750455.1 Sphingomonadales bacterium | reverse complement strand
GCCCCGGCATCGAAGGGGATGATCCCCGTATCTTCCCACAGCATCGCGCATTCCGCGAATTCGTCCATCGCGCAGCACAGCGCCAGGTCGGTGCGATAGACGCGGCCCAGCTCTTCCGGATCGGGATGGATGTGGACCAGCGTCTGGCCGGGATGTTCGAGAGTCGGCACCTCGTAACCATCGGTGGTCGCCTCGCCAAGCCGCGCGCCGACGGCGATGATCAGGTCGGCGTTCTTCACCCGCTCGATCAGCTTCGGGTTCGGCCCATAGCCGAGATTGCCGGCATAAACGGGGCTGTCCGGCGCAATCGCATCCTGACGGCGGAAGGCGGTTGCCACGGGCAGGCCGATGCTTTCCGCGAATTGCCGGAAGTAATCGCGCGCCTTGGCGTTCCAGCCCGCGCCGCCGATGATCGCGATGGGGCTGGCGGCATCGGCGATCATGTCGAACAGGGCGCGCATCGCATCGGGGCACACCGCCTGCGCCGGGCGCAGCGCCTTGGGGCGCGGGGCGAGGGCGGCGGGGACCTGTTCCACCAGCATGTCTTCGGGCAGGGCGAGCACCACCGGGCCGGGGCGCCCGCTGATCGCCACGGCATAGGCGCGGGCGATGTATTCGGGGATGCGCGCCGGATCATCGATCCGCGCCGCCCATTTGCAGACGGGGCCGAAGAAGGCGCTGAAATCGACCTCCTGAAACCCCTCGCGCCCCTGTGCGCTGCGCGCTATATCGCCGACGAACAGGATCATCGGCTGCGAATCCTGATGCGCCACGTGCACGCCGATGCTGGCATTGGTTGCGCCCGGGCCGCGGGTGACGAAGGCGATCCCGGGTTCCCCCGTCATGGCGCCGTCCGCGCAGGCCATGAAGGCAACGCCCCCTTCCTGGCGGCAGGTGACGACTTCGATCTCCGGCCGATCGGGCAGGGCATCGAGCACGGCGAGGAAGCTTTCTCCCGGCACAGTGAAGATGCGGCTGGCGCCCTGTTCGGCAAGGCAATCGACCAGCAGAGCCGCGGCGCTGCGTGTCGCCTGCGGGCTTGTGGAATCGGTCATCTGGATAGTCTCCCGTCGTCTGCCGCGGGCTCTACCGACCTCGGCGCGCCGGTGCAAACTCGGTCTGTCCCACGCTGCGACAGGTCCGTCGCAGGCCGTTTCCAATAGTTAAGAAAGTCTTAAAAACGGTCAAAACAGAACGGAGAATCGCACATGCGTCGCAGCCTGGTCCTCACTGACGAGAGCGCCCGCCACTGGTTCCGCAAGAGCCTGCCGCCGCATGTGAAGCGCGATCTGATCCCGATTCCGGCAGAGGCCCTGTGGCGGCTTACGGTCGAGGATGTGCGCGGGGTTGCCAGCACCTATGTGGCCACGGTGCTGGCGGTGTTCGCCTTCATTATCTGAGGACCTGCCGTGCGGCGGTGGGCGCTCATGCCGGACGCTGCAATTCCACCCGGTGCAGCTTGCGCGCCAGATGCGCCGAGACAAGGCACAGGGCGAGGCTGAACAGCAATTGTTCGGCCAGCGGGATGCCGAAGAAGCCGAGGAACCCGGCAACCCCCGCACCCACCGCCATGAACACCGACGAGATGAAGTTGTTCGCCGCGACCGAGCGCGAGGCTTCGGACTTGTCGACGCGGGTGGTGAGGAAGGCGTAGAGCGGCACCACGAACATGCCGCCTGCCACCGCGATCAGCAGCAGATTGGCGACCAGCACCAGTGCCAGCGGCTGGCTGAGAAATTCGCCGACAGTGAACAGCTCGCCCGCGGGCTTCAGGTCCCACATCCGGCACAGCAGGTAGAAGGCGATCAGCAGCACACCCATCACCAGCACCGAAACCGCTGAATGGCGCGCCGAGATCTGGCCTTTGAGAAGCGCGTTGATCGCCACCGATCCGATCGCGATGCCGGCGGAAAAGGCGACCAGCATCACCATCGCCACCTGCTTGTCGGCAAGCAGCACATTCTTGGCGAGCGGGAAGAACTGCACGCCGAGGATCGCCGCAATCGCCCAGAAATAGCTGATCGCCAGCACCGAATAGCGCAGCTCGATATTGCCCATCGAAAAGGCGATCAGGTCCTTGGAGGCGCGGATCGGGTTCCAGTCGACTTTCGTCTCCTCGCATTGCGCGGGCGCAGGCGGGACGAAGCGGCACACCGCATAGCCGACAACCGCGATCGCGATCACCGCGATGGTGCTGCCATTGACCGTGAACACCGCCGACAGGATCATGCCTGAAAGGATCGCCACATAGGTGCCCGCCTCGACCAGACCGGTGCCCGCCAGCACCTGCTCACCTTCGAGATGCTGGGGCAGGATCGCGTATTTGATCGGGCCGAAGAAGGTCGAATGCACACCCATCGCGAACAGGGCGACGAACATCAGCGGGATGGCGACGCTTTCGACTGCCATGCCCTGCGAGGCCATCACGAGCCCGGCAGCGCCCACCGACATGATGATGATTTCGGCAAACTTGATCCAGCGGATGATCCTGGTCTTGTCGCGCATGTCGGCTAGCTGGCCGGCGGTGGCCGAGAACAGCACGAAGGGCAGCACGAACAGCGCGGTGGCAACCCCGCTGATCAGCGTCTCCATCTCCGGCGAATCATACAGCTGGTACACGATGAACAGCACCATCGCGTTCTTGTAGAGATTGTCGTTGAGCGCATTCAGCAGCTGGGTGACGAACAGCGGAGCAAAGCGCCGTGAACGCAGCAGATCGGTCGATGTGGTCATGCGGGTGTTGTGCAGCTGCGTCCCTGTGAGATACCGGCACATAGCGCGCAAGGCGCCTTTCACAAGAGCGCAAAAGGCGCAGGCCTGCGCAGTCCGGGGGTTTTGCCGCGCGCCGACCCGCGCTAGGGAGGGGGGCACAAGCTATGTCGAGCCTGCCCAACATCCTCACCCTGTCGCGCATCTTCGCGGTGCCGCTGCTGGCATTTTTCTTGTGGTGGCCGGAATGGCGCGCCGGGTATCTGATCGGCTTCGTGCTCTATTGCATCATCGCCATCACCGACTTCTTCGACGGCTATCTGGCCCGCGCGCAGGGGACGGTGTCGAAGCTGGGCATCTTCCTCGATCCGATTGCCGACAAGATCATGGTCGCGGCGGTCATTCTGGTGCTGACCGCGCAGGGCTATCTGCGCGGGCCCTATGCGGGCGATGTCCATGTGATCGCTGGCCTCGTGATCCTGATGCGCGAGATCGCGGTTTCGGGCCTGCGCGAATTTCTCGGCGGCATCCAGGTCTCGGTTCCGGTCTCGGCGCTCGCCAAGTGGAAGACGACCTTCCAGCTGGTATCGCTGGGCGCGCTGATTCTTGGCGGTGCGGTGCACGGGCCGCCGTGCCAATCGGTGTTCGAGGGGTGCGGGTCGATTGCGGACAGCTGGGTCCACCTTGTCGGCCTGATCTCGCTTTGGACGGCGGCGGTGCTGACCTGCATCACCGGCTGGGATTACCTGCGCGTCGGCCTCAAGCACATGGATTGACTTGCAGGTTTCGCACTGGCGCGGCCCGGCATTTTCAGGTTACACTATCTCTCATGGGATCGAATACAATGGAGGAACCGGGGGGCGAACCCGGTGCCTACGTCGGACAATTGGCAGATCACGCGCGCCGCCTCCGGCGCGAGGCGCGCGAGGCAATTGCACGGGGTGATTACACGCGCGCCTCTGCTCTGATCGATGATGCCGAACTGCTCGCCGAGGATGTGCACGGCCTTGTCGACGATTTCGAGCACCGCGAGACTGACCGCATGATGGGTCACGCCGCCGCCGAGGCCGAGGCCCGCCGTGCCCGCGTTATGCCGCTGCGCCGCCCTGCGCTGGGCCTCGCGATCGGCGCGGGCCTCGCCATGAGCCTCGCGCTGGTGGAGTGCTGAGGGGCGGCTAGCGCCCGCCCGCTTCGGCCCGGTCCTTGATGATGGCGAGCACGTTGTCGTGCACGTCGCCCAGCATCACCTCGCCCCACAGGCCCGCATACCAGCCGATCCGGCTGCGCATCCGGTAGGTGGTGGCAAGGCTCACCCGCACGCGTCCGCCGGGCAGCGGGGTCACGGTGTAGCCGCCCTTCGCGATTTTCAGCATCGGCCCGTCGGGAGAGATATGGCGGTCGGTGTAATCCTGCACCGAAGTGTCGGGAAAGGCGAAATTCCAGCCGATCGCCCGGCCTGGGACGAGCGTTGTGACGCGCTCCTCGAAACGGATATGCGTCCCCCAGCGGCCCAGACGCACCAGCTGACCGTCGCGCTCCGCCAGCCGCGCCTCGGAAGGGCGGGGGATGCCGGCGATATCGTGGGTGAAGGTGGCAAGGCCCTCGTCCGCGCGGACATCGGGAATCGCAACGAGCAGCGGCCACACCGTGTCAGGCGCGGCGGCGATCTCGACGGAACGCAGGACGGTGCGGGTTTCCCACGCGGGCGGGCTCGCTTCCTCGGCATGGAGCAGCGCGAAGGGCAGGACGATCAGGGCCACCGCCTGCACCCGGCTCGCGCCCTCCGCCTCGCCGCGGCTGCGCTGGCGGCGGTGGATCACCCAGGTCGCCAGCCCTCCGCCGAGGCCGGCAACAAGCCAGAAAGGCAGGACCATCAGGATGCACACCAGCCCTTCGGCTCCGGTGAAATGCATCAGCGCGAAGATCATCGCGAAGATCAGCACGGGGGCGAGAATGCAGCCGTAATGCGAATAGATCTGCAACCCCGCGCCGGTAACCAGCGCGCCGATGGCGAAGGGGATGATCCCCATGAAAGCAACCCCGGCATAGGATGCCTCAAGCACGCCGCTGTTGAGCAGCACGATGCCGCCCAGCAGCAGGCCCAGCATCGCAAGGAGGAAACCGGCCCCGGCCCGCGGGGAAGGGCGGCCATCGAAGCGATAGGGCAGAGGCTCCTGATCGGGCGGGGTCACGCGGAACTTCCTGCCGCTTCGCCGTGCCTGGACAGCGCCATCACCCGGCGCGCAGTTCTTCGGCAAGCAACAGGAAGTCTGCCTCCCGCGGGGAGTTCTTGCGCCATGCCAGCACGATCTCGCGCTTGGCGGTGGGGCTGTCCACCGGCCGCGCTACCACTTCGGTCCCGGCGAGGATACCGGCGCGCAGGGCCATTTCGGGCAGCATGGTCAGGCCAAGGTCATTATCCACCAGCTGCACCAGCGTGTGCAGGCTGGTGCCGATCATCGCCGCACTGGCGCGCAGTTCTGAACGGCTGCACGCCGCTAGCGCATGATCGCGCAGGCAATGGCCATCCTCCAGCAGCAGCAGGCGGCCCTGATCGATCATGTCGGGCTTGATCGTGGCAGGCGGATCGCGGGGATCGTCCTTGGGAAAGGCGATGAACAGGCGGTCATCGCTGATATGCGCGGTCGCGGCATCGCCGGTATCGAAGGGCAGGGCCAGCAGCACGCAATCGACCCGCCCGTGACTGAGGGATTCGAGCGCATCCTGGCTCGTCTCCTCGCGCAGCATCAGCTTGAGATCGGGACGTTCTTTCTTGAGGCGCGGCAGGATGCGCGGCAGCAGGAAGGGGGCGATGGTGGGGATGACGCTCATCCGCAGCTCGCCCACCAGCGGCTTGCCGGCGGCCTGCACCAGATCGGACAGCTCCTCCGCCTCGCGCAGCAACCGGTTGGCCTTGGCCACGACCTGCTCGCCCAGCGACGTGAAGCGCACCACCCGGCGCGAACGTTCGACCAGCGTCACGCCGAGCAGCGATTCCAGCTCGCGGATGCCCGCCGACAGCGTCGATTGCGACACGAAGCTGGCATCGGCCGCCTTGCCGAAATGCCCGTGCTCGTGAAGCGCGACGAGATATTGCAGCTGCTTGATGGTGGGAAGGTAGGTGCTCACGGCCTTTGCGTTACTCCGCCGCCAACGTGTCTGGCGCAGGCTCGGGCGTGACCACATCGTCGATGTGGGTCATCTTGAGCTTGCCCTTCTCGACCGCGAAGGCGAGTTTGCCTTCGACCAGATCAAGCGCGTCCTTGCCGAACACCTCGAAGCGCCAGCCTTGCAAAACAGGCAGATCGCGCACCCCTGCGGCCAGCGCCTCCATCTCGTCGGCGCGGGTCAGCAGGCGGGGGGCGACGTCGATCTCGCGGGCGCGAATCTTCAGCAGCAGCTTGAGAAGGTCAGCCACCAGCGCGCCTTCCTTGCCCAGCGGCGCGCCCTGCTTGATCTTTTCGGGCATCTCGCTCTTGGGGAGCGGCTCGGCCTCGGCGAGGACCTTCATCAGGCGCTTGCCGATATCATTGTCCTTCCAAGCGGCGGAAAGCCCGCGCACTTTCGCCAGATCGGCCTGCCCCTTGGGCGGGTGGCTGGCGATATCGGCGAGTGTCTCGTCCCGCATGATCCGGCCGCGCGGGATGTTCTTGTGCTGCGCCTCGGCCTCGCGCCATGCGGCGAGCGCCTTCATCCGGCCCAGCACCTGCGGATTGCGCCCCGGCTGGCGAATGCGCTTCCACGCCACGCCGGGATCGGTGAGGTAGTTGGCGGGGTCCGCCAGCTTTTCCATCTCGGCATCCAGCCACAGGCCCCGGTTTGTCTTGATCAGCTTTTTCAGGATCTTGGGGAAGATACCTGCCAGATAGGTGACATCGCCGATGGCATATTCAATCTGGCGGTCGGTCAGCGGGCGGCGGCTCCAGTCGGTGAAGCGCGCGCCCTTGTCGATGGTGACGCCCACCCATGTCTCGACCAGATTGGCATAGCCGATCTGTTCGGACTGGCTGATCGCCATCATCGCGATCTGGGTGTCGAAGATCGGGTGCGGGGTCTTGCCGGTGAGGTTGACGATGAT
>JAIEOM010000086.1 GCA_019750455.1 Sphingomonadales bacterium | reverse complement strand
TTGGTGGCGCTCGCCCTCATGTCTCAGCCCGCATTTGCTCAGGAGGTCCCCAAGTGGTCGCTCGCCATCCACGGCGGCGCCGGGACGCTGGACCCCGAGCAGATGACGCCCGAGCGGCGCGCGGCCTACGAAGCCGATTTGCAACGCGCGCTGGATGCGGGGTCGAAGATCCTTGCCGAGGGCGGCGCGGCGATGGACGCGATCAAGGCGGCGATCGTCATCATGGAGGATTCGCCCCTGTTCAACGCCGGCAAGGGCGCGGTGTTCACCTGGGACGGGACGAACGAGCTCGACGCCTCTATCATGGACGGGCGGGATCGCTCTGCGGGCGCGGTCGCGGGGGTCAAGACGGTGAAGAACCCGATCCTCCTCGCGGACACGGTGCGCACCCAGAGCGAGCACGTGTTTCTGGTGGGCAAGGGCGCGGAGGAGTTTGCGGTGTCGAATGGCTTCGCCGTGACCCCGCCCGAATACTTCGCCACCGAGGCCCGGCGCGAGGCTTTGGAAAGGCTCAAGGCGGAGAGGCTGTCGGCGCTCGATGTCGACCACAAATTCGGCACGGTAGGCGCGGTGGCGCTCGACCAGAAGGGCAACCTCGCGGCGGGGACGTCCACGGGCGGGATGACCGGCAAGCGCTGGGGCCGCGTGGGCGATGCGCCGATGATCGGCGCGGGGACCTATGCCGATAATCGGGCGTGCGCGGTGTCGGCGACGGGGTGGGGGGAGTATTTCATCCGCGTCGGCGTGGCGCACGAGATTTGTGCGCGGCTGCGAGCTGGGGGGATCAAAGACGCGGAAGCCTACGCTGCTTTTACTGAGAAACAGCTCAGCCAAACATTGGACGATCCGGCCGCAGCAGCGGAATTGGCAGCGAGAATCTATTCTGGATATAGGACGTTACCACAACGAGCGGCCGATGATGTCATGGCCGACGTCAAAGAGCTCGGCGGCGATGGCGGGGTGATCCTCGTCACGCCTGAGGGTCAGGCGATCTTCAGCTTCAACACCACCGGCATGTATCGCGGCCGCGCGACCAGCGCCGGCGTCAACGAAGTGGCGATCTTCGGCGGCGAGGAGAAGGCTTCGGCGACGCCGGATCATTGATCCAAATTCCGGTCGTGTCGAGCGAAGTCGAGACACCTAAGAACAGCCTCTCGACTTCGCTCGAGGCGAACGGATTTGAGAGGCTGGCCTAGTAAATCTTCCCCACCAGCGGCAATCCCCGCTCCGGCTCGGCGAATTCCTTGATGATGCGGCCCACGCGGGCCAGCGCGAGTTCGCCGCGCGGGAGCATCTCGCTCTCGGTCTGGCGGGCGCGGAAATAGCAGGCGAAGGTCAGCGGCCCCTCACCCTTGGGCCCCTCGGCAAAGCCGATGTCGATGTAGTTGTATTCGGTGCCGCCGATCAGCCCGCTGGTCCCGGTCTTGTCCCCAGCCGCCCAGCCCTCCGGCAGCCCCGCGCGCACTCGCCTGAGGCCGGTTTCGGTATCGACCATCCAGCCCTTCAGTTCCGCCCGCTCCTTCTCGGGCAGGACGTCGCCGTAGACGATCTTCGCCACCGTGCGCGCCATCGCGGCGGGTGTGGTGGTGTCGCGGAATTCGCCAGTCGGGACGAGGTTCATCTCCGGCTCGTAGCGATCAACGCGGCTGACCTCGTCGCCAAGGCTGCGCCAGAAGGCGGTCAGCCCCGCCGGGCCGCCCAGATTGCGCAGCAGGATGTTGGCCGCCGGATTGTCCGAGGTGATCTGCGTCGCCCGTGCCAGTTCGCGCAAGGTCGCGCCGGTGGCGATCCGCTCGCGGGTGAAGGGCGCATAGGACAGCATGTCCGCCTCGGTCCACGTCACGTGCCTGTCGGCATCGATCGTGCCCGCCGCATCGCGCTGGAGCAGCAGCGCGGCGAGGCTGAACTTGAACGAGGACGCATGCCCGAAGCGCTTGTCCTGATTGATCCCGACCGAGGCACCGGTGACAGTGTTGAAGATCTCCACCCCCAGCGTGCCGCCCGCTACCGCCTCGATGATCCGCAGCTCCGCCGCCAGCCTGCCAAGCGGGCTCTGGTCAGGCGGGATGCAGGCCGAAGCGCCCAATGCCAGCGAGCCACCGAGGAAAAAGCGTCGATCGATCATCATGCAAACTTGTCCGCCTTGCGCTTGCCGAACCTGAGATCGGCTTCGAGACGGTTCCGCAATTGCGCATAGTAGGCCTCGAGGAAAGCCCTTTCGTCGCCCGCGCCCGGATCCCAGCCGATCTTGCGGCAGATCGTTTCGTGGACGGCGGCGAGTGCCTCGGGCGGGCTTTCGCGCAGCATGCGTTCGAGCGTCTGGAGCTCCTTTTCGCCATAGATCGAAAGCTCCGCCTCGCCGAAGGCATAGCGCACCCCGGTGACATCGCTGGCCCCCTTGGCGGCGCCTTCGACCGAAAGCACCTTCGCGAGCTTGGTGCGCGGACGCTCCACCACCCAGGTGCCCGCGACGATATCGCCTGCTCGCAGGCTGTCGCGGTTGAAGAAGGGGAACAGCAGGAACAGCAGGAACCACCCGGTCATCACCCAGCCGAGGATGCCGATCGGTGCCTCGTTGCGGGCCACCACGAGGAGGACGAAGAGCGTGATGAGCGGATAGAAAATCTCGATGTCGCGCAGCAGGTTGCGGGCGATCACCGCTTCCGGGGTCAGCCTTGCACCACCGCGTGCGGCGATGCGGATGCCGACCATCCGCTTGCCCAGCGTCGCCCCGCGCGGGCCCAGTTCCTGCACCAGAAAATAGCCGTACCACGTGAAGAAGGCGAACAGGATCGCGAGGATGCCGAGGAACTCGGCCACTCTGTCATCAACATTCGCGCGGGCGAGCGGCGAATCGTCGAACAGGCCGTCGACGATCAGAGCCAGCAAGAGCGGGATGGCGACGAGCGAGAAGACGATGATCATCACATCGATGATCAGCGCCCCGGCGCGGCTGGCGCGCGGGGCGAGGGTGATGGGCAGCGCCAGCCCCTCGGGCGTCAGCAGCGTGCGGGCGCGGCGGTCTTCGCGGCGGGCGTTCATGCGGCAACCTCCGCAGCGCGTGGGGCAGGGCGGTAGAGAATGAAATAGGCGAGCCAGAAGGCAAGCAGCGATCCGCCGATGATGAAGCGGCTGCCCGTGTCCTCGACCAGCTGGCGGGGAAAGGCCTCAAGCAGGGCCGCGACCACCATCATGATGACCACCCCCACCATCACCACTGCCGAGCGGCGTCCGGCCAGTGCGGCGGCATCGAGCACCGGCCGCTTGCCCGGAAAGGCCATCGCCCGTCCGATATGCAAGCCCGCCGCACCCGACAGCAGGATGCCGAACAGTTCGGTGGTGCCGTGGACCGACAGCCACGCGGCCAGCTCCACCACCAGCCCCTGCCCGTTGAACAGCCACAACAGCGCCCCGAGCAGCGCCATGTTGTGCACCAGCAGCAGCAGCGAGGGGATGCCGAAGCAAAAACCCAGCGCGAAGGCGAGGATGCACACACCCGAATTGTTGCTGAACAACTGCGCGGCAAACCCGGCAAGCCCCGCGGCGCCCTCTTCATGCTCCAGGCTCTTGAGCAATTGTTCGCGCGTCGCGCCCGGCGCGCGCACATCGCCGGGGTTGGCGGGGAAGAGGCGGTAGAACCACGCCTCGTCCTGCGCGACCAGCAGCCAGCCAACGACGGTGCCGGCGACCATCACGAACAGCGCGATGCAGATATCCAGCCACAATTCGCGCACCGCCCGGCTCCAGCCGCCGAACAGGAAGTCGCGCAGCCAACGCACGAAGCCCGTCCGCGGGCCATAGACCTGGAACCACGCGCGCTGCACCAGCGCCTCGAGATAGGCGAGGGTCGCCGCGTCCAGCGATGTCTCGCGCGCCACAGAAAGCGACGAGGCGGCGGTGCGATAGAGCGCGGGAAGCGCGATCAGATCATCGTCAGCGATGCGCCTGAGGCCGCCTTTCTCCATCCGCACCAGAATCGCTTCCAGCCGCTTCCAGTCGCCTTCGCGTTCCAGCCGGAAGCGGTCGGAACGCAGGGCTGCGCTTTCGATGTCGGGCGGCGTTTCCCCTTGTCCGCGGCCGAACCATGATGAGATGACCGGCGCTTTCATCCAATCGCCTCGCTTCCCCGGATTGCCAGATAGCGGTCGATGAGGCGCGGGCCGATGCTGTCCCACGGCGCCTCCAGCACATCGATCCCCAGCCGCCGCAGCCGCTGGAGCACGAGTTTGCGCTGTTGGGCAAGGCTATCGGCGGTGACCGACCGGGCGAGCGTGGCGATGTCGCCGGGCGGGGCGGCGATCACCTCTTCCACTTCGCTGTCGGTCATGGTGACGAACAGCACGAGATGCTTGCCCACCAACCGCCCGAGGCTTTCCACCATCAGTTCGGCCGCAGTGGGATCGGTGAAATCGGAAAAGATCACGACCAGCGAACGGCGCTGGAGTTTGGCGGTGAGCGTAGCGAGCGCGAGCGTGAAATTGGGCTCGACCGGCTCGTAATCGAGGCTCGCTGCGGCGCTCTGCAAGCGGTGGAAGGCGCGGGCATCGACAATGAAGGGCGTCATCAGCTGCGGCCTGCGAGCAAAGCCGAACAAGGCAACCTTGTCTCCGCCCTTGAGCGCCACATAGCCGCAAGTCAGCGCGGCGGAGACAGCGCGGTCGATGCGCGGCAGGCCGTCCACCGGCTCGCACATCGCCTGCCCGCAATCGAAGGCGAAGACGATCTGGTTGTTGCGCTCGCTCTCGTTCTCGCGGGCGTAGAGGCGCGAATGGCGCGCGCTCGCCTTCCAGTCGATGCGGCGGCGATCCATGCCGGGCTCGTATTCGGACAGCGCCTCAAACTGCGTCCCCTCGCCCCGGATGCGGCGGTTGATGAGACCGATCTGGGCGTTGCGCAGGAAGGTCTGCAAGTCGGGCGAGCGCACCGGCGAAAGATCGGGCCAGATGCGCACCGGCTTTTCGAGCGGGTAATCGACCTGCCGCGCGCCGAGGCCGAGCGGGCCGGTCCAGCGCATCCACGCACGTTCGATCATCGCCGTGCCCCGCCGGTCGGGGGTCAGGGCGGTCTCTCCCCGCCAGCCCTCGCCATGAGGCTCACGGGCAAGGGTCAGGGTAATCCTTCCCTCGGGCGCAAGGCGCGGGTCGCAGGCCAGCGCGGCTTCGGCCCGGGCAAGGGCGCTGGCAGTGAAGCGGGCGGTGATGGCAAGGTTGCTCGGCTGGCCGACCTCGATATCCTCGGCGGTCCGGATCTCCCATCCGGCAAGCTTGCCCGCCAGCAGCGCATCCACTGCCACCAGCACCAGCAGCGCGGCGCCCAGCAAAGGCGCGGCCACCCATGCGCCGGGCGCGCTGGCCGCGATCACCACGGCGACCGGCGCGAGGCCCGCGGCAATCCACGCCGCACGCTCGGTCGGCGCGACGACCAGCAGCGGGCGCAGCGGCCGAAGCAGCAGGCCGAAGAGGCGAAGGACGGTCTTCACGTCAGCCTGCGATCACCGCGGCGCCTCGGTCGCATCGACCAGTTCGGCGACCAGCGCCTCGATATCGCGCCCTTCGATCTCGGCAGCGGGCGAGAGCGTGAGGCGGTGGCGCAGCACCGGCACGGCGAGCGCCTTGACGTCATCGGGGATCACATAGCCGCGCCCTTCCAGCGCAGCGCGGGCGCGGGCGGCGCTTGCCAGCAGCACGGCAGCGCGGGGCGAGGCACCGACGGTCAGCTCGGCATGATCGCGGGTCGCGCGGATCAGGCGCACGACATAGCGGGTGATGTCCTCGGCCACGGTCACCTGATCGAGGGCTTCGGTCGCTGCCGCGATCCCGGCGGCATTGGTGACCGCGCTCACGCCCAGATCGGCAGGCCGCTGCGGACCGGACCGCTTGCCATAAGTGGCGACAATCCGCGCTTCTTCGTCTTCGGCGGGGTAGGGCACCAGCAGCTTGAACAGGAAGCGGTCGAGCTGTGCTTCGGGCAGGGGATAGACGCCCTGGTTCTCGATCGGGTTCTGGGTGGCGACGACCATGAAGCGGTCGGGCAGCTGGTGGGTTTCCCCGTCCAGTGTCACGCGCCGCTCCTGCATCGCTTCCAGCAGGGCGGCCTGCGTCTTGGGCGGGGTGCGGTTGATTTCATCGGCCAGCAGCAGATCGCAGAAGATCGGCCCGCGGGTGAGGGTGAACTGGCTGGTCTGGAAGTTGAACAGGTTCGATCCCAGAATGTCGCCCGGCAGCAGATCGGGCGTGAACTGGATGCGCCCGAAATCGAGGCCCAGCGCGGTCGCAAAGCTCTGCGCGAGGAAGGTCTTGGCGGTGCCGGGCGGGCCTTCCAGCAGCACGTGGCCTTCGGAAAGCATCGCCACCAGCAGCATGTCGACCATCGCTTCCTGCCCAACGATCGCCTTGGCGATCTCGGCGCGGATGGCGCCCGTGAGGTTGCGGACGTCGTCGAGTGTCATCGTCATCGGGTGGATTGTCCCTATTGCAATTTGGAAGCGAGGTCATCGAGCGATTGCGCGGCGGCGAGGATGTCGGCGGGCCGGGTCGCGGCTTCGAGCCGGGCGGCGCGGCGGGTGAAGGGTTCCTCTGCCGGCAGACGCCGGGCGAGTGCGGCGTCGATCGCCTCGCCATCGTGGCGCGACAGGCCCAGTCGCTCGGCCAGCCGCCGGGCGGCAAGCGCGGCATAGGGCTTGCCGAGCAAGCGGAAGCGCCGCGCGCGCAGGATCAGGCTGGC
>JAIEOM010000235.1 GCA_019750455.1 Sphingomonadales bacterium | reverse complement strand
GGGGCGGGGACGGGGATCAGCTGGTTGACCGTCGGGTCCTGCGCCAGCGCCGACTTGAAGGTCGGGTAGATCAGGTGCGCGACATCGAACTGCCCGGCGTCGAACATCGCGATCAGATCATTGGCGATGGCTTCGGCCTCGGTGAAGCCCGGGGTCTTGACGGTGCTGGTGTCGAAGCCCGCGCCGACAGCCGAGGGGAATTCGCGCTTCAGCGGCGCGCGGCCCTTCTTGCCGACGAGGTAGAATTCGACCGACTTGCCCTGCGCCAGCAATTCGCGCGCCTTGGCCTTGGCGGCCTTGACGAGGTTCGAGTTGAGACCGCCGCACAGACCCTTGTCGGTGTTGACCACCACGAGGAGATGCTTCTGGTCCGCGCCGGTGCCGGCCAGCAGCTTGGGCGCAGCCGAACCGGACACCTTGCTTGCCAGCGATGCCATCACCGCACTGAGGCGCGTGGCATAGGGCCGGCCGGCCTCGGCCGCAGCCTGGGCACGGCGCAGCTTGGCCGCCGCGACCATCTGCTTGGCCTTGGTGATCTTCTGGGTCGACTTGACCGAGTTGATCCGGCCCTTGAGTTCCTTGAGTGAGGGCACGTCAGGGCGTCCTTAAGCGAACTGCTTGCCGAAAGCTTCGAGCGCGGCCTTGGTCTTGTCCGCGACCTCGCCTTCGAACTTCTTCGAGGTGCGGATTTCGGCCAGCACGGCGCCGTGTTCGCGGCGCATGTAATCGAGCATTGCCGCTTCGTATTCGTTCACGCGGTTCACCGGGATCGAATCGAGGAAGCCGTTGGTGCCGGCGTAGATCGACACGGTCTGCTCTTCGAAGGGCATCGGCGAGAACTGCTTCTGCTTCAGCAGCTCGGTCAGGCGCGCACCGCGGTTGAGCAGCTTCTGCGTCGCGGCGTCGAGGTCCGATCCGAACTGCGCGAAGGCCGCCATTTCACGGTACTGTGCGAGGTCGAGCTTCATCGAGCCCGAAACCTTCTTCATCGCCTTGGTCTGGGCGGCGCCGCCGACGCGGCTCACCGAGAGACCGACGTTAATCGCCGGACGGATACCCTGATAGAACAGGCCGGTTTCGAGGAAGATCTGGCCGTCGGTGATCGAAATCACGTTGGTCGGAATGTAGGCCGAAACGTCGCCCGCCTGAGTCTCGATGATCGGAAGCGCGGTCAGCGAGCCGTGGCCGTTTTCCTCGTTCATCTTCGCCGCGCGCTCAAGGAGACGCGAGTGCAGGTAAAACACGTCGCCGGGGTAAGCTTCGCGGCCCGGAGGACGACGCAGGAGCAGCGACATCTGACGGTAGGCAACGGCCTGCTTGGAAAGGTCGTCATAAACGATCACGGCGTGCATGCCGTTGTCGCGGAAAAATTCACCCATTGCGCAGCCGGTGTAGGGCGCGAGGTACTGGAGCGGGGCGGGCTCGGAAGCGGTCGCGGCGACGACAATGGAATATTCCATCGCGCCGTTTTCTTCGAGCTGCTTGACGATCTGGGCGACGGTCGAACGCTTCTGGCCGACGGCGACATAGACGCAGTAGAGCTTCTTGCCCTCGTCGTCGCCCTGGTTGGCTTCCTTCTGGTTGATGAAGGTGTCGATCGCGACGGCGGTCTTGCCGGTCTGGCGGTCACCGATGATCAGCTCGCGCTGGCCGCGGCCGACAGGGACGAGGGCGTCAATCGCCTTGAGGCCGGTCTGGACGGGCTCCGACACCGACTCACGCGGGATGATGCCCGGCGCCTTCACTTCGACGCGGCTGCGCTTGTCGGCCACGATCGGCCCCTTGCCGTCGATCGGGTTGCCGAGCGCGTCGACCACGCGGCCGAGCAGGCCCTTGCCGACCGGCACGTCCACGATGGTGCCGGTGCGCTTGACGACATCGCCTTCCTTGATTTCGGCGTCCGAGCCGAAGATCACGACACCGACATTGTCGGCTTCGAGGTTGAGGGCCATGCCCTGCACCCCGTTTGCGAATTCCACCATCTCGCCAGCCTGCACCTTGTCGAGGCCGTGGATGCGGGCGATCCCGTCACCCACCGACAGCACGGTGCCGGTTTCGCTGACTTCGGCCTCGGTGCCGAAATTGGCGATCTGGTCCTTGATGACCTTCGAGATTTCTGCGGCGCGGATTTGCATTGTTCGTGTCCTTTAAGCCTGCATGGCTTTGGCGAGCGAGTTGAGACGGGTGCGGATCGAGGCATCGATGCGCTGCGATCCGATGGTGACGACGAGGCCGCCGAGAAGGTCGGGATCGACCGAGGCGGTCAGCATGACAGTGCGGCCTTCGCGCGCGGTCAGCTTGGTCTTGAGGGCGGCGATCTGGTCGTCGCTGAGCGGGTGGGCGCTCGTGACGGTCGCGGTCACTTCGCCGCGTTGGGCTGCGGCGATGGCCTTGAAGGCGCTGATGATCGCGGGCAGCTTGCCGAGACGACGGTTGCCAGCCAGCACGCCGAGGAAATTGGTGGTGAGCGGCGACAGCTTCAGCTTCTTCGCCACTGCCGCCATCGCCGCGCCTTGCGCACTGCGGGCCAACTCCGGGTTGGTGGTGAGCGCCGACAGATCGGCCGATTCGGTCAGGGCAGCGCCCAGCGTTTCGAGATCCTTCTCGACCGCGGTCACCTTGCCATTCTCGGCAGCCAGATCGAACAGGGCCGAGGCATAGCGTCCAGCCAGGCTAGCCTTGATACCGGCGGAAATATCCACGCGCGTCTCGTCCTCTCGGAAAACTCGTAAGGGGTCTTGCTTGGGCTTTGAAGGCGGAGCGCGCACAAGGGCACCCCGTCAAAGCTGGCGCGCGCCTAGCAATTGATTCCCGTTCCTGCAAGCCAAGAGGGGCGGTAATTGTGCAAGTGCGAATGGAAGCGGTGTGGCAGGAGGTGTCAGCCTGCGGGCCGGGTCGCGTCAGCGCGCTGTGCTTCCGACGCCTGCCAATCCAGATAGCGCAAGCCCATGCGCCCGATCAACAGCAGCACCAGCACACCTGCGATGAGCTTCAGCCAGCTGGTCCGGTTCACGCGCTCTGTCCCCCGATCATTGGCCTTCTTCGGCGACGAGGAACTGGCAATCCGGCTTCTCGTCCGCGCATTCTTCTTCATAAGCGGCAAGCACAGCGCGTGTCACCTTTCCGCGCCAGGCGTTTGCGCCGACCGCATAGACGCCTTCAAGATAGGCGCGGTCGAAGGCGGTCAGGCCTTCAGGCGCCAGATCGGGACCATCGGCAAACAGGCTGAGGATCGAACGCCCCGCAGGCACATTGAAATCAATGTTGCGATTGGGGTTCGCGAGCAGGTGCAGAGCGGCGTAATCGCCGATCTGCGCCGGGGTTGCTTCGCCCGTTTGCTTCGAATCGAAGACCACCACCGAAAGA
The DNA here is from genome assembly GCA_019750455.1 of Sphingomonadales bacterium. GTDB lineage: Bacteria > Pseudomonadota > Alphaproteobacteria > Sphingomonadales > Sphingomonadaceae > Erythrobacter. The sequence continues at coordinate 3,335 of JAIEOM010000235.1, read as the reverse complement.
ACCTTGCTGCGGTACATGCGGCCCTCAAGCCGACTGGTGAAAAGAGACCTGCTTTCGGCAGTTGTACCATTGATCATGTTTATCGTGCCGGGCTTGATCGGCAGGACGCGGTTCCAGCTGATCACCGGCTTGCCAGCCGCCACGTCATCGCGCAGGCGGCGCATGTGGACATCGCGTTCAAGTCCGCCGATCACAGGGCGGTGGCGTTGGACCAGCTTGGCCAGAAGGCGTTCGGGATCGTCGACGATGATCACCAGCGCATTGACCCGGCAATTGTCGCTCGGCTTGTCGAGCCCGCCCAATTCTGCTGCGGCCGTGATGCGCTCGGCGATCACCCGGTTGGCGGCCATGTCCGGTCCGGTGACTTGCAGGCACACGGGGTCATGGAAGCGCGGCACCACATCGAGCACCTTGATCCGCCGCGTCAGGGCCCTGATGCTGTCCGCCACGATCGCCTTGTCGATCTGGCGCTTGCCGCGCACCTCGATGGTGCCGGGGGCAGGCTCGGGCGGAGCGGCTTGCGCGTGGAGCGGGGCAGCGATCATGGCGGCAGCGATCACGATATTCGTCCAAGCACGCATTCCGGATCACCTGCAAATATTGTTATATTTCATGCAGATGATGCCAAGAATTGGCTGAACCGCGGCTTAATCCGGTGCCGCCGCCCTACTTCTTTGCCGTGCAGGAATAGACCAGCCGTTCGTTGGGGCGCTCGGGAAGGGCTGCGATCAGGGCCGACTGCTGCTCGCCCAGCGTGCGTGCCGCATCGCTTACGCCGCAAGCGGGCGGAGTGTAGGCCGCACGGGCCTCGCGCGCGGCGGAGAGGGCCTGCTGGCCCAGCAGATAGCGATCGGTGCGCAGAGTGCGCGTTTCCGGATCATAGGTGTTGACCGCGAGGGCCGCATCCTCCTGCGCGGCGAAGACCCGCTGCCATTCGCCCGCCGTGCCGAGGCCATATTGCGTGCGCCCGTTGACGCAGCCATCGGCCGACCATTCGAAGGCGACATCATCGGTGCGCGCGGCGGTAACGCGGCTGCGCTCGGGCACGAGGGTGCAGATCAGCGCGCCTTCTGCCGCCTGCGAGCCTTCGCCCTGTGCGGGGGCTTCGCCGCGCCCTTCGGCCTTGGCGACGGCTGCGGCGACACGCTCTTCTATCTCGGTCAGGCCCGGGCGTGTCAGCCATAGCAGCACCGCCACCGCGAGCGCGCCCGCTCCGGCTGCGGCGGCGATGCGGGTGTGGGTGCGCCGCGCCTCATCCCCGCGCCACACGATGGCAGCATAGCCCGCGCCGATGGAGGCGATCAGCGCGATCAGGGCGAGCGCCATGCGGTTGTCGCGCGCGTCGAGCACCTCCATCTGCGCTTTGAGCCGGGCTGTCTCGCGCACTTCGCGCAAGGTTTCGGCGCGCTGTGCGAGCGCGGCGCGGGCCTCGGACTGGGCGGCCTCCATGCGCTGGCGTTCCTCGGCGTTGAGTTCATCGATCGAGCGGCAGGGCAGGGCATTGACCACCGGCTCCACCGCGTTCTTGCGCAGGAAGGGAAGCAACTCGCGCAGGGACACCGCGAAGTAGAATTCCGCATCCCCGCTCGCCGAATCCGCGCTGAAGCTGTTGACCCCGATCACCCGCCCGCACGGATCGAGCAGCGGTCCGCCCGAATTGCCGCGGGCAATCGGCGCGGTGTGGAGGATGGTGTCGAACTGCCGGCTGGGCCGCTCGCCCGACAGATAGCCGCGCGATTTGACCGGCGGCTGGGCGCGGAAGATGTCCGCCATATCAAGGCCCTGCGCCAGATCGACATTCATCGGATAGCCGACCGCCGCGACCTCGCCGAGATCGCTGTTGGCGCTCCCTGCGAGGGCAAGTGCGGGCAGGCGCAGGCTGCCGCTGGCGATTTCGAGCAGCGCGAGATCGTTGCGCGGGCTCACCGCCACCACCCGGGCAAAGGCCCCGCCTGCGCCTTCGGAGGGGACGATCCCGATCCGCAGCGTATCGTCCTGCGCGGCCTCGGCGACGACGTGGGCGTTGGTGACGATCCGCGTGGCGCTGACGGCAAAGCCGGTGCCGTGGCTGACGGGGACGGGCTGGTCCCCTTCTGCGCCGATGATCACCACCCGCACCACGCCGCGCGCCGCCGCCTCGACATCGCCGGGATCGGCGGAGGCGGGAAGGGCGAGCAGGGCGAGGAGCAGGGCAAAGGCGCCGATGAGCCGGTTCATGGCACCGTTTATAGCCACTTTTTCGCGCCATGCGACATTGAACGCAAGTTTGACCCGTGCGGGCCGCGCCGGCCTGTGGCAGAGTGTTTCACGTGAAACATTCAGAGAACATGAGCGATGATGCCCGCTGGCAGGCGGTGCTGGCCAAGGACCGCCGGTTCGACGGGGCCTTCGTCACCGGCGTCCATTCGACCGGGATCTATTGCCGCCCCTCCTGCCCGGCGCGTGCACCCTTGCGCAAGAACGTGCGCTTCTATGAAGGCCCCCAAGCAGCGGTCGAAGCGGGGCTGAGGGCGTGCAAGCGGTGCTCTCCGGATAGCCTGAGCGCGGAAGAAGCCTGTGTGCTCGCCGCGATTGCCGCGATCCGAGAGAACGGCGCGATGACGCTCGATCAGCTGGCGGACCTCACCGGCTATACCGCGACGCATTTTCAGCGCCTCTTCAAACGCACCACCGGGCTTTCGCCTGCCGCCGATGCCAAGGCGCTGCGCGAAGAGCGGGTCAGGGAGGGGTTGAGCCGGGGTCTGGGCGTGACCGAAGCCCTGTCAGAGGCAGGCTACGGGGGGTCTGGACAGTTCTATGCAGAAACCAAGGGGAGAATGGGCATGAGCCCTAGCGACTGGAGCCGGGGCGGAGCGGGCAAGCGGGTTCACTGGGCGGTGCTCGATACCTCGCTGGGCGCGATGCTGGTTGCCGCGACCGACAAGGGCGTGTGCTGCCTCGCCTTCGGAGAGGGCGAAGCGGAACTCGCCGCCCGGTTTCCCCGCGCGCAGCTGGTGCCCGCAGGCGACGACTTCCGCGCCCTGTTTGCGCAGGTGGTGGAGGCGGTCGAACAACCCGGCCCCGGCTCCGCCGCGATCCCGCTCGATGTGAAGGGCACCGCGTTCCAGCAGCGGGTGTGGGAGGAACTGCGCCGCATCCCCCATGGCGAAACGCGCAGCTACGGCGAACTCGCCGCAGCGCTCGGCAACCCCAAGGCGAGCCGCGCGGTGGGCGGTGCCAACGGAGCGAACAATGTCGCGGTGCTGATCCCCTGCCACCGCGTGATCGCCAGCGACGGGACGCTGGGGGGCTATGCCTATGGGCTGGAGATCAAGGCGGAGTTGCTGAGGCGCGAG
>JAIEOM010000254.1 GCA_019750455.1 Sphingomonadales bacterium | reverse complement strand
GCAATGAAGCTGTCGACCTTGTCGGGCGGGCCGGTGATTTCGAAGATGAAGCTTTCTGTGGTCGTATCGACCGGCCGCGCGCGGAAAATGTCGGCGAGGCGCAGCGCCTCGACCCGCTTTTCGCCCGTGCCGGTGACCTTGATGAGAGCGAGTTCGCGCTCCACGTGCGGCCCGGCGGTGGTGAGATCGGTGACCTTGTGCACCGGCACCAGCCGTTCGAGCTGCGCCTCGATCTGGTCGATCACCGAAGGCGGCCCGTTGGTGACGATGGTGATGCGGCTGACCGCATGGTCCTCGGTGATGTCGGCCACGGTCAGGCTGTCGATATTGTAGCCGCGCGCGGTGAACAGGCCGGTGATCTTGGCGAGGATCCCCGGCTCGTTATCGACGGTGACGGCGAGCACGTGGCGCTCGGAGGCGGCTTCGGCAATCTTCATGGGCATGGGAGTGTCCTTAGACCAGCGCCTTGGCTTCGTCGTCCATCGTGCCGTCGACCTTGTCGCCGTAGAGCAGCATTTCGGTGTGCGCGGCGCCGCTCGGGATCATCGGCAGGCAGTTCGCGTCCTGCGCCACGAGGCAGTCGACGATCACCGGGCCGGGATGGTCGAGCATCCGCATGATCCCGTCGTCCAGATCGCGCTCCTCGGTGATGCGGATGCCCTTCCAGCCATAGGCCTCGGCGAGCTTCACGAAATCGGGGAGGCTGTCGGAGTAGGAGTTCGAATAGCGGCTCTCATAGGTCAGTTCCTGCCATTGGCGGACCATGCCCATGTATTCGTTGTTCAAGATGAAGATCTTGACCGGCAGGCGATACTGGCTCGCGGTGCCGAGTTCCTGGATGTTCATCTGGATGCTCGCCTCGCCCGCGATGTCGATCACCAGCGCATCGGGGTGACCAAGCTGCGCGCCGATCGCGGCGGGCAGGCCATAGCCCATCGTGCCGAGGCCGCCGCTGGTGAGCCACTTGTTGGGGTCCTCGAAGCCGAAATACTGAGCAGCCCACATCTGGTGCTGGCCGACTTCGGTGGTGATGATCGGATTGCGCTGGTGGGTGAGGGCGTGGAGCCGCTCGACCGCCTTTTGCGGCATGATCATGCCGGGGTTCTTGGCCGAGCGTTCGGGATAAGCAAGGCACTCGCGTGCGCGCCAGCCCGCGATCCGCGCCTTCCACTCGCCGAGGTTCTGCGGCTGACGGCCACCCCACGCCTCGATCATCTGCGCCAGCACCGTCCCGCAATCGCCGAGGATGCCGAGATCGACCGGCACGACCTTGTTAATCGAGGAACGGTCGATATCGATGTGGATCTTTTTCGAGTTCGGCGAGAACGCGTCCAGCCGCCCGGTCACACGGTCATCGAAGCGCGCGCCGATGCACACCATCACGTCGCAGGTGTTCATCGCCATATTGGCTTCATAGGTGCCATGCATCCCCAGCATTCCCAGCCAGTCCGGATGGGTGGAGGGGAATGCGCCGAGCCCCATCAGCGTCGAAGTGACAGGCGCGCCGGTCAGGTCCTGAAGCTGGCGCAGCAGGCGGCTTGCCTCGGGACCGGAATTGATGATCCCGCCGCCGGTGTAGAAGATCGGGCGTTCGGCCGCGGCGATCATCTCGACCGCTTCGATGATCTGCTCGGCCGGGGCAACCGTCTGCGGGGTGTAGCGGTGCGAGCCCGCCCGCACGAGCGCGCGGCGTTCCGAAGGCACGGCGATCTGGACGTTCTTGGGGATGTCGATCACCACAGGACCGGGCCTGCCGGTGGTGGCGATGCGGAACGCCTCCTTGATCGTCGCGGCGAGATCGGCGGGGTCCTTCACCAGATAATTGTGCTTGGTGCAGTGGCGAGTGATGCCGATCGTGTCGGCTTCCTGGAAGGCGTCGGTCCCGATCAGCGCGGTCGGCACCTGCCCGGTGATGACCACCAGCGGGATTGAGTCCATCCACGCATCGGCAATGCCGGTGATGGCATTGGTCGCGCCCGGACCCGAGGTGACGAGAACCACGCCCGGCTTGCCGGTGGCGCGGGCGTAACCTTCCGCCGCATGGGCGGCGCCTGCCTCGTGGCGGACGAGGATGTGGCGGATGCGTTCGTCGCCGAACAACTCGTCATAGATAGGAAGCACCGCGCCGCCGGGATAGCCGAACACGAACTCCACGCCCTGTTCGATCAGGCACTGCACGAGGATCGCCGCACCGCTCATCGCAGGCGTGTTGTCCGAGGGGGCAGGGTCCGGCTGACCGGTCACGGGGAACTCCATGATTGCGCGCTTGAATAAGAAAACCGGCCCGACGCAGGGGGATGCGCATCGGGCCGACTGACAATGCCGCTAAAGGTCATAATCTGATAGGTCAACCCCTATTTGCGCAATAATGATGCGAAATGGGCTTCAATGTCGATATTTTCGGATTCCCAATCGGGGCGCGCCCGGGGCCAACCGGCGGGTGGCTGACGCCGGAACCAGGTGAACTGGCGCTTGGCGTAGTTACGGGTGGCCTGGCTGCCGGCGGCGACGACTTCCTCCGCCTCGATCTCGCCTGCCAGCCATGCGGCGATTTCCGGCACGCCGATCGCGCGCATGACGGGCAGATCGGGATCGAGCCCGCGCTCCAGCAGTGCCTCCACCTCGGCAATCGCCCCGGAATCGAGCATGGCCGCAAACCGCGCGTCGCAGCGGTCGTAAACCCACTGGCGTTCCGGCTCGACGATCAGGGGATGGAGCGTCACCTCCTCGGCGATGCCGCCCGCCTTGGCCATCTGCCAGTCGCCCAGCGTCACGCCAGTCGATCGCTTGACCTCCAGCGCGCGGGCGATCCGCTGGCGGTCGCCGGGGTCGAGCATGGCGGCGCGTTCGGGGTCTTCGATCTGGAGGAGCTTGTAGGCGTCCGCCTCGTCCATCGCCCGCACTGCGGCGCGCACCGCGGGGTCGATTGCGGGGATCGGAGCGATGCCTTCGAGCAGGACCTTGAAATAGAGCCCCGTGCCGCCGACCAGGATCGGCACCGCGCCCGCTGCATGGATATCGGCGATTTCCGCCTTGGCGCGCGCGGCCCATGCGGCGGCGGAACAGGGCTCGGCCCCGTCCCATGCTCCGAACAGGCGGTGCTCGATCCCGTCCATCTCCTCCTCGGTCGGCCGGGCGGAGAGGATCTGCAAGTCGGCATAGACCTGCGCGCTATCGGCGTTGACGATCACCGCGCGCCTGCCATCGGCGGCCAGACGGTGCGCCAGCGCTACGGCAACCGCGCTCTTGCCGCTGGCGGTCGGCCCTGCGATGAGCGCGAGCGGATTTTCAGGAGTGACAGAGATGCTCATTGCGCGGCTGATAGCAGAGACGAGTGAATGTGAAACGAATCTCGCTGCTCTGGCCGATGGGCTGGCCCGGCAGGGTGGCAGGATTGCCGGCTCCGACCTGAAGGGCGAGGTGCTGGAACTGCAAGCCGAGGGCGATGCCGCGGCGCTGCTGGCGGGGATCGACGCGGTCTTCGCTCCGTCTGCGATGCTGGTCGCCGAAGGAGCGATCGAGGTGCCTCGCCTGTTTGTGTCGGACATGGATTCGACCATGATCGGGCAGGAATGCATCGACGAGCTGGCTGATTACGCGGGCCTCAAGCCGCAGATCGCCGCCATCACCGAACGCGCCATGCAGGGCGAACTCGATTTCGAGGCCGCCCTGCGCGAACGCGTGGCACTGCTTGCCGGGCTGGAGGAAGGCGCGATCCACGCGTGCCTTGCCGAACGCATTGTCGCAACGCCGGGAGCGAAGACGCTGGTCGCCACGCTCGCGGCGCTTGGGACGCGGACCGTGCTGGTCACGGGCGGCTTTCACCACTTCGCCGATCCGGTCGCCGAGATGCTGGGTTTCCACCGTGTGGTCGGCAACCGGCTCGCGGTGGAGGGGGGCAGGCTGAGCGGCGGTCTGATCGGCCCGATCACCGACAGCGCGGTCAAGGCAGCAGTGCTGCGCGAGGAGCTGGCGGCGCTTGGCGGCAGCGCCCGTTCGCTTGCAACCGGAGATGGGGCCAATGACATCCCGATGATCGAGGCGGCGACTTATGGCTTTGCCTACAAGGCCAAGCCCAAGGCACGTGCGGCAGCCAATGGCAGGGTTGATTCGGACGATCTGACCGCGGTGCTGTCCCTGCTGGGGGTGCCCCGGGATGAGTGGCGCGATAGTTGATCGTGCACGCCGCACGGTTCGTCGCAAACTAGGTTTCAAATGACGAACCGAATCGGCTATTAACATCGGTGTAAGCAAGCTGCGGCTATGTCCGGGCTCCAGCACAGGAATTGCAGCATGACCGATACCGCTCGTGACCAGTACACCCGGATGTTTTCTGCCGACGGCACGGTGCTGCTGCACCCCGATCGCCCGGAATCGAAGTATCGTCCGCTGCGGGCGATCCAGAACTTCCAGATGCTGATGAAGGACAAGGAGGACACGGCGGCGGTCTTCCGGATTTTCGAATCCCTGCCCTCGAAGGATTTCCTCCCGCGGATCGCGGAGCTTTCCCTGTCGGAGCGTGGCACCTACCTGCGCCAGACCGAGCCGTGCCTTGTCGACATCCTCGATGATCACGCCACCTTGCGCCGCACGCCGAAGGGCTCGCTCGCCCACGCCTATTGCGATTTCATGGAGGCCGAAGGGCTCTCCGCTGCGGGCCTCGTCGCCGAAAGCGATCGCGCCGGTCGCCCGCGCTTCCCCGATCTGGTCGAGTGGTACATCAACCGTTCGCGTGATACGCATGATCTGTTCCACGTGCTCACCGGCTATGGGCGCGACGCGCTGGGTGAGGCATCGGTGCTGCTGTTCACCCACGGCCAGTCCCCCAGCCAGGGGCACCTGCTGATCGGCTATGCCGGTGCAGCAAATATCAAGAAGATGGCGAAGGGCACCAAGGCCCCGGTGTTCGGCGCCGTGCGCGAGGCGCACCGCACTGGCAAGGGCGCACCGCCGCTGATCAACCAGCCGATCCGCCAGCTACTCGAACGCCCGCTCGAGGACGTGCGTGCCGAACTGCGCATTCCGCAGCCGGTCCAGTACCGCGAATGCCACCGCGTCTGGCAGGCCGAGGGGATCGATCCCTACAATCTGCTCGCCAGCCGCAAGCCGGCCGAGCCGGAATTGCTGGCGGCGTAACCAGCCTCAGAGCCAGCTGGCGATCTGCTCCAGCGGCTTCTTGACGAGCGCGTGGGCAGGCACCGTGGCACCGGCTGCGGGCCGCCCGGCGACGATGATCATCAGCGGCTTTTCCCATTCGGGCCGTCCGCACACCTGCCGCAGGAATCCCATAGGCGAGGGTGTGTGGGTAAGCGTCGCAATGCCCGCCGCATGCAGCGTTGCCAGCAGCATCCCGCAGGCAATCCCGACGCTTTCGTTGACGTAGTAGTTCTGCGTTTCCCCATCCTCGGCGATGCCGCCCTTGCGCTGTGCGAAGACGACGATCAGGTAGGGCGCGGTTTCGAGGAAAGGTTTGACGGCGTCCGTGCCGAGGTCCCTCAGCGCCGCGAGCCATTCGTCGCCCGCCTTGGGGGCATCCCCGTCCGCGCCGTAGAAGCACCGTTCTTCGGCCTCGGCCGCCTCGCGGATGGCGCGCTTGGTTTCGGGCGAGGCGACGACCGCGAAGTGCCAGGGCTGGTGGTTGGCACCCGAAGGTGCGCTGCCGGCGGCATCGATTGCCGCTTCGATCACCGCGCGCGGGATCGGCGCAGCAGAAAACCACCGGCAGGTGCGCCGTTCCCGCAGCAGCGCGGCGAGCGCCCGGGCGCGGGCAATGGCTTCCGCGTCTGGGAGTGGTTCGAGCGTGTACGGCAGCGTTTCGGGGGCGGTCATATTCGGGGGCGGTCCTGTCTCGATGGATAATGGACTATAAACTGACACGCATGTTAATAGCTGCGCACGATGCAAATTCGCGAATCGTGCCAAGGACGTTACACGATGGCTGTCACCGATCTTCCGCTGGTTGCCCCAGACCGCAAGACCTCGGGCTTTCATCCCTTCAAGGTGCTCCACCACTTCGGCAAGCTGGTCGAGAACAAGGAGGACACCGAACAGGTGTTCCACATCATCGAGGCGACCAAGGGCCGGAAAATCCACGCGCAGGCGCACAGCTTCATCCGTTCGGAAGAAGGCCAACGCTTGATGGCGGAAGGGACCAACATCCCCGCAATGCTCGATGATCACGCCCGTTGGGCCGATTGCGGGCCGGAAACGGTCGCCGCGCATTACATCGCCTTCATGAAGCGCGAAGGGCTGTCAGCGGCGGGGCTTGTCGCGGAAAGTCACAAGTGGGCGCCGCCCGAAAGCCTGCCCAAGGACCAGACCCAGTGGTATTTCGACCGCCTGCGCGACACGCATGATCTGTTCCACGTGCTGACCGGCTATGGCCGCGATGCGCTGGGCGAGGCGAGCCTGCTCGGCTTTTCCTACGAGCAGAACCACAACAAGGGTATCCTGTTCATCGCCTATGCCGGGGCTCGCCAGATCGGCAAGGTGAGCGGCACAAAGGCGCCGCTGTTCGCCGCGATCAGAGAAGGCCGCCGCCTCGGCCGCGCCGCGGCCAAGATCGCCCATCAGGACATCGCCGCGCTGATGCGCGAGGATATCACCGCCGCCCGCACCCGGCTGAATATCGGC
>JAIEOM010000055.1 GCA_019750455.1 Sphingomonadales bacterium | reverse complement strand
CCGCCCACTTTCTCGTGACGGTGCTTCATCAGCGGCACACCGTATTTGCATCCGAGGAAGGTCCCGACCACGTGGATGTCGAGATGCAGCCTGAAGTGGTCGAGGCTGCAATCCTCGATGCTCTCGAAGATCACGTTGCCCGCATTGTTGACGAGGATATCGAGCCCGCCGTGGCGCTCCTGAACCGCGCGCATCACCTCGATCCACTGCTCCTCGCTGGTGACATCCAATGCCATGGCATCGCCGCCGATCGCGTCTGCCACCTGATGGGCGAGCTCCACTTCGCGGTCGGTGACGATCACCTTGGCGCCCTCGCGCGCCAGTGCCTCGCAATCGGCCTTGCCCAGACCCATCGCGCCCCCTGTCACGAGCGCAACCTTGCCCGCTACCCGTCCCGCCATCGTGCTCTCTCCCAAAAGCGTTCTTCTGTGCGGCCAGCCTATCGGGCGGGGACGGCGCGACCACTGTCGAAAGCGCGAGGGCGCTGCTGGCGCGGGGCGATGTATTCTCCCGCCCGAGGGAGAAGCGCGATGATGGACGCTGCCGAAGTCGAGCGGCTGAAGGCGATGATGGAGTGGGAAGGCCGCCGCACCGCCCCGCCCGAAGGCTTCCCCGCCCTGCCCGACATGCCCGCAGGCCGCTACACCAGCGCGGAATATTTCGCGCTCGAACAGCAGCACATCTTCCGCAAGTCGTGGCTGTTCGCCGGGCACCTCGACGAGATCCCGGAGCCGGGTTGCTACATGCGCTGGCACAATGCCGGCGATCCCATCGTGATCGTCCACGGCATGGACGGGGTGGTGCGCGCCTTCCACAACACCTGCCGCCACCGCGGCGCGCCGGTGGTGACCGAGGACCGCGGCAAATCCAGCCGCCTGATGTGCGGCTATCATAACTGGACCTACAAGACCGACGGGAGCTTGGTGGGCGTGCCCGAACGGCGCGATTTTCCGGCGGACTTCGACCTGTCGTGCCGCGGCCTGCTGCCGGTGCGCTGCGAGCTGTTCGGCAAGGTGATCTTCGTCAACTTCGATCATGAAGCCATGCCGCTGCTCGACTGGCTGGGCCCCATCGCCCGCGAGTGGGAGGAATTCGCCTTCGACCGCATCCGGCTGGCAGCGCGGCACAGCTTCGAACTCCAGTGCAACTGGAAGGTCGCGATGGAGGCCAACATGGAAGTCTACCATGTGCCCTTCATCCACCCGAACACGGTCGCGCCGCTGGTCGACTCCACCCGCAACTACAACACCATCTACCCCAACGGCCACGCCCGGATGCTCGCGCCCCCGCCGCGCCAGACCGACCGCGAGCATGTGCGCGCCATCGATTCGCCGCCGGGCTGGCGCCAGATCGAGACCGTCGGCGAACTGGGGCGGACCTGCACCCAGAGCTACACGCTGTTTCCCAACTGGGTCAGCCCGCTCTCCAACTACTTCGTCCCGCCGCTGCTGTTCTGGCCAACCTCGCTGACGACGACTCGGCTCGAACTGGTGACGATGGCGCTGGACTGGGGCGATGAACCCGCACCCGACCTGTGGACCGTGCCGGACGCAAGCCAGCCGAACGGCCGGCAGATGAGTCCGATCATCCTCGAAGACACCCAGTTCGGCGAGGCGATCCAGCATTCGATGCAGGGTTCGGCCTTCCGCAGCGTGCCGCTGTCCTATCAGGAGGCGCGGATCTATGCCTTTCACCAGAGCCTTGATGCGATGATCGGGGCAGACAACATCCCCGCGCATCTCAGGGTCGAACCGGTGATCGGGCCGGAATGGATATGGCCCAATGATCCGCGCCGCGCCCAGGCCGAACGCGAGTGTGCGCAGGCCCGCGAGGCGGCCGAATGACGTTACGGCATCGCGGTTCTGCGGGCGCTGTGGCGATAATGTCGCAGATTGGCAGGCTCACTATCGCTTTTGCTGATGGCGTGCGCGCCGCCGCACCATACACCTGCAAGACATACCGAAAGGCGTGAGGAGAGACGCGCCGACGGGTTGGGGAATAACAGGGTGCGCGGGGAAACTGCGGCCCGATGGGGAGAGAGGACCATGAATATGCTTCGTGCCCGAAATGCATCTGGCTCCGCGATGCGCCGCGCATTGATGTGCGGTGCCGCGCTGACCGGACTTGCCGCAATGCCAAGCGCCGCCTTCGCGCAGGATGCCGCCGCCGAAGAGCCTGAGGCGAGCGACATTCCGGTGATCGTCGTTCAGGCCCGCCGCCAGAACGAAACCCTTCAGGAAGTCCCCGTCACCGTCACCGCGATCGGCGGCGACACCCTTCAGAAGTACAATATCGACCAGGTCGCCGACGTGGTCAGCCGCGTGCCGACCCTCAACGTGCAGGTCGGCGGGTCGGGTTCGGGCGGCCAGCTCTCGCTGCGCGGCGTCGGCTCGTCGAACATCTCGGCAGCCTTCGATTCCGCGGTCGCTTTCGAATATGACGGCGTGGTCGTCTCCTCGATGCGCCTCGTGCAGGCCGGCTTCTTCGATGTGGAGCAGATCGACGTGCTGCGCGGCCCGCAATCGCTGTTCTTCGGCAAATCGGCGACCGCCGGCGTGCTGTCGCTGCGGTCCGCCAACCCCACCTCCAGCTGGGAAGTCGGGATGCGCGCCAACTATGAGTTCGAAGAGAAGGGTTACCTCCTCTCGGGCTACATCTCCGGCCCGATCAGCGACACGCTGGGCATCCGCCTCGCCGCGCAGTTCAACGACATCGACGAATTCCAGCTGATGCAGGCGAACACCCCGGCGGTGAACCAGGAACGCGGGCTGACCGACTTCATCGGCCGCCTGACGCTGGACTGGAACCCGTCCGACCGGTTCCGCGCCAACTTCAAGCTGCAATACACCAAGAACGAAAACGACGGCGCGATCGGCACGGGCGAAGTGTTCTGCGGCGCCAATGGCCGGGCCGATCCGATCGTGCTGCTTGGCGGTGCGGTCACCATCCCTGCGGGCTATGATTGCAACGCCTTCGACCAGCGTTACTACCTCACCGATGCGGCAGGGCCGCTGTCCGGGCCGGTCCCGGGCAATTCGCCTGCCAACGGCCGCCGCGGCGTGCCTTTCGGCGAAACCGAAATCTGGTTCGGTCGCCTGCAATGGGATCTCGACCTGTCGGACACGCTGACCCTGACTTCGGTCAGCGGCCTGCTGAACATGGATGCGATCGATTACGACATCTATTCCTACGGCGGCTTCCTGCCCGGTCCGAACGGCACCCGCCTGCCGGGCGGCGCAGGCGCTTCCGACCCGATCAACCAGCTCGAACAGTTCAGTCAGGAACTGCGCCTTGCTTCGGATTTCGACGGGCCGATCAACTTCATGCTCGGCGCCTTTTACGAAGACCGCAAGTTCGTGTTCGATACCTCGCAGCAGGGCGTGAACATCTCGTTCCTCGGGCCTGACCCGGTGACCGGCTTTACCTATGACTGGGACAAGATCCACACAACCAAGACCGAAGCCCTGTCGTTCTTCGGCAGCCTGATGTGGGACATCACCGACCAGCTCGAACTGTCGGGCGGCGTGCGCTGGACCGACGAAAAGAAGGTCCAGACCATCTCGGTCCCCTACGTCCACACCTTCCTGCAGGGGCCTGCCTTCGTGCGGCCGGGCTTCTTCTCGGGCCCGATCAACTTCGCCGATGACAACTTCTCGCCGGAAGTCACCCTGCGCTACAAGGCGAACGAGGATCTCAACCTGTTCGCCTCGTTCAAGACCGGCTTCAAGTCGGGCGGGATCGACAACTCAGCGCTGCCTTCCAACAGCCTCAGCCAGGCGGCGGCGAGCGGCAATTTCGGTTCGCTGATCTTCCAGTCCGAAGAGGCGATCGGCGGGGAAGTCGGCTTCAAGTCGCAGTGGGCCAACCGCGACTTCACCCTGAATGCGACCGCGTTCTACTATGTCTTCACCGATCTTCAGGTGCAGAACTTCAACGCGGTGACGATCCAGTTCGTCACCAGCAACGCGGGCGAACTCACCACCAAGGGTGTCGATCTGGAAAGCCGCTGGCGGACCCCGGTTGACGGGCTGAGCCTGTCGGCCAACCTGTCCTACCTCGATGCACAGTACACCGATGTGTTCCTCCAGCCCGGCGGGGCGGGCGGCCTTGTCGACCTCAATGGTCGCCGTGGCAGCCAGGCGCCGGAATGGGCCGGCAACATCGCGGCTGACTGGACGGTGCCGATCAATGACAGCCTCGAGCTGTTCCTGTCAGGCAACGCGGCCTACAATGATGGCTACATCACCGACGAGGCGACGCTGAACGACTATGTCCAGCCGAGCTTCTGGCTGCTGGATGCCAACGTCTCGATCGGCCATCCGGATGGCAACTGGAAGCTTTCGCTGGTGGCGCAGAACCTGACTGACAAGATCTTCGCCATCACCAGCGGCGGGCGTCCGTTCCTGCCGGTGGGCGGCGATGACATCATCCTGACCCAGAACCGTGGTCGTCAGGTCTTCGCGGAAGTCAGCTTCAAGTTCTGATCCGCGCCTGACAGGGGGAAAAGGAAGGGGCGGGCCAGCGATGGCCTGCCCCTTCTGCTTTGCCAAAAGTGAGCATTGCCGCCGCGGTCCCGGGAGAGGATGCTGCCTGCGAGAGTCCGGGAGAGGAATTGCCCATGTCACGCGAAACGCTGGTCGAAATGACCCGCAATCTGGTCGCCCACGGCGCAGCCGACACGATGGAATATGCCGATGATGTCGTGCGCATTCCGGCGAGCGCCTACACCGACGAAGCAGTGTTCGAGACCGAGAAGAAGCAGATCTTCCGCCGCCTGCCGCTGATGGTTGCGCCTTCGTGCGAACTGCCCAATCCCGGTGACTTCAAGGCGATGGACATCTGCGGCGTGCCGCTGCTGCTCAGCCGCCAGAAGGATGGCAGCATGGGCGCCTTCCTCAACATGTGCACCCACCGCGGCAACCCGCTCGCCGCCGGCTGCGGCAATGCCAGCCGTTTCACCTGCGGCTATCACGGCTGGACCTTCAAGGCCGATGGCGACCTGATCGGCGTCGCGTCCCCGCAGGATTTCGGCAAGATCGACAAGAGCCAGCACTGCCTGACGAAGTTCCCGGTCTACGAGAATGCCGGGCTGATCTGGGTGACGCTCGATCCGCACTCCAGGCTCTCCATTGCCGATTACCTGTGCGGCTATGACGAGCTGCTCAAGGCCTTCGAATTCGAGGGCTGGACGCTGTTTTCGCAGCGCACGCTCGCGGGTCCGAACTGGAAGACGGCCTATGACGGCTATCTCGATTTCTACCACCTGCCGGTGCTTCACAAGGACACCTTCGGGGCGGATTTCTACAACCGCGCCAACTACTTCGCCTTCGGCCCGCACCAGCGCCTCTCGACCCCGTCGAAGTTCGCGATCAAGGTGCAGGGGGACGACGACCAGCAGATGGACCTCGAGGCCATGACCGACGACCAGCTGCCGCAGGAAGTGCTGGTGCAGGGTGTGTGGACGATCTTCCCGCACATCTCGATCGCCAGCTTTTACGGCGGCGGGCAACGCGGGGCGATGATCAGCCAGCTGTTCCCGGGCGACAAGGTGGGCGAGAGCTACACCACCCAGTACTACGTCATGGAAAACCAGCCCGAGACCCCGGAGCAGGTCCAGGCCGCGCACGACCAGTTCAACTTCCTCGAAATCGTGGTGCGCGACGAGGATTACGCCACCGGCAAGCGCCAGCAACAGGCGCTCGCGTCAGGCCTGATGAAAGAGGTGCTGTTCGGCCGCAACGAGAAGGGCGGACAGGTCTTCCACCAGTGGGTGAAGCGGCTCGTGGAAGCCAGCGACGATGATCTGGTGGCGATTTTCGCAGCCGAGCAGCGGCAGGCGGCGGAATAGGGGTTCGGGCGGCGCGTTGGGAGCGGCTGCTTTTGGGGTTTGCGGAGTGAGATCAGAACGTCCGGGACTGGGTGGGGGCTGAATGGCGACTCTCAGCTTCGCGCGCCAGTTATGCGGCTGATGTTCAATCGACAACAACGGGCTCAATCCGACCGTTGGAGAGTCTCCAGATAACGTCCTGAGGGACCGGCAGGCTCAATGCATCTGTCTCGGACAACCCGCTGTATGCACCTCGGATGATCCGGCTGATCAACCCGTGTGACACGGCGACGGTTACACCCTGCCGTTCCTCCAGCCAGCATTCGGCTCTCCGGAAAGCGGATTCATAGGTCTCGCCATCGGGCGACCTGAAGAACCAGTCGAACGGTGTCGATCCATCGAGCAATCCGGGCCACTGTGCATCGATGTCGATGTGCGTCAAACCATCCCATGAGCCCAACGACACCTCACCGAGACGGTCATCACATTGAGCAGCAGGAAGTTGCGCGCTTCCAGCAATGATTGCTGCTGTCTGACGCGTTCTTCCCAGCGGGCTAGAGACGAATGCATCGACTGAGAGGTCCAACCCAGCGAGGCATCTACCGATAGCTGCGGCTTGCTGAACGCCAGTGTCAGTAAGGGCTGAATCCAGCTTTCCTTGGAAACGGCCCTGAGCGTTCCATTCCGTTTCACCGTGGCGGATCAGATAGATCTCATTCATTGGCATCTTCAGTATGCCGGTTGCAG
The DNA here is from genome assembly GCA_019750455.1 of Sphingomonadales bacterium. GTDB lineage: Bacteria > Pseudomonadota > Alphaproteobacteria > Sphingomonadales > Sphingomonadaceae > Erythrobacter. The sequence continues at coordinate 40 of JAIEOM010000055.1, read as the reverse complement.
CAGCGTGCGCAAACAATCTCTACTGTCTCAAACGGGGTCG
>JAIEOM010000137.1 GCA_019750455.1 Sphingomonadales bacterium | reverse complement strand
GCGACGATCAGGGTGTCGCCGGGGAAGGTCTTGGCGAAGCTCAGGATACCGCTGGTCGAGCCCACGTAATCCGCGTGGTCGATGATCGTCGGCGGGCATTCCGGGTGCGCGGCGATGGGGGCGCCGGGGTATTGCTCTTTCAGCTTCAGCAGTTCGGTTTCGCTGAACGCCTCGTGGACGATGCACACGCCGGGCCACAGCAGCATCTCGCGGTTGAACTTGCGCGCGAGATAGCCGCCCAAGTGCCGGTCGGGGCCGAAGATGATCTTCTGTTCGGGCGAAATCTGGGCGAGGATCGTCTCGGCGCTGGACGAGGTGACGATGACGTCCGAGAGCGCTTTCACCTCGGTCGAACAGTTGATGTAGGTCAGCGCGATGTGATCGGGGTGGGCTTCGCGGAAGGCGCGGAATTTCTCGGGCGGGCAGCTGTCTTCAAGGCTGCACCCGGCGTCCATGTCGGGCAGGATCACGGTCTTCTGGGGCGAGAGGATCTTGGCCGTGTCCGCCATGAACTTGACCCCGCAGAAGGCGATCACGTCCGCATCGGTCGCCGCCGCCTTGCGCGAGAGTTCGAGGCTGTCGCCCACGAAGTCGGCAATGTCCTGAATGTCCGGCGTCTGGTAGTAATGCGCGAGGATCACCGCATTGCGTTCTTTGCGCAGGCGGTCGATCTCGGCGAGCAGATCGGCGCCGGTGGGGTTCTTGGTCAGCAGGCTCATGGTCGCATCCCCGTAAACTCGAAGTGCCGCCGATATAGGCGCTGACCCGCGATTATCGAGCAAAAAGCTACATCGTGAAGCCCGGCGGCAGGAACGGGGCCATCGGGCGCCCGGCCCCCGGCGTGCCTGCTACCACCCACTCGGTGAAGGCGTAGCCCCATGAAGAGTAGGCGATGACCATCGAGAGCGCGAAGACCCCCACGTTGATCCCCATGCCCCACCACCACGCCGGATGCACCCAGCCATGCCTGCGCCAATCGACCCACATGCCGATCAGCGGGAAGATCCACGTCAGCGCGATCGAGATCGGCCAGGCATAGGGGATCAACAGCGGCGCAGGGATGATCCGCCCCAGTCCCGGTCCAGTCAGGATGCTCATCGCCACCAGCATCAGCCGCCGGTGCCAGCCACGATGCCGTCGCACGCGCAGGGCCCACAGGGCGAGCCCGCCGAAGCAATAGAGCCCCATCGCGTTGCTGATCACGAATTCGTTCATGGCGAAGAAGAACGGTCCGCCTCGCGCTTGAGCGGAATGGAGCATCACTGCGGTGCCCGCCACCATCATTGCCGGAATGGCGATATAGGCTGCCCGTCCCAGCTGGCGGTGCAACGTGACATTGCCGCTCGCGATGCTCAGCGCCTGCGCCATGGTGAGCCCGACCCAGCCCATGAACAGTACGCCGTGAAGATGCACTGTCGCCGGTTCGGCAAAGCTTGACCGGCCCATCAGCAGGTGAAAGCTGAAGCCGGCGATGATCGTGACTGCCATGACCAGCGTCATGACAACAAAGAAACGCGTGCCTTCTACAGTCCGTCCGGTCGATGCCAGTGTTGCCATCGGAATGATCCCCCCATCCGAAGCGCGTCCCTGCAGGAGAGTGGATCACGGATCGCTTGCAAGTGCAAGCGATCGCCGGGTCAGGCCATCCGCCAGACATCCCCGTCACGCCGCGTCGCCCCGCGCTTTTCAAGATCGAGCAGGTGCGCGGTGACGCTCATTTCCGCAGCGCCGATCAGGCGTTCGTCCAGCCCCTTGTACATTTCGGGGATGAAGCCGCTTACCGGGCGCGCGGACTCGCCAAGCAGGCGCAGGATCTGGTTCTCGCGCTGGCGGCGGTGCCCGATCATGCCCCGCACCAATTGCTTGGGCTTCTCGATCGCCGCACCGTGGGCCGAGTGATAGCGCAGATCATCCCGGGCCATCAGCTTTTCCAGACTCGCCATGTAATCGCCCATGTCCCCATCGGGCGGAATGACGACGCTGGTCGACCAGCCCATCACGTGATCGCCGGTGAACAGCGCGCCGCTCTCTTCCAGCGCGAAGCACAGATGGTTAGAGGTGTGCCCCGGCGTGGCGACGGCGGTAAGAGTCCAGCCGGTGCCGCGCATCGCCTCGCCGTCCAGCAGCACGCGATCGGGCGCATAGGTGGGATCGAAGGCCTCGTCCGAGCGTGGGCCGGCGACCTGCAACATCAGCGGTGCGCAGCCGACGATGGGCGCGCTGGTGCGTGCCGCCAGCGGCGCGGCGGCGGGCGAGTGGTCGCGGTGGGTGTGGGTGCACATGATCGCCAGCACCTTGCGGCCTGCGATTGCGGCAATGATCGCTTCGATATGCTCGGCCTCGTCCGGCCCGGGATCGATCACTGCGCAATCCGGCCCGTCCGCTGGCCCGACGACATAGGTCTGGGTGCCGGTGAAGGTGTAGGGCGAGGGATTGGGCGCCAGCACGCGCCGCACCAGCGGCTCGACATCTTCGGCAAGGCCGGTGGGCCAAGGCTTTTCGGGGATGGTGACCATGGGGGGACACATGGCCCCGCGATGGTCTCAGGGCAACCCCGCCCCGGACTTGATCCGGGGCCCCGCTGCCTTTTGATTGCGGCAAGAAGGAAAGAGGCTGGGTCCCGGGTCGAGCCCGGGACGGGGGAGTCGGCTTTGCGGCATCTCGACTTCGCGCGCGCGCTCCGGCTAGGAAGCGGCAAAACGGGAGAGCGTTTTCATGTCCGACTACATCCTCGTGCTTGATGAAGGCACGACCTCCACCCGCGCGATGCTGTTTGCCAGTGACGGCGTGCTGGTCGCCTCCGCACAGGAGCCGCTCACCCAGCATTACCCGCAATCCGGCTGGGTCGAACACGATCCGCGCGAGATCTGGGACAAGACACTCGCCTGCGCGCAGAATGTTGTCCCCAAGGCGGGTGGGGCGGCGAGCATTGCCTGCATCGGCATCACCAACCAGCGTGAAACCGTGGTGGCGTGGGACCGGCAGACCGGCGAGCCGCTCACCAATGCGATCGTCTGGCAGGACCGCCGCACCGAGCCGTTCTGTGCCGAGCTTCGCGAAGGGGGCCACGAGGCAGGCGTGCAGGAGCGCACTGGCTTGCTGCTCGACCCCTATTTCTCCGGCACCAAGATGCGCTGGATGCTCGACAATGTGCCGGAGGTGCGCGCGGCGGCGGACAAGGGCACGCTCGCCTTCGGGACGGTCGAAAGCTGGCTGGTGTTCAAGCTCACTGGCGGCGCAGCGCATGTTACCGATGCAAGCAACGCCAGCCGCACGCTGCTGATGGGGCTGGAGGATGCGCAGTTCGATGAAGGGCTGTGCGACCTGTTCGGCGTGGCGCGGGCGGCGCTTCCCGGCGTGGTCGACATGGCGGGGCCGTTAGCGATGACTGCGCCCGAGCTGTTCGGCCGCAGCATCCCGATCACCGGCCTTGCGGGCGACCAGCAGGCGGCGACCGTCGGGCAGGGCTGTCTCGCGCCCGGCCAGACCAAGGCGACCTATGGCACCGGCGCTTTCGTGCTGACCTGTCAGGGCAGTCGCATCCCGCGCTCGAAGAACCGCCTGCTCGGTACGGTGCTGACCCAGATCGACGGTGCGCGGACCTATGCCATCGAAGGTTCGGTGTTCGTCGCGGGGAGCCTTGTCCAGTGGCTCAGGGATTCGCTCGGCATTGTCGAGGTGGCATCCGAGACCGAGGCGCTGGCGCGCTCGATCCCGGACAGCGGCGGGGTGGTGATCGTGCCGGCGCTATCGGGCCTCGGTGCGCCGCATTGGCAGGCCGAGGCGCGGGGGGTGATCGCCGGGCTCTCCTTCGCGAGCGGCAAGGCGCAGCTGGCGCGCGCGGCGCTGGAGGCGATGGCGCACCAGACCCACGATCTCGCCGCCGCCTACACCGCCGATGGCGCGCCGTGGCAGACCCTGCGGATCGACGGCGGGATGTCGGCCAACGACTGGATGGCGCAGGACCTTGCCGACATGCTCGGCATCCCCGTGGAGCGGCCCGGTTTCGTCGAGACGACCGCGCTCGGCGCGGCGATGCTGGCGGCGGCAGGGGCGGGGCTCTACCCCGATCTGGCGAGTGCCTGCCAGACGATGCGCGGGCGGCTCGCGACCTTCGAGCCCGCAATGGCGGCGGATGTGCGCGCGGCGCGGCTGGCGGCGTGGAAGAAGGCGCTCAGCGCGGCTTAACCCAGCCGCCCGAGTTCCCGCCCGATACGGTCCTGAAAGGCACGGGCGGGGGAGGGCGCCGCCAGGTGGTGGCGCCATGTGTCGTCCAGCCGGGCGATGCGCTGGTGGAGCTTTTCCGTGTCGGCGATCAGTTCGCGGGTTTCCGGCTCCAGCAGCGCGAGTTGCGCCTCGTCCGACCCGCGATCCGGCGGCAGAGCGCCGTGGAGGCGCACCTGATTTTCCGAAAGTTCGCCTGAAAACAACGCTCTCTGGTTGAGAAGCCACGCCAGAACATGCATCATCCGGGTGGTGGTCTTGAGCCCCTCGGTCGACAGGGCGAGGCGCACGAAGGCGTCTTCCCCCGCGATCGGCTCGCGCGTGCCGGCCGCGAACACCGCGCGCACTTCATCGGCGAGGATCAGCGCGTCGGTGTAGAGCGCCTCGATGATCGGGCGCGAAAGATTGGTGGTGCGAGCCATAGCGCGCCAGACTACGCCGCCACTGTGCGCCCCGCCATATCCTCATGGTTACTTTCCAAGCAATTTTTGCCTCTCGTCCCGCGCGGATACAGAATTGACGATCCGCTAACCATGCGTGCGGCGATGTTTCACGTGAAGCACGCAGAAAAGCGCCCTCAAAAGGGGGGGCAAGCGGGGGCAGGAGGGGGTGTAGAGGGGGTCTGGAGCGGGGCAGGACCGCATCAGGACATCGCAAGCTCAGGCGATGATATCGGGCAGCAGCGTATCCTCGATGATCGCGATCTGGTCCTTCAGGCGCAGCTTGCGCTTCTTGAGCCGGGCGATCTGGAGCATGTCTGCGGACATGCTGCCACGCGCCGCTTCCGTCAGCGCGGCGATCGCGGCGTCGAGATCGCGATGCTCTGTCTTGAGCAATTCGAGCTTTTTCCTGAGCTCCTGCTCGGTCATCTGCTGCCCCCGATCCCTCTTTTGCCGGTGCGATTATGCCGCCCCAATGCGTGGCCCAGCTACGCGTTCCCGCCGCGTTTTGGTAGATGCCACGCGCAATATTTCCCGCCCCGCATGCCGGTGCGCCTGAGGGCAACGGTTCGCCGCACGCCGCTACGCATGTGCCGCGTAAGGTTTCGTCAGGGCTTTGCATCCTAGCCTGCTTGTGGTTCTTACGAACCTGCGGCCCGGCCGCGATCTGCGCCGAGTCGCCTGCCCGGGGGCATCCCCCCGCTTAGACAGGAGAACGCCTTATGGCATCGACCGCAGTGTCTTCCCACCTCAACGCCCTCCAGACCAAGCACGCCGGGCTCGAAGCCCGTCTTCGCGAGGAAATGGCCCGGCCCGTGCCTGACACCGCGACCATCCAGTCCCTGAAGAAGCAGAAGCTGCGACTGAAGGAAGAAATCGCCGGGGTGTAACGCCCTGGCGTAGCGGGGGCGGCGCCATCGGACGAATGCCCCTTTTGCATTTGCCGCGCGGTCGGCATACACCCTTGAAAGTATGACCGCCGCCGCCGCCGCCCGCCAGATCCTGACCCGCCTGACAGAAGTTATGGCCTCGCGCCTGCACGCGCAGGCCAAGCTTGATCAGGTGGTTGAAATCATCGGGGAATGCCTCTCCAGCGAGGTGTGCTCGATCTACCTGCTACGCGAAGGGATGCTTGAACTCTTCGCCACCCGCGGCCTCAACCAGAGCGCGGTCCACGTCACCCGCATGGCGATTGGCGAAGGCCTGACCGGCGCGATTGCCCAGAAGGTCGAAACGCTCAATCTGGCCGAGGCCAAGGCCCACCCCGATTTCCAGTACCGCCCCGAAACGGGCGAGGAAAAGTTCCACTCCTTCGCCGGCGTGCCGATCGTCTACCGCGAGCGTGCGGTGGGCGTGCTGTGCGTCCAGCATGTCGAGCCGCGCCGCTACGAAGAGGTCGAGATCGAGGCGCTCCAGACCACCGCGATGGTGCTGTCCGAACTGATCGCCAACGCCGAACTGGTCGATGAGGAAGAAGCGCGCGGGCTGACCGAGGAGCAGACCGGGCCGCAGAGCCTGACCGGTCTGACGCTGGTCAAGGGGCTGGGTGCGGGCGTTGCGGTCTACCACCAGCCGCGTGTCGAGATCACGCAGGTCATGGCCGAGGATACCGAGGCCGAACGCCAGCGGGTCTACCGCGCCTTCGACAAGATGCGCGAGCAGATCGACAGCCTCGCCAGCCAGGCCGAATTCGGCGTGGGCGGAGAGCACGAGGAGGTGCTCGAGACCTACAAGATGTTCGCTTACGACGAAGGCTGGTCGCGGCGCATCAACGAGGCGATCGATTCCGGCCTGACCGCCGAAGCCGCGATCGAGCGTGTGCAGCAGCACACCCGGATGCGGATGCGCGAGATCGACGATCCGCTGCTCGCCGACCGGATGCACGATCTGGAGGA
>JAIEOM010000276.1 GCA_019750455.1 Sphingomonadales bacterium | reverse complement strand
TCGAATCCCACCCTCTCCGCCACGCTTTCCATCATCGGTCATGATGCGAATGGGCTGGGATCCGGCACTCGGCCTGTGCTTCGCGCGACGAGCGCGCGGTTGCTGCGGAGCGGTAGACGGGTGCGATATCACCGCCTGCATTGGCGCCAGTGACCTCGCCCGCGCTTTGTCCGATGGATCAATTCGCGCCCGACATGATCGCTCCGGGGTCAGGCGGGTTCTGATCGCTGCGGGATGCATGCAAGCGCAACGGCTCTGAGAGACAGGGTGTGTGGTATCGGCGCAACGTCCGACAAGCGTCATTGTTCTGTCGCTGCCGTGCAACCGAAATCCAACCGTACCGCAACAAACCGGGCCTAGGCGCCGCGACTGCAACCACAACACATGCAGGGGCACTCCATGAAATCCTCAATCTTGCGTCACGCGTTCCTCTCGAGCGCCGCGATCATCGGTTTGGCCATTCCCGTGCAGGCCTTCGCTGCCGAGAACGAGGCCGAAACCCTTGCCGCTGAAACCGATACCGAGACCGCGAACACCGACGGCGGGGACATCATCGTCTATGGCAAAGGCGAAGTGCGTCAGGTGACCGAGATCAGCGCCGAAGACATCCAGCTGACCACCGCTGGTTCGAGCCCCTTCATCGCGCTGCGCAAACTGCCGGGCGTCAATTTCCAGTCGGCCGATCCTTTCGGTGTCTATGAATGGTCGACCCGCATCACGCTGCGCGGCTTCAACCAGAACCAGCTCGGCTTCACGCTCGACGGCGTGCCGCTGGGCGACATGAGCTATGGAAATACCAACGGCCTCCACATCAGCCGCGCAATCATCGCCGACAATATCGGTTCGACGCGGGTGAGTCAGGGCGCGGGCGCGCTCGGCACCGCTTCGACCTCGAACCTCGGCGGCACGCTCGAATTCTTCAGCCGCGCACCGCAGGATGAGCTCGGCGTGGCGGGCAACGTCACATACGGCGAGAGCAACACCTTCCGCGCCTATGGCACGCTCGACACCGGCGACCTCGGCGGGTTCAAGGCCTATATCAGTGCCGCGCACATCGATGCGGAAAAGTGGAAGGGCTTCGGCACCCAGCGTTCGACGCAGGTCAATGCCAAGCTGGTCGCGGATTTCTCGCCCTCGACCACCTTTACCGCTTTCGTGAATTTCTCCGATCGCAAGGAAAACGATTACCAGGACCTCAGCCAGGAAATGATCGGCCGGCTTGGTTATGACTGGGACAACATCTCGGACAATTGGCCGCTCGCGGTGCGGCTTGCCTTCATTGGCGCCAACCGCGGTGATACCGGCGTTGTGGTCGCACCGAACACTTTCGGCACCACCTATCCCGCCCCGATCCGCACCGTCGACGATGCCTATTTCGACGCCGCCGGCCTGCGCCGCGACTGGCTCGCCAGCGCACGGATTGACCAGCAAATCGGGGACAATGTCACGTTGGGCGTGCAGGCCTATCTGCACACCAACAAAGGTCAGGGTTCGTGGATCACGCCTTACCGCGCCAGCCCGGGTGGCCTGCCGATCAGCTTCCGCACCACTGAATACGAGATCGAACGCATCGGCGTGCTCGGCGATCTCGTGGCTGAACTTGGCGCTCATACGGTGCGCGTCAATCTGTGGTATGAGAACAACGACTTCGAGCAGGCCCGGCGCTTCTATAGCATGGGCACCAGCCAGACTGTGCCGGGTGCCAACGCGCTGGACTACCAGTCGAACCCGTTCTTCACTCAATGGAACAACGCCTACAACACCCGCACCTTCCAGTATGCGGTGCAGGATCAGTGGGAGGTGAGCGATGCTTTCACGATCACGGCGGGCTTCAAGGGCCAGTCGGTGAAGCTTGAAGCCGCCCCGATCAACCCCGTCCCCGGTCCGCTGGCTCTGGGCGACATCGATGCCGAGGACCTGTTTCTCCCGCAGGTCGGCGTGCTCTACAAGCTGGGCGGCGGTAACGAGCTGTTTGCCAGCTTCACGCAGAACCAGCGCGCCTTCACCGCAGCGGCAACGACAGGTCCCTTCGCCACTTCGGCCGCGGGCTTTGCCGCGCTGCGTGACCGGATCGAGCCGGAGAAGACCAACACCTATGAAGTCGGCTTCCGCTTCGGCGAGGGTCAGCTTTCGGGCGTGATCGCAGCCTACCTCGTCAACTTCCAGAACCGCCTGCTCGCCGTCCCGCAGGGGCCGGGCATCGTGGGCAACGCCGCGCTGCTTTCGAATGTTGGCGATGTGCGCTCGATCGGGGCGGAAATCGGCATGCAGTGGGAGCCGGTCGCCAACTTCACCGTGACCGGCAGCTACGCCTACAACGAGAACACCTACCGCGACGACGTGATCAACCAGTCGGGCGTGGTGGTCCAGCGCATCGCCGGACGCACGGTGGTCGACAGCCCGGAAAGCATTGCCAACCTCGAAATGGCCTATGACGACGGACAGTTCTACGCCCGCGGCAATGCCAACTACACCTCGGAACGGTTCTTCACCTTCTCCAACGACCGCTCGGTCGAGGGGCGGGTGCTGGTCGATGCGCTGATCGGTTTCCGCCTCAACAGCGAAAACCGCTTCCTTGACGGGCTGGCAATCGAAGGCACGGTCACCAACCTCTTCGACGAGGAATATGTCGGCACGATCGGTTCGAACGGCTTCGGCTTTGCGGGCGACAACCAGACCCTTCTCGCCGGTGCGCCGCAGCAGTTCTTCGTGACCCTGCGCAAGGACTTCTGATGATCGGGGAAGGGGCGGGGGCATCGCCTGCCGCCCCTTCCTGCAACCCGAGCGAGGCCCCCATGATCCGCAATCCCTTGGCGTTTCCGCTGACCCGGCGCAGCACGCTGGGCCGCATGGCTGCGGGAACGGCCGCGCTCGCGCTGTCCGATGTGACGATGGCCGCACCGGACGGGCCTTTCCGCCACGGCGTCGCGAGCGGCGATCCTGATGCGACCAGCGTTGTCCTGTGGACCCGCGTCACGACCTCGGGCGATGTCAGGGTGGTATGCGAAGTCGCCGCCGATCCGGCGTTCTCGCGTCTGGCCGCAAAAGGTGAAGTCATTACCGGACCCGGACGCGACCACACTGTGAAATGGCTCGCCACCGGTCTCGTACCGGGGCAGACCTGGTATTATCGCTTCCGCCTCGACAGCGAGGTTTCTCCCACCGGCCGCGCCCGGACACTGCCGACCGGCCGGCTCGAACGGCTCGGCATCGCGCTCGCTTCCTGCTCGAACTTCGCCTTCGGTCACTTCAACGCCTACGAGGCGATCGCCCGCGACGCGGCCGTCGATTTCGTGCTCCACACGGGCGACTACATCTACGAATACGGACATGACGGCTGGGGCGACGAGGCCGCCAAGGCGCTGGGCCGCCGCCACGATCCCGCGCACGAAATCGTCAGCCTTTCGGACTATCGCCGCCGCCATGCGCAGTACAAGACCGATGCCGGCGCACAGGCGATGCACGCCGCGCACACCTTCATCGCCTGCTGGGACGATCACGAAAGCGCCAACAACCCATGGACGGACGGGGCACAGAACCACCAGCCGGCCAATGAGGGCGAGTGGCAGGCGCGCCGCGAAGCCTCGGTGCGCGCCTATTTCGAATGGATGCCCGTGCGCGAGCCTGAGTGGCTCGGTCGCCCGGGGGCGACGCGGATGCAGTTCTGGCGCAGCTACAGCTTCGGCGATCTGGCAAGCCTGACGACGCTCGAAACCCGTCACACCGCGCGGGGCCAGCAGGTCGATTATGCCGCTCTGCTGGAGCAAGGCGCAGATGCCGATAGCGTCGCCCGGTTCCGCCGTGACGTGCTGGAGGCCCCCGGACGCCGCATGATCTCGCCCGAATGCGAGGCCGATCTCGCCCGCAGCCTCGAACAATCGGTCGCGTCGAAGCAGCCGTGGCGCCTGATCGGCAATGCCATCCCGATCGCGCGCACCGACGTGCCCGATCTCGTCGCGCTCGGCATTCTGCCCGACCCCGACGCACCCGGCGCGCCCTTTGCGGGAGCCGCGCTGGACAATGCCAAGGTGCTTGCCGCCAAGGGCCGGGCAGGGTTGCCCTTCTACCCCGACACGTGGGACGGCTACCCTTGGGCGCGCGAACAGCTTTACGCGCTGTCACGCAAGGCGGGGGCAGGCGACCTCATCTTCCTTACAGGAGACAGCCACAGCTTCTGGGCCAACAGCCTGAAGGACGCTGACGGACGCGCCGCAGGCATCGAACTCGGCACCGCCGGGATCACCTCGCCGGGCGACTTTGTCGAAAGCGGGTTTGGCGAGGTGCTGTCTCGCACGCTCGACATGGCTTTTGCCGATCACATCCCCGAGGTGGTTTGGACCGACAACCTGCACCAGGGCTATGTCCGCCTCGATCTGGAGCGCGAGGCTGCTGAGGCGACTTTCATCGCTGTCGACACTGTCACCAACCGGGATTTCCGGCCATTCATCGTCAATCGTTTCGGGATTGTCCGGACCGAAGGATCTGTCGGATTTGCCTGACCCGGCGAGGCGGGGCGAACATCCGGATGATTTCGGTCATTCCTGTTTCATGGCAGGCTGCGGCACCGGCTAACTCTTATCGCACGCCCACCTTGTCCGCCTGGCGCGCTGCGCGGGCCAGCGCGGTCAGCCTCGCTTTGCTGGCCGCGGCACCGGAAAGGGCGGCCACCAGTTCGACCGTGCGTGATGTGCCGCGCAGGTAGTTGACTGTGACGCGCCTGACATAATGGCCAAGTTCGGGGGCATAATCCCACTCGCGCTGTTCGATGAGGCGCATGGTGGTGGGGGAATAGCGGTCGCACTTGACGGGTATCGCCTCGTAGGTGCCCGCCTTGACGGTGAAGAGCCGCAGCTTGCCGGTCTTGCACACCCACAAGCTGACCGAGCGGCGCGGCGCGGCCTGGGCGTTGGCCTTGGTCTCGGTCACCACCCGGAACCGCGCCGACTTGCTCTTGCCGATCGGCCAGAGCGCATCGGGATTGCCGTGCACCTCGCGCCGCCCCGTCGCCCGTCCGCTGCGCCATTCCAGCACCGGCACCACGAAGTTGCGGCTGCGCTTGTAGCTCGCGCCGGATAGGCCCGCCCATGTCATGCGTGTGTCGCCGGTGTCGATCACCCGTTCCACCCGGCCATCGGAGAAGACGAAAGCATCGCCGGGCTCGTAATCCGGGAGCGGGACGGGGGCGGGCAAGGCGACAGCGACTGCGCCGACAGCGGCCGTGATCGAAGGCAGGCTCCAGGTCATGGATTGGCCTCGATCAGACCGGCGCCATAGATCGGATCACGCCCGCGCGGGCCGAGATCGCGCGCTTCGCCTTCAAGCGCGCGGATCGCCTTTTGCGCCGCGGCGGCATCGGGCTTGCCCAACTGCCTTGCGAGCCGGGCTGCGACCAGCGGAGCGGCGAAGGACGTGCCGGTGGCGTCGCGCACGTCGCCTTTGGCATCGATCGCCGGCACGGCCACGCCGCGCGCCGCGAAATCGACATGGGCGCCGCGGTTGGCATAGCGATAGACCCGGTTCTGGGAATCGACCGCAGTCACCCCGACGACATTGTCATAGGCTCCCGGAAAGACCGGCGGCGCGGCGGGGCCATCATTGCCTGCGGCCGCGACGATCACGTGGCCGCGCTTGGTGATGCGGGCGATAGCGCCGGCCACGGCCGGGTTGCGGGGGCCGGAAAGGCTGATGTTGATCACCGGCACGCCTTGCGCCGCCAGCCAATCGAGCGCCTTTATCAGGGCAAAGCTCGACCCGGCGGTTTCGCGCGGGCCGGCAAAGATATCGGCCACGAAAATCCGGGTGCGCGCGGCGGGATTGGCTTTGGTCCCGGCCATCAGATGAGCCACCGCGGTGCCATGCAGGCGCGCCTCGGCGGCCTTGCCGTTGAAGGCTCGCTGGCTCAACGTGACATGCTTGAAATAGGTAAGGTCGGTCGCAATGCCGGTGTCGATCAGACCGATCTGGCACCCGCAGGCCTCGCGCTGGGGGACGCTGGCAGCCTTGCGACGCTTGGTCTGCACTGCCGAGCTATCGAACAGGTGGTTGTAGCCGATGGTGTCGGGATCGGCGATCACATCAAGCGCGTCCAGCGCGGCCTCGTCACTGAGCTGGGCGGGACCGCGCAGCAGCAGCACCGTGCCCTCCACCGAAGCGAGCTTTTCGCTGGCGATCACCGTAAAACCGCCTGCCTTGAGTTCGGCAATGTCGGCAGCGGTCAGATCCAGCGCGACGAATTCGCCCCGGCGATAGCGGAATCCGTCGCCATCGGTGTCGATCCGGTCGCGTTCGTCCAGCGCCGCGCGTTCTTTTTCGGTCTCGCCGCTGGCCAGCAGCCACTGGCCGGGATCATCGTCGAGATCGTCCCCGCCATTGTCTGTGTTGTCGCGGTCGTCGGTAATGTCGTCATTGCCGCCGTCATCGTCACCGCCGCTGCCTGCTGCGCCATCATCATCGTC
>JAIEOM010000165.1 GCA_019750455.1 Sphingomonadales bacterium | reverse complement strand
CTCCCCGCCATCGCGAAGGCCAAGCGTGTGACGCGCTTGCAGCGCCGGGGTGAGAGTGGTGGTGCTGCCCGATGTGTCGATCGCCACCAGCCGCCATTCGCTTGCCGTGAGCGGGTGCGTGTCGGGGATGGTCGTGCATGCGGCAAGGGCAAGGGTTGCGGCAGCAGCGGCAAGAGCGGCGGGCAGTTTCATCGCGGTGTTCCCCTGATTGTTGCTCCCCGCGACATAATGCGCGATCATGAACCCAGCCTATCCGGCGCGCTTGCCCCATGAAAAAGGCCGCCGTGGCGCGAACCCCGGCGGCCTTTTGAAAGCCGTAATGTCAGCGCGGGCGATCAGCCCTCGCGGGTGCCCGACAGCGGCATGGCGCCGAAAGCGCCCGCGTTCACCGAACCGGTCAGCGTGTCGCCATCGATGGTCGCTTCGCAATCGAGCGTCATCGGCATGGGGACGACCATGTTCATCTTCCACTTGATGGTGTTGCCCTCGATGGTGCCGCCGGCGATGTCCATCGAGCCGAGGCTGCCGACCAGCGAACCCGAGAAGGTGTCGCCATCGGGCACGACGGTGAGAGTGCCGGTCTGGTCGCCCATCGGGCTCTTGACGGTGGTCTTGTAAGTTCCTGCAACGGACATGATCCATCTCCTCCTAAAGGTCCGGACCATCGGTGACCCGGCTCAACTGGCGTCGCTATTTACACGAGTGTCAGCGCGCTTCAACCGCAATCGGGCCGAAGCGCGCCAGACCTCACTCCCCTTCCATCTCGCGCTGTTCGATCGGCAGACCGAGCGGTTCGAGCTGGGCGCGGACCTTGCTGGCGTCGCCGACCACGACCCACACAAACTTGTCGGCATCGATCGCCGCACGGGCGGCGGCATCCAGCGCCTCGGTGGTCTGGGCGGTGTAGATATCTGCGAGCTTTTCCTGATAGTCGTCCGGGCGACCGAACAGGGCATTGCTCTGCATCGCACCAAGCACTGCGGGCGAGGTTTCGAAACGACCCGGCAGTGCGCCGATATCGTTCGCCTTGTAGCGCTCAAGCTCTTCGGCGGTGATGCCCTTGGTGGTCAGGAACTCGCGGGTTTCACGGATCATTTCGGCGACAGAGTCCCCGGTGCGGTCAGCCTGCACCCCGCCGGAAATGCCGTAGACCACCGCGTTCTCGCGCGCCTGCGCTCCGCCGCGCACGCCATAGCTCCAGCCCTTGGTCTCGCGCAGGTTCATGTTGAGCCGGGCGAGGAAGTTGCCGCCCAGCGCGTTATTGGCGCTGTTGAAGGCGACGAAGGCATCATCGCCGGCATCAAGCGGCGTGACCTGCGCACCGAAGATGAAGCTCTGCGGCGAGTTTGGGCGGTTGACGAGAATGATCCGACCGCCGTCCGCCACGCGGTTGGCGGCGAAGTTCTTGGTGCCCTTGGGCGCGGCCGGGGCCTTCCAGTCGCCGAACGCGGCGTTCAATGCGGTCACGATCTCGGCAAGCGGCTTGTCGGAGATGACGAAGACCTCGCCATTGTCCGGACGGATCCACGTGTCCTTGAAGGCGACAAGGTCATCGCGGGTGATGCTGCTGATGCTTTCGACGGTGCTGACCCCGCTGTAGGGCGTGCCGGCGCCGAACAGTTCGGGCGTGAGCGTGCGCTGGGCGATCGCCTGCGGCGTCTTCATCGCCTGACGGATGCCGGTGATCGTCTGGGTGCGGACACGTTCGAGATCGGCAGGGTTGAAGGCCGGCTCGCGCATGATCTGACGCATCAGATCGAGACTGGGGGCAAGGTTTGCTGTCAGCGCAGACATGGTGAAGGTCGAGCGGTCATCGCCGCCGCCTGCATCGATGCTGACGCCCAGCCGCTCGCTCGCCTCTGCGATCTGCTGGCCGGTGAGCTTGGCCGTGCCTTCGGTGAACAGCCCCATGGTCATGCCTTCAAGCCCGCTCTTGGCCGCCGGGTCGGCAGCGCTGCCTGCATTGAAGCTCATGGCGACATAGGTCGCCGGCACCGTCGTGCGGCGGGCGTAGGTGACCTTCATCCCGTTCTTGAGCGTGGCGCGTTCGATGTCAGGGAAATCAAGCTTGGCGACAGTGTCGATCGCGGGCTTGGGGCGTTCGACCGTGACGATCAGAGCCTCTGCCGCGCGGTCGCGCTCGGAGGCATTGGCAGCGCCTGCGCCGACCGAGGCGGCTTCCTGATAGGTCGCGTCGCGCGCGCCCGGTTCCAGCACCAGAGTAAACGACGGGCGGGTCATCCAGCGGGCCATCGCGTCCTTGACCTCGGCCGGTGTGACCTTGGCGAGTTGCTCGAGCTGAGTGGCATAGAACGAGGCATCGCCCGCCAGCACCTCACCATTGGCCAGCGTCACCGCCTTGCCGCTGAACCCGCCGACCTGCTCCAGACCGCGAATGGTGCTGGCAAGGCCGCTGGTCGCGGCGCGGCGCACTTCGTCCTCGGTCGGGCCTTCGGCGATGAACTTCGCGACCAGTGCATCAAGCCGCGCTTCCAGTGCCGCCAGATCCACGCCCGGCTTGGCGGTCGCGCTTACCGAAAGCAGGCCGACCCGCTGGAAATTGCTGCTGCCTGCCGAAACGCCGACCGCCAGCTGTTCATCGCGCACCAGCACCTCGTCGAGCCGGCTCGATGCAAGGCCGCCCAGAATGGCAGTGCCGACATTGAGGGCAGTCAGATCGGCATCGGTGATCCCCGGTCCGGGCCAGTAGCGGGTGATGCGGGTGGTGGCGACCTGGTCCTTCATCACCTTGCGCACGTTTTCGGCCAGCACCGGCACCTCGGCGGCGGCAGGCGTGTTGACCGGGCCGCGCTTGATCGCGCCGAAATACTTCTCGGCCAAGGCCTTGGCTTCCGCGACCGAGACATCGCCCGCCATCACCAGCGTCGCATTGTTGGGGCCGTACTTGTCGGTGAACCACTTGCGCACGTCTTCCATCGAGGCGGCATCGAGATCGGCCATCGAGCCGATCACAGAGTGGTGATAGGGGTGGCCTTCGGGAAACAGGGTTGCCAGCAATTCGTAGAACACGAGGCCGCCGGGCTGGTTGTCGCCCTGACGCTTTTCGTTCTGCACCACGCCGCGCTGGTTATCGAGCTTGCCCTGCGTGACCGCGCCGAGGAGATAGCCCATGCGATCGCTTTCCAGCCACAGCGCGCGTTCCAGAGCAGGGCGGGGCACGGTCTGGAAGTAGTTGGTGCGGTCGAAATTGGTGGTGCCGTTATAATCGGTCGCGCCCATTTCGGCGAGGTACTGGAAGTAGTCAGCGGGCGCGTTTTCCGAGCCGTTGAACATCAGGTGCTCGAACAGGTGGGCAAAGCCGGTCTGTCCCTTGGGTTCGTCCTTTGACCCGACATTGTACCACACAGCCACGCCGACCACGGGCGCCTTGCGGTCTTCGTGGACGATCACGGTCAGGCCGTTGTCGAGCTGGAACCGCTCATAGGGGATCTTCACTTGCGCAACCAGCGCGGGCAGATCGGCGGATGCCTGCGGCGCGGCGCTGGCGGGGGCGGGTTTCGCCTGGGCGAACGCTGGCGAGAAAGGTGCGGCAAGCGCAAGGGCAAGCGCCGAAAGGCTGGCGGCAGCGAAACGGTGGGTCATTGACGAAGGCTCCGGTGTTGGATCGGACGAAAGGGAGTGCGCCATTCAGCGCGCGGTGGTGACGGTCTTGCGGCTGCTGGCTTGCGCCGGCAGATCATCGCGCCAGAAGTGCACAGGCTTCAGCCTGTGTTCGACGAACAGCTTCATCTGGTCGGTGTAGTGCGGACTCCGGGGGCGGGTGCTGGCTGCACCGAAGGGCTGGACCGAGCGCGAGGCAACCCTTTGGCCCGGCTGCCATTCGATCCACATGATGAAGCTGTCCCCGTGCTTGAGGCTGAGGCGGCCATCCTCGGCCACGTCCCAGGTAGTCGCGGCGCGCAGCGTGTCGGAACCGCCGTCAAGCGGCAGATCCTTGCCCCCTTGCCGCAGCCGCACCAGATCGCCCAGCGGAGGGTCGAGCCGACCGAAGTACGTCATCAGATGCTCGCTGGCAGCTTGCAGCTTTTCTCCCACATCGGGAAAGGGCTTGTTGTTGTAATCGGCGGCCATGAAGTCGCGGATCAGCAGCATGGCAAGCGCATCGGCGGGGCCTTGTCCGTCCGACGTGAAATCCCACCCCAGCAACAGATCCCGCGCTTTCGCCAGTTGACCGGCTGCCTTCATCGCCTCCAGCCCGTCAAACAGCCGGTCGACATAGCCCTCGCGCGCATAACCGGTGTCGTATTTGATCCGCTCCAGAGTCGCCCGATCGAGCACGCCCGCCTCGGACAACAGCTGGTAGGCGCGGCGCGAGCGGTTGGTCTGCTTGAGTTCGATACCCATCACCGGCGAGAACGCTTGAGGGTCAAGATCGCTCCCGCTGCCGGCCGCGGTGAAAGGGGTGTTGTTCGAATTGTAGAGCCACCCGCTTGCCGGGCTCACGATCCGGGGCAGGGTCTTGTAATCGACTGCGCCCTGCCAGATCAGATCGCTGCGGTCGCCGGGGAGCACGCTTCTCCAGTCGACTTTCGCATCTTCGGGACGTGCGGGGATCGCGGCGTTGTAGACATAGGCGATGGTGCCGGTCTTGTCGGCGTAGACGAAATTGGTCGAAGGAATGGCAAGGCGCGACAATTGCGCCTCCCATTCAGCGAAGGTGGTCGCCTTGTTGAGCCGGTAGTACGCATCAAGCTGCTCCAACTGCCCGATCCCGCCGTAACGGACCGCAAAGGCACCATTTTCGTTGCGGATCACCGGGCCATGCACGCTGCGCAGCACTTCCTGCCGGATCGGCAGCACCATCGGGCCCATCTTGACCGGCAGCGTCACCCATTCGCTCTCCAGATCGCGCCATTGGCCATCCAGCTTGTAGCGGGTGCCGGTCTCGTCGAGTTCCAGCTGGTAGACGTCGATCATGTCCGGGGTATTGACCGTGTTGGTCCAACCCAGATGCTCGTTATGGCCCAGGAATGGGAAGGGTGATCCGGGGAAGTTCGCGCCCGCAAAATGCCAACCTTCGCCGCTTTCGACCACGAGTTCGTACCACGCCACCCCGCCGCGCAGGGGCTGGTGCGAATTGGAGATGAGAGTGGTGGTCCCGCCGCCCTTTTGCGGTGCGACCGCGAAAGCGTTGGAGCCAAGATGCTCGGCATCCTCGCCCAGCGGCAGAACCAGGGTCCGGGCCTGTTTCGGTGCGGCGATTTTCGCCGTATCGGCACCGGGTAGGGCGGCGCGCGGAAAGCCGGGAATGTCGGGGCCATGTTCCCGGCGCAGGTCCTCGCCGGCCACCAGCGGGCCGATCACGCCGTCAAGCCCGAAGAAGAACGGCTGGCGCAGTGCAAAGCCCGCCGCAACGTCGATCCCGACGACGGGGAAGAGGTTGGCGAGCTTCACCTCATCCGGATGCTCGGCGGCATACTGGTTGAGCCCGGCGGCATAGGCTTCGAACAGCGCACGGGTGTCGGCGGGAAGCTTGGGGTATTCCCGTTCCGCCGTGCCTCGTGCGTCGATAAGGTGATAAACATAATCGACTTTCGCACCTTCGGCTCCCGCGATCGCGCCGTAGCGCCCGCGCGACATGGCAACGACATCCTGCAAGGTGAAGAAGTCATCCTCGGCATGAGCGATGGCAACGCCATAGGCCGCGTCGGCATCGGTCTTGCCGGTGATGTGCGGCACACCGTAGCGGTCCCGGATGATCTCGGCAGAATAGGTCTGCGGGGTAGGCGGAGCGGCGGCAGTCGCCATGAACGGCTCCCAGGCAGCAAGCCCCGCCACCGTCAGCACAAGCACACCTGCCAGCGCAAATGCGCCGCGCTTCACCCAGATTGCCACGGATTTCTCTCCCAAATCGCGCGGGCCTTCCATCGCGCGAGGGTGGGGGGAGGTCAAGGCTTGCAGGTGATGCAACTGGCCCCTTGTCAGGAGCGCGAAATGAACCCACCTATTCGAGTAACACACCTGTCGCTGCGGTTTTTTGTGAGACCGGGACTTGTGTTGCTATTGTGCAACACTATCTGCTGGCGGTAACCTTTGGAGGGGTTAGACGATCATGAATCTCGAAAAGTTCACCGACCGAGCAAAGGGCTTCCTGCAAGCCGCGCAGACCGTCGCGATCCGCCTCAATCACCAGCGCATCACGCCGTTGCATATCGCCAAGGCTCTGCTGGAAGACAGCGAGGGCATGGCCGCCGGTCTGATCCAGCGCGCGGGCGGGCAGGCGCCGCTTGCCGCAACCGCGGTGGATGCGGGACTGTCCAAGATCCCCGCTGTCACTGGCAGCGGCGCTCAGGCGACCCCCGGCCTCGACAATGATGCCGTGCGCCTGCTCGACCAAGCCGAACAACTCGCCGACAAGGCGGGCGACAGCTACGTGACGGTCGAGCGGATGCTCAC
>JAIEOM010000017.1 GCA_019750455.1 Sphingomonadales bacterium | reverse complement strand
GCCAAGGAAATTTCCTACTCCTGCAAATCATGGCATAGGCCGGACATGTCCTGTCACCCCACCCCGTTTTTCGCGCGCGAAACCCGTGTCCGTCCGCGTGATCCATTGGTCACCAGACTGCTAATCTTGAAGAATTTTTCCTCAAGTTGGGAAAGTGACATGGTGTCACCTTTGTCCACTTCCCGACAGGTCGGCCAATGAACCTCACCCTCGCCACCGACGACACCGGCGGGCCGGAGATTTTCGCTTCGCTCCAGGGCGAAGGGCCGAGCGCGGGGATGCCGGTCGCCTTTGTGCGGCTGTCGCGCTGCAACCTTGCCTGCGCGTGGTGCGACACGGCCTATACGTGGCGGTTCGAGGGCGACAATCGGCCCCACCGCGATGGCATCGCCTTTGACCGCAAGGCCAATCAGGTGACGCTTTCGCCTGCCGAAACGGCGGAGCGGATCGCCGTGCTGGGCCAGACCCGCCTCGTCATCACCGGGGGCGAGCCGCTGTTGCAGGCCCCGGCGCTGGCCGAAATGCTGGCGCACCTCCCCGACATCGCCGTGGAGATCGAGACCAATGGCACCGTCGCCCCGCCGGTGCGGCTCGATATCAGGGTCGACCAGTACAATGTCAGCCCCAAGCTCGCGCATAGCGGCAACCCGGCCGACCTCGCGCTGCTGCCGGAACGCCTCGACGCATGGGCCACCGAGCCGCGCGCGTTCCTGAAGTTCGTGATCGCGCAGCCAGAGGATGTGGACGAGGTGCTCGCCCTCCACCGCCGCTACCGCTTCCGCCCCGAACGGGTTTTCCTGATGGCCGAAGGCACCGACAGCGCCACCTTGCGCGCGCGGCAGGCGTGGCTGTCAGAGCTGTGCCTGAAGCACGGTTTCCGGATGAGCGACCGGATGCATATCCACCTCTACGGGGATACGCGCGGAACGTGACCTAACCCTGGCTCCGCCAGCGCATCACAACCCGTTCGACCAGTTCTTCCTCGCCGCCATCCTTGTTCCAAAGCTCCACGAAGCTCGGGTCTTCCGAGGCCGGGCGCTTGTGTTCTTCAAGGTTGTCGAAGGTCACGCGGATCGGGATCGCCACACCCTCGCCGCAGATGATGCATTCGCGGTTGCGCAGCGCGGGGATGGAATCGAGGAAGCCGCGCGCGCCTTCGGGCATGGCCGCTTTCACGAAGGCCTGGTCGCGCTCGTTGTTGAGACGCATCGCGATGATCGTGCCGCACTGCGACAGCACGCCTTCGGCAAGGTCGGACGGGCGCTGGGTGATGAGGCCCAGCGAAATGCCGTATTTGCGGCCTTCCTTGGCGATGCGGCTGAGGATCTTGCCGACCGACGAACCATCGGCGTTCTTCTCGCTCGGCACGTAGCGGTGCGCTTCCTCGCACACCAGCAGCACGGGCCGCGTCTTTTCGTCACGCCCCCAGATCGCGAAGTCGAAGACGAGGCGCGAAAGCACCGCCACCACGGTCGAGGTGATGTCGGACGGCACGCCCGACACGTCGATAATCGAGATCGGCTTGCCGCCGCCGGGCATGCGGAAAATCTTGGCGATGAATTCGACCATCGTGTCGCCGACCAGCATGCCCGAGAACATGAACTGGTAGCGCGGATCGGCCTTGATCTCGTCCAGCTTCTGCTTGATCCGCATATAGGGCGCGCTTGAGGTCGCCTTGTCGAGGCGGCCCATCTCGTCCTGGAGGATGTTGCTGAAATCGCTCAGCAGATAGGGGATCGGCGAATCCACCGTGATCTTGCCCATCGTCTGCGCCAGCCGGTTCTTGGTGCGCGCGGCAAGCAGGACCTTGGCGAGAATGTCCTGATCGGTCTGCCGTTCATTGCCGCTGCTGGAAAGCAGAACCTCGCAGTGCTCCTCGAAGTTCATCAGCCAGTAGGGCATCTGGAGGTTCGAGACGTCGAGGATCTGCCCCGTGGTGCGGAACGCGGCGGAATATTCGCCGTGCGGGTCGATCATCACGATGTGACCCTTGGGGGCCATTTCGCAGATGCGGTGCAGGATCAGCGCGGCACTGGTCGATTTGCCGGTACCGGTCGAACCGAGCAGCGCGAAGTGCTTGCCCAGCATCGCATCGATATAGAGGCCGGCCTTGATGTCCCGGGTGGGGAAGACCTTGCCGACAGTGATGCTGGCGCGCCCGTCGCTGGCGTAGATCTGTTCCAGATCGCGGGTGGTGGCGGGATAGATCATCGCGCCGGGGATGGGATAGCGGGTAACGCCGCGTTTGAAGCTGTGGATGCGGCCCGTCAGCTTTTCCTCGCCGCCTTCGCCGAGGAAGTCGATATGGGCGATGATCCCGCCTTCGGTGCGGCGGTCCTTGCGCTGGTCGCGCACGTTGGCGAGCAGCCAGGCATCGCCGACGCGGATCTTGATCTGGCTGCCGACCTGGCCGGCCATCTGCACCGCCGGATCATCATCATCCATGCATTCGTTGATGCGCTGAAGATCGAGCGCGATTTGCGAGCCCGAGCCCGAGATTTCGAGCACCACGCCGATCGGCAGGCGCGCATTGTCATTGCCACCCCGGGCATAGGCCGCCGCGACTTCCTCGGCACCGGTGGGATTGGGTCCGGTGAAACGTTCGAAATCGTGCGTCGCGTGATCGGTCATTGGCGCCTTTTCCCTCGCGCGTCTGCAAAAACACGGATTTCCTAGAGGCGCTTGGGTTAAGATCGCGTCAACGCTGGACGGCGAAGCGGCCGCGTTGCCGCTCAGGTGCGGGCGAACAGGCGTCCGGCCAGCCAGCCCATCCCCAGCGACAGCGCAATCGCGCCGAGGCCGTATACGAACGACCATCGCTGTGCGGCAGTGACAACCTGCCCTTCCAGCCCGGCCTTGACGACCTCGATCTTGGCGGTCGCGCTCGCGACCACCCGGCCGCGGGTGATGGCGAAGGTTTCGGCGGTGTATTTGCCGGTGGTGACGTTGGAGGGCAGATCGATGCGCGCCTGATAGAGCACCTTTTCGCGGATGCTCACCCCGCCCGGGTTCTCCTGATACAGCCCCTGCCGGCGGCGCAGTTCGACCAACCCCTGCGCGAAGCGGGCCTGTTCCTGCGGATCGATCTGGCCCGATGGGGACAGCTGGATGAAGCCGGTGCCAAGCTCGTAGATTGCCGCTGTGCGTTCATCGACGATCGTGTTCACCGGGCGGGAGGAGGCGACGGCGAAGAACGCCGGCGCGGAGCGGAAATCGGAGGAACCGGCATTGGCCCAGATGCCGAGAATGCGCTCCTTCTCGCGGATGCGCACCGGCTCGGTCGGGCCTTTGAGCACCACGACGATGTCGTAATCGCCCGCCCGCCCCCCGCTCTGCGGATCGACCACCGCACCGTAGAGCAGCAGGCGCGCGCCAGTGAAGCCCTGCCGCACCTCGATGCGCGACTGGCTGACCGCGGGCACCAGCACCGGCTCGCGCTGGGCGAGCGCGGGTGTGGCGGGAAGCGCGCCGAATGCGGCGAGCAGCAGCAGGACCCGCGCCGCGAGACTCATGCACGGGCGCTCACAGCGGCACCACGGTGTAGATCTCGTCAGGCTGCACACCGAGGCCATAGAGCATCCGCAAGGCGATCAGCAGCACCAGCGTGGCCAGCGCAAGGCGCAGCAGTTCCGGCCGGGCCTTCAGCGCGATCTGCGTGCCGAACTGCGCGCCCAGCACCGATCCCAGCAGCAACAGCGCGGCCAGCACGAGGTCCACCGCCTTGGTCGTCAGCGCGTGGGTCATGGTGGTGACCATCGTCACGAACAGGATCTGGAACAGCGATGTGCCGACCACGACATTGCCGCTCATCCCGAGGATGTAGAGCATCGCCGGCACCAGCAGAAAGCCGCCGCCCACGCCCATCAGCATGGTCAGGATGCCGACCAGCATCCCCAAAATCAGCGGCGCCAGCGGCGAGATATAAAGGCCCGAGGCATAGAACCGCCAGCGATAGGGCAGGCTGGCGACCAGCGGATGGTGGCGGCGCTTGCGCACCTGCGGCCCCTTGCCCAGCAGGCCGGGGCGCAGCGCGTTCACCGCCTCGCGCATCATCAGCGATCCGATCGAACCCAGCAGCAGCACGTAGAGGATCGAGATGACCACATCGATCTGGCCCAGCGCCTGCAACGCGCTGAACAGCCCCGCCCCGACCAGCGCACCGACCATCCCGCCCGCGACCAGCACCGCGCCCATGCGGTAATCGACGCCCTTGCGCCGCGAATGCGCCAGCACGCCCGAAACGCTAGCCCCGGTCACCTGCGTAGCGGCGGAGGCGGCGGCGACTGTCGGCGGGATCCCGTAGAAGATCAGCAGCGGCGTGGTCAGAAACCCGCCGCCGACCCCGAACAGGCCCGACAGGATCCCCGTCAGTCCGCCCAGCAGGACGATATAGAGCCCGTTGACCGAGAGATTCGCGATGGGCAGGTAAACGTCCATGCGGGCAGGCTAGCCGAGGCGGCGGGGGGATAAAAGCCGCGCGGGCGCGTATCCTCGGGGTTTTTCTCAGAACCCCGCCGAGACCGTCGCCGCCACGCCCGAACCCGGGGAGGCATCGCCCGCCACGCGCAGCCGCCAGTCCACCGAAACCCGCGCGGGCACCTGACCGATGCGGGTGTCGAGCCGCAGCGTCGGGCCGACATCCACCCGCTCTGCATCCCGCTGGGCCCCGCCCCAAGCGCCCGCGCCGAGGCTGAGGCACAGGCGATCCCCCGTCGCCCGGCCGAGCCCGGGAAGTTCCCGCGTCACGCTCGCCTGCCCGTCGGCGAAGGCTGTCTCCCCCCGCCCGCCAACCCAGCCGGCCTGTCCGTAGGCCTCCAGCGCGGTCCCGAATGGCAGGCGCAGCGGGGCGAGTTCGGTGACGGCATAGGCGGCAGGACGGACATCGTTGAAGAAGGCAGCATCGGTATAGCGCACCTCTCCGGCAAGCCGCAGCGGCACCCCGCCCAGCGGACGCAGCGACGCGCCAAGCGCACCCTCGCTCTCCCCCCGTCGCACTAGCGCGCGATAGGCGCGGGCGTAGAGGCGGGGATCGTGGCGGCTCGACGGGGCGAGGCGGTATTGCAGCACCGCCCCCGCCTGGCTCGCCCCGCAGATCGGCACGCGCCCCTGCGAGACCGGGGTGGAGGCCGAACCGTGCCGCCAGAAGGCCCAGCTATCGAGCGACCAACGGTTCTGTGCTGCCGTGCGCGGGGCAGCAAGCGGCGCGGCAAGGAACGGCGGCGGCGGCGGCAGCAGCGCGGAGCCACGTTCGGGGCGCTCGGCAGGGTGTGCACGGGGCGCACCGGGCGGGGCCGGATCGCTGTCGCCGACACCCGCCGGCGCGGTCTGCGCAAGGCCGCCGATCCCCGCAAACCGTGCGCGCGGCTCCGCCGAGGGTCCGGTTGCGCGGAAGATCCCCGCCGCGTCCACCGGCACGAGCACGGGGAGCGCAGCCGCAGGCAGCAGCGCGGGCAGCAGCGCCGCCTCCGCCAGCGCGGGAGCCTGCGCTTTGGCATGGGTTGCGGCGGCGAAGGGATCCTCCCACCACATCACCCGCGCCCCTCACCAGCCGGACAGCAGCAGCGCCAGCATGACCAGCGGTCCACCCCGATGCCGGACCACCGTCCGGGCGCGGCAGAGCCCTGTCGTCATGGTCTGGCCGGGCCGAGCACGCCGGCTGCTGCCGGGTGCGTATCGTGATCGGTCTTGTCCCACGCCGCCGCGCCGCCCAGCAGGGTTCGGGCATAGGCGAACACCGCGCGCCGTCCGGCGATGATCGCGATGACATTGGCCAGAGGCACACGCAGCACCGCCCGCACGCCCTCGGCCACGCCATATTCGCGGGTGGTGAAGGCAAAGCGCATCGCGATCCGCCAGCCGAAGGACAGCGCATTGGCAGCCAGCACCGCCACCAGCAGCCCGCTGACCGGCAGCGGCGGGGCGACGCCTGCCACCACCAGCACCCCCATCAGCCCGGTCAGCAGCACCAGCGCGGTCAACGGTCCGCGCCGGTCGCGCGCGCGCATCCAGAATTCGCTGGCTCCGCCCGCCCAACCGACCCGGTCCCAGCCTAGCAGGGCAATGCCCAGCACCCAGCGGCTTTTCTGCCGGATCACCGTGTCGAAGCGGTGCGGGAAGAACGCGCGGGTGGCAATCAGCGTGCCGTCCTCACCGCGCGCGCGGACAAAGCGGCAGCGCCCGCCCTCGGCCGCGATGGCAAGGCCCAGCTCGTAATCCTCGGTCAGGGAATCCGCGGCAAAGGGCAGGCCCGCGCCGCCTTCGCCCCCCTGCCGCGCCACCAGCCAATCGAGCGCCCGGCGCGATGCCGCGCAGCCCACGCCCGCCCCCGGCAGCGCCGCACCCAGCGCATCGCGCACCACCAGCGCCTTGCCATGGGCCTCGGC
>JAIEOM010000241.1 GCA_019750455.1 Sphingomonadales bacterium | reverse complement strand
TCATGGCGCTCCCACAAGTCCGGCCTGCGTGACCGTGTGTCGTTCTCGCTTTGCAGCTTGCGCCACGCCGCGATCTTAGCATGATCCCCCGATCGCAGCACTTCGGGGATCGTGCGCCCTTCCCATTCAACAGGTCGGGTATAGTGAGGATATTCGAGGAGGCCGTTTTCGTACGACTCCTCCTCCCCGCTGGAGGTCGCGCCCATTACGCCGGGAATGAGGCGAATGCAAGCGTCAAGGATGGTGAGCGCCGCCATCTCGCCGCCGGACAGGACGATGTCGGCGAGGGAGACCTGCTCGATCTCGGGCCGCGCCTCGAACAGACGTTCATCGAACCCTTCGAAACGGCCGCACAGGATGATGACCCCAGGGCCTGCTGCAAGCTCGCGGATGCGGGCCTGGGTGATGGGTTTGCCCCGAGGCGTCATGGCGAGGATGGGGCGCAGATCCTCCCCTGCAAGGGGAGGGGGACCATCCGAAGGATGGTGGAGGGGCAGGTGCGGCTTATCCGTCTCTCGACCGTCCGGAGCAGCCGAGGGTGCCCCTCCACCGTCTTCGACGGTCCCCCTCCCCGTTCCGGGGAGGATTACGCTGTCGAGTGCCCGCGCCAGCACATCGCACTTCAAGACCATACCCGCTCCGCCGCCCGCAGGCGTGTCGTCGACGGTGCGGTGCTTGTCGGTGGCGAAGTCGCGGATCTGCACCGTCTCGCAGGCCCACTTGGCCTCAGCCAGCGCGCGCCCCGCGATGGAGTGCCCGAGCGGCCCGGGGAACATCTCCGGGTAAAGGGTGAGGATGGTGGCGGCGAAGGTCATTCGAAGTTCCGAACTTCTACTACACCAACGGGGAGAGACGGCAGCAGCCGCGCTGCAATCAACGAGGCAACCAAGCTGAAAGCGAACAGACCCGCCAGCGTGAGCAATCCCCCGGGGGCGGCGAAATGTGGGGCGATCGCCTCCAAGCGGCCAACACTCGCCCCGAAGATCGCCAGCACAACGATCAGGAACACTATCGGACTAGCCGCTGCAAGAACCACTCTTGCCGTGCTGCCGAGATTCCCGGCGAAACGCCGCAGCAACCAATGCGCGAGGGTGGAGATTACTACCGCAGCCAGACATTGATACCAGAACCACGGATCGCTCAAAAGCGTGTTGACGAAGTCAGCGAGCGTGACGTCGTGATCACTCACACTATACAATTGACGCCCCCTTTCGGACGCAAATCGACACTGAGTTCAAACACATCCGGCCGCGCATAATGCCCGTCGGTGTCAAGGTTCGCCAGACCCTCGGCCACCTCGGCAAGATCGAGCTGCGCGAAGAGCGTCTCCTCCCCCTCCCCCGCCTGCGCGATCACGCGGGTGTCGGGGGCGGCGATCAGGGAGCCGCCGCGGTTGAGCACTTCGGCGGGGATCGCCTCCAGCAGCTCGCGCGCTGCTGCATCGCCACCGACCCGTTCCAGCCCATCGAACAGATCGCCTTTCGTCTGCACCAGCCCCGCCGCCAGCACGAAGCACCGCCCCTCCATCGCATAGTGCCGCGAGGCGATCGCATGGCTCTCGCGCACCGTAGGCCATGCCGCAACATGCACATCCTCACCCAGATTATGCATCGCCGCGCGGGCGAGCGGCATCCAGTGCTCCCAGCAGATCAGCGTGCCGAGGCTGCCCCATTCGGCCTGATGGACGCCTAACGTCGAGCCATCGCCCCTCGCCCAGATCAGGCGCTCGCCATGGGTCGGCACCAACTTGCGGTGATCCATCACCGGCAGGCCCGGGCGGAAGGTCAGCTGGTTGTTCACAAGGCTCCGCCGCACCCGCTCATGCGCGCCGATGGAGATGATCGCCCCGCTCGCGTCGGCCAGTTCCTGCAAGGGCAGCAGCCGCTCGTCATTGGCGACCACGGCTTGTTCGAGCATGATCCGGTGCAGCGCCTTTGCCCCCGGATGATCCCACAAGGCCGCGCCCGGCGCTTCATCCAGCCACAGGGGATAGCCGCCCAGAAAGGTCTCGCCGAAAGCGACGACCTTCGCGCCGCTCTCCACAGCCTCCCGGGCAAGACGCACAGCCTTGACGATCCCCGCCTGAAAATCGAGCGGGACAGGCGCGGCTTGCACGACGGCGACGGCCAAAGAACCTGGAAGCGTGGTCATCCCCGCCGCTTACGCCGGGAAATCAGCCCCCGCAACCGCCGCAGCCACCGCCCCCGCAGCCGCCGTCACCCGAGCCGCTATCGCTGCTCCCGTCGGCCCCGCCGCCACTGTCGCTCTCGCGCTGGCGCATCGCATGGACCGGCTCCCACGGCGTGCCGACCAGCACCCCGCTGCCGAACAGCGCCACCGCCATCGCCGCCTCGTCTGGCCGCGGCGCGCGAGAGAATCGGCCATTGCGCCGCCGCAGCTCGCTCACGGCTGCAATCCCAGCTGCTGTTCGCGGATCGCTTTTGGCGAAACGGATGATTGCCAGCACCACGGTCAGCACCAGCAGGATGATCAGAAACCCGGTCGGCTCACCCACAGCATCGCCTGCCCGCTCGCGGTAAAGGCCGAGCAGGAACAAGGCGGCAAAGGGCGTAATTGAAAGCCAGCGCAGCCGGGCGTGCGCCTCGGGCCGCATCAGCAGCCCCGCACGCTGGAGCCGGGCCGCAGCCCGATCCGCGTGAACGGCAAGCACCTTGCGCGCATCGGCGAGAGTGACCGGCGCATCGATCGCCAGCAGCGCCTTTCCGGCGGGCGAGGCGCCAGCAGCGCTGCCGGCGATCTGAAGCTTGCCCTTATCGCCTTGGGTCAGCGCGCCTTGCACGTAAAGTTCGGCCAGCAGCGAATCCGTGAGCCGTGGCGCACCGCCTGCCAACACGGCCACGCTTTCGAGATCATCGGCAGCCCCGCGCCGTCCGGGGTCTCGCAGATTGGCCGGGATCCACCATGCCGCCACGGACGCAAAGCCCAGCAGCATGAGGTAGAACAGCAGGAAATCGCTGCCCGTCCATGACGAGAACAGCTCCATCACATCATCCTTCCCGCGAACCAGCCTCCGCACAGCAGAAGCAGGCCCAGCGCCAGCGCGACCCGGCGTGGAATTATCATACCATCGGAAAAGTTAACGCGAACCCCCTTCGGATCGACGGTGAAGCGCCGATGCGCGTCCGGCCAGATGTCCGCAGTCGGCACCTCGCCGAACGCGGTCTCGTAAGCGGCCAGCGTGTCGGCATATTGCCGGTAGAAGCGATCGCGTTCGACGGGGCCACCCTGCGTGGGCCCATGGTGCAGCTCGGCACGCAGAACGTGCGGGCAGAACACCTGCCAGTAATCGCGGCTGTAGGTGAGGTGCAGGTGCCAGGCCTGATCGACCGCATCGGATGGCGTCACCTTGTGCCCGGCGGTCATGGCGAGATAGCAGAAGCGCTTGTATTCGCCGATCACGTGCTCGGCATGCGCCAGCGTCCAGCGGTTTTCGCGCGCGAGCCGGGCGGTGAAGGAGAGCGATGCGTCCGCCGGGCCGATGTGGTGGTCGGCGATGCGTTGCCAGAGAGCGTCAGCGGACAGGCTCACGCCGTCAATTATCGGCGAAGTCCGCGGCTATCACAAGCCTTGTTTCATCCCACCCCAGCACGGCAGCGGGGATCAGAGGGACCATGAAGGTCTTCGGCCCTTTCTCGGGCGCTGGGGTACGGGCGATCTCGACGATGTCGGTAGCCCCGAAATTCTCGATGGCGAGCACGGTGCCGACCGCCTCGCCCGTGTCGGTGACGACTGGCAGGCCGAGCAGATCGGCGTGGTAGAATTCGCCCTCGGCGAGCGGCGGGAGCGCCTCGCGGGGGACGGTCAGGGCCGTGCCGCGCAGCTTTTCGGCATCAGCGCGCGAAGTGCTTTCGGCCAGACGGGCAATCGCGCCGCCCTTCCCGTCCTCGCGCACTTTCACGAGCGTCAGGGCGCCTTCATTGAAGCTCTTCTGCTTGGCGAGCGTGGCGATCCCCTCGCCGAACAGCTTCAGACGCACCTCGCCCGCCACCCCGTGCGCGCCGGTGATGGCGGCGAGGGTGACGGGCGCGGGCATGGCAGCTTAGCCTTCGGCCTGCTCTTCGGTGGCAGCTTCCTCGGCAGCCGGAGCTTCTTCGGCAGCAGCTTCCTCAGCAGCGGGCGCTTCTTCGGCGGGCGCTTCTTCAACCGGAGCCGGGGCAGCGGCAGCGGCCTTGGCTTCTTCCTCAGCGGCGCGCGCGGCTTCTTCGGCCTCGGCGATCTTGGCGGCACGCTCTTCGGCGCGCTCCTTCGCCTTCTCGCCCGGTTCACCCTTCTTGGGGTTCACGCGGGCCGCACGCTCCTTGATGCCGGCGGCATCGAGGAAGCGGGCAACGCGGTCGGTCGGCTGCGCGCCGACGCCGAGCCAATAGCGGGCGCGGTCTTCGATCAGCTTCACGCGCTCGGGCGAATCCTTGGCGAGCAGCGGATTGTAAGTCCCGATCTGCTCGAGATACTTGCCGTCGCGCGGCGAGCGGCTGTTGGCAACGACGATGCGGTAATAGGGACGCTTCTTGGCACCGCCGCGCGAAAGCCGGATGGAAATCGACATGTGATGTTACCTTTCGAGTGAATTGAACTTTTGAACTGAAACGACTGACTTGAAACTATTTCTTGCGGGGCGGGCCACCAAGGCCGGGCAATCCGCCCATCGGCCCACCGGGACCGCCGAGGCCGGGGAGACCGCCGCCGCCGCCGCCCATGCCGCCCATGCCGGGCAGACCGCCCATCGGACCGCCCCCACCACCGAACATGGCGGCGAGCCCCTTGAGACCGCCCATCTTCTTGATCTGCTTCATCGCGCGGGCCATTTCCTGGTGCATCTTCAGCACCTTGTTGACCGTCTGCACGTCGGTCCCGCTGCCCGCCGCGACGCGCTTCTTGCGCTTGGCGTTCATCAGATCGGGGTTGGCGCGTTCCTTGGCGGTCATCGAGGAGATGATCGCCTCCATGTGGATCAGCACCTTGTCGTCCATGCCGCTGGCCTGCATTGCGGCCTTGGCCTTCTTCATGCCCGGCATCATGCCTGCCAGCATCCCGAGGCCGCCCATATTGCGCATCTGCTTGAGCTGCATGGCCAGATCGTCGAGGTCGAACTTGCCCTTCTCGAGGTTGCGGGCGAGCTTTTCGGCGTCTTCTTCCTTGATCGTCGCCGCCGCGCGCTCGACAAGGCTGACAACGTCGCCCATGCCGAGAATGCGGTCCGCGACCGAGCCGGGGCGGAAGGGCTCGATAGCGTCGAGCTTTTCGCCGGTGCCCGCAAACTTGATCGGCTTGCCGGTGACCGCGCGCATCGAGAGCGCCGCACCGCCGCGGGCATCGCCGTCCATGCGGGTCAGCACCACGCCGGTCAGCGGCACTTCATTGGAGAAGGACTGCGCGACGTTCACCGCGTCCTGACCGGTGAGCGAATCGACCACCAGCAGCACTTCATTGGGGGCCGAAACGCCGGCGACGGCCTTCATCTCGGCCATCAGCGCATCGTCGACGTGGAGGCGGCCCGCGGTGTCGAGCAGCAGCACGTCGAAGTTCTGGAGGCGCGCGGCTTCCATCGCGCGGCGGGCGATGTCGACCGGTTGCTGACCGGCAATGATCGGCAGGGTCGCGACATCGACCTGCCCGCCCAGCACCGCGAGCTGCTCCTGCGCGGCCGGGCGGTTCACGTCGAGCGAGGCCATCAGCGCCTTCTTGCCGTGGCGTTCGCGGATCAGCTTGGCGAGCTTGGCGGTGGTGGTCGTCTTACCGGAGCCTTGCAGGCCGACCATCATGATGACGACCGGCGGCTTGGCATCCAGCTTGAGGCCTTCGACCTCCATCCCGCCGAGCGTTTCGACCAGCTCGTCATGGACGATCTTGATGACCATCTGGCCGGGGGTGACCGACTTCAGGACATCCTGTCCGACGGCCTTCTCGGTGACGGCGTCGATAAAGCGCCGGGCGACGGGGAGCGCGACGTCGGCTTCGAGCAAAGCGATGCGCACTTCGCGCATGGCATCGCGCACGTCCTGCTCACGCAGCGCGCCGCGGCCCTTCAGCTTGTCGAATACGCCTCCCAGACGGTCAGACAGCGTGTCGAACATCGCTCACTTCTCCTGCCGGACACCGCGATGCCCGGAAAATGCGAAAAACGCCGGCGGACGAAACCTCGTCGGCCAGCGTTGCGAAAAACGTCCCCTTGGGGGATCGGCTTTTTCGACTTTGATCAGGATGACTGGTGGAGCCTAGCGGGATCGAACCGCTGACCTCAACACTGCCAGTGTTGCGCTCTCCCAGCTGAGCTAAGGCCCCGAGCCAGTCATCATGCGAGCAAGGC
>JAIEOM010000266.1 GCA_019750455.1 Sphingomonadales bacterium | reverse complement strand
GAACTGCTCGAAGCCCGCCCCGACATCGCGCCGCCTGCCCGCCCCGAACGCCTGCCGGAACCGGCGCGCGGCAGCCTCAGCTTCCGCAATGTCACCTTCCGCTACCCCGCCCGCCCGGAAACGGCGGCGCTGCGCGACTTCACGCTTGAGATCGAACCGGGCGAGACGGTCGCGATCGTCGGCCCTTCGGGCGCGGGAAAGAGCACGATCTTCCAGCTGGTCGAACGCTTCTACGATCCGCAGGGCGGCACGATCCGCCTCGACGGCGTGCCCCTGAACAGCGCCGATCCCGCCGACATCCGCTCGCGCATCGCGCTGGTCCCGCAGGTCGGCGTGCTGTTCAGCGCCAACGCCCGCGACAATCTGCGCTACGGCAAGTGGGACGCGACGGACGAGGACATCTGGCAGGCCGCCCGCGCCGCCAATGCGGAGGCTTTCCTGCGCGCCCTGCCGCAGGGGCTCGACACCCATCTCGGCGAAGGCGGCACGCAGCTTTCGGGCGGGCAGCAGCAACGCGTCGCCATCGCCCGCGCGCTGCTGCGCGATGCCCCGATCCTGCTGCTTGACGAAGCGACCAGCGCGCTGGATGCCGAGAGCGAGCAGCTTGTGCAGCAGGCACTGGAAGCCCTGATGAAGGACCGCACGACGCTGGTGATCGCCCACCGCCTCGCCACGGTGCGCGCGGCGGACCGGATCGTGGTGCTCGACGATGGCCGGATCGTCGAACAGGGCACGCATGACGCGCTGACCAAGGCGGGCGGGCTCTATGCACGGCTGGCGCGGCTGCAATTCGCCGACGCGGCCGCCTGAATCGACGAAAAGCCGTTGCCGGCTGACAAAGCGCAACCCTTTCCCTCGTGCGACGTTACTGTGACGTCAGGCTGACACCCTGTCGCCATTCTCAGGGACTCGAGAACACCATGATCCACAAGACTGCCGCCCTCATCGGGGCGAGCCTGCTTGCGCTCTCCGCCGCCCCCGCGCTGGCCGATGACCACGCGCATGACGAGAGCACCGAAACCCTCCAGAGCGCCGAGGCCGCCGCTTCCGGCCTGCCGACCATCAGCTTCGGCACCTGGGGCTTCGATCCCGCCTATCTTGCCACCGACATCAAGCCGGGCGATGACTTCAACGCCTATGCCAACAAGACGTGGATCGACGCCAATCCGCTCCCGCCGGAATTCAGCCGCATTGGTGCCTTCACCCTGCTGGGCGAGAAGAGCACCTATGACGTCAAGGCGCTGATGGATGAACTCGCCGCGAAGGATGCCGCCACCCTTTCGGGCGACGAGCAGCGCATTCTCGACGCCTATCGCTCCTTCCTCGATACCGATGCCATCGAAGCCGCCGGCCTTGCCCCGGCCAAGCCCTGGCTTGACCGGATCGCGGGCGTTAAGACCCTCGATGATCTTGCCATGCTGTGGGCCGAGCCGGGCTTTGCCAGCCCGATTTCCGCCGGTGTCGGGATCGACGCCAAGCAGCCCGATCGCCACATCGCGCAGGTCGGCTTTGGCGGGATCGGCCTGCCCGACCGCGATTACTACCTCGACACGTCGGAAAAGGGCGTGGCGATCCAGACCAAGTACAAGCAATATCTCGCCTTCCTGCTCTCCGAGGCGGGCTATGCCGATGCCGCCGCGATGGCCGAACGGGTCTATGCCTTCGAGGATGCCAACGCGCGCACCGTCCAGTGGGACCGCGCGGTGCGCCGCAACCGCGATCTGACCTACAACCTGCTCACCGCCGATGAACTTGTCGCGCTGGGCGGCAAGGTGCCGGTCGCCGCGATGCTTCAGGAGATCGGCGTGGCCGGCAGCCCCGGCTTCGTCGTCAGCCTGATGCCGCCCACGGCCGAGGAAGTGGCGCAGTACAAGCTTGACGCCGCGACTCTCGCCAAGATCGGCACGGGCCTGCCGGGCATGATGGCGCTGGTCAGCGAAACGCCCGTCGATGTGCTGAAGGCATGGATGGTCAAGGAGTTCCTCTCCGATCACGCCGCCGTGCTGCCGGCGCGCTTTGACGCCGCGAGCTTTGAATTCTTCGGCAAGACCCTGCGCGGCACCCCCGAACAGCGCCCCCGCTGGAAGCGCGCCATCGGCGAGACCGAGGGGCTGATCGGCGAACTGGTCGGCAAGGAATATGTCGCCCGCTACTTCCCGCCCGAAAACAAGGCGGCGATGGACGAGCTGGTGGCGAACCTGCGCCTCGCGCTCGGGGAATCGATCGACGAGATCACGTGGATGGGTGAGGAGACCAAGACCCAGGCCCGCGCCAAGCTGGCAAGCTTCGATCCCAAGATCGGCTACCGCCCCAATCTCGAAACCTACGAGGGCCTTCTCATCACTGCCGGCGCGCCCATTGCCAACCGCATGGCCGCTGCCGAATGGCGGCGCGCCGACAACGTGGCCAAGCTGGGCGAGCCCATCGACCGCACCGAATGGGGCATGCTGCCGCAGACGGTGAACGCCTATTACAACTCGGTGAAGAACGAGATCGTCTTCCCCGCCGGCATCCTCCAGCAGCCGTTCTTCGCCCTGACCAACGATATCGCGGTGAATTACGGCGCGATCGGCGGGGTTATCGGCCACGAGATTGGTCACGGGTTCGACGATCAGGGCTCCAAGTCCGACGCCAGCGGCGCACTGCGCAACTGGTGGACCGACGCCGACCGCGCCGCCTTCGACGAACTCGGCAACCGGCTGGTGGCGCAGTACAACGCCTTCTGCCCGCTCGATGACGGCAAGACCTGCGTGAATGGCCGCCTGACGCTGGGCGAGAACATCGGCGATGTGGGCGGCCTCAGCATGGCCTACCGCGCCTACAAGCTCGCCACCAAGGGCAAAGACGTTCCGGTGATCGACGGGCTGACCGGAGACCAGCGCTTCTTCCTCGCCTGGGCGCAGGTGTGGCGTTCGACCCAGCGCGAGGAAAACTACCGCAACCGCCTGCGCACCGACAGCCACTCGCCCGAGGAATACCGCGTCAACGGCGTCGTGCGCCAGCTGGACGAATGGTACGAGGCTTTCGGCGTGAAGCCCGGCGATGCGATGTACCTGCCGCCCGAACAGCGCGTGCGCATCTGGTAATGAAGACAAGGCCCGCCCCGCAAACGGGCGGGCCTTTTCGGTTTGACACCCCGCGCCCACTCGGCGAAGCGGTGCGCCCATGACCGATACCTTAGCCGCCATCCTGCTCGGCATCCTTGAAGGGCTGACCGAGTTTCTCCCCGTGTCATCGACCGGGCACCTGATCCTCGCCACCGAATTCCTCGGCTTCGATCAGGCCGATTGGGAGGTGTTCAACATCGCCATCCAGCCCGCGGCGATCCTTGCCATCGTGGTGCTCTACTGGCGGACCTTCTGGGATGTAGCCAAGGGCCTGTTCGGCCTCGAGAAGGGCGCGATTGCCTTTGTGCGCAATCTGCTGGTGGCATTCTTCCCTGCGGTGATCCTCGGCCTCGCATTCGGCGACATCATCGAAACGATGCTCGGCAATGCGGCGCTGGTGTGCTGGTCGCTGATCATTGGCGGGGTGGCGATCCTTGCCATCGAACGCTGGGCGAACCCGCCCGCGGAAGGGCCGGGTGTCGCGGGTGTGCCGCTGCGCACCGCGATCCTGATCGGGCTGGTGCAGTGTCTCGCCATGATCCCGGGCGTGAGCCGTTCGGGGGCGACGATCCTTGGCGCGATGGCCTTCGGGGTCGACCGCAAGACCGCGGCGGAGTTCAGCTTCTTCCTCGCCGTGCCGACCCTGTCGGGCGCGACCGTCTACCAGCTCGCCAAGCACGGCAGCGGCCTGACGGGGGACGACATGCAGCTGATCGGCATCGGTTCGGCGGTCGGCTTCGTCACCGCGCTGGTGGTGGTGAAGGTGTTCGTGGCCGTGGTGACGAAGATCGGGTTCGCGCCCTTCGCCTGGTACCGCATCGCGCTGGGCGCGGCTGGTCTCGCATGGCTTGCGATGCGCTGAAGCAATTTGCTGGAACCACCCGCGCCGCCGCTTGTTTGGGAGTCGGACCTTGCGGCAAAGACCGCGGGCTATACCACCTCTCGGAGATTTGAATCAAAATGGCGTTGCTGGTGCTGATCGTGTTGGGAGCAAGTCTGGGCTGGCTGGCCTCGATCCTCGCGCGGACCGAGGCACCGGGCACGATCCTGCGTCAGGTCGCCATCGGCGTGATCGTTTCGGTGATCGCTGGCGAGATCGCGAACGAGGGCACGATGATCGGCAGCCTGTCGTTCTTCAGCCTCGGCGTTGCCCTCGCGGCGACCTGTGTGGCGCTGGTCCTTTATCACGCCATCTTCACCCGCCGGAAGGCTCGCGCATAATCCTGACCGCGCCCCTCCCGATCGGGCAGGGGCCTCAGACCGGCACCGCCCTGCTGCCGCGCCCGCCCCTCAGGTGATACTCCTGCGTCCCCCGGTGCAGCACATTGTCGACATCGATCACTGCCGAATTGGCATAGGTGAACCCGGCGGGCAGGCTGCGATAGAGCCGGTCGAAATCGCGCTCCACCGTCTGGCGGTAGAGATCGGCGAAGCTTTCGATCACGAAATAGGTCGGTTGCAGGTCGCTGATCACGTAATCGGTGCGCATCACCCGGTCGACGTTGAGCATGATGCGGTTGGGACTCTCCGCCTCGACTGCGAACTTCGCCTCGGTCGGGCCTGACAGGATGCCCGCACCGTAAGCGCGCACTGCGCCCGCTTCCTCGATCAGCCCGAATTCCACCGTGTACCAGTAGAGCGCGCCCAAGGCCTTGAGCCGGTTGTAGCGCATCGCCTTCCACCCGGCGCGGCCATATTCCTGCATGTAATCGGCATAGGTGGGATCGGTGAGCATCGGCACATGGCCGAAAACATCGTGGAATACATCCGGCTCCTCGATATAGTCGAAGGTCTCGCGCGTACGGATGAAGTTGCCCGCGGGGAAGCGGCGGTTGGCCAGGTGCCAGAAGAACACGTGATCGGGGATCAGCATCGGGACGGGAACGACGCTCCATCCGGTGAGCGCGCCGAGTTCCGCTGACAGCTGCCCGAATTCGGGGATGCCCCCGCGGCCTAGATCCAGCTTCTCCAGCCCCGCCATGAAGGCCGAGCATGCGCGGCCTGGCAGCACGTCCATCTGGCGCGCGAAGAGATCGTCCCACACCTTGTGATCATCGGCGGTGTAGGCCGTCTGCGCGGGCTCCAGCCAGTCCTCGCCCACATGGGCCGGGCGGGCGAGCGGAGCGGTGAAGACATCGGCTGCCATGTCTGGCAGGGTGGCAAAATCGGGTTGGGGGTCTGCGAGAGTCGCCATAGTTTCAGGTGATACTACTTTTACGGGACGAGGACAAACCGGAGGGGACGCAAATGGGCATGAAGCGCAAGGATTTCGAGGCGGCGCTGGAGCCGCTGACGCTGGAACTGGTCAGCATGGCGCGCTGGGTCAAGGCCACCGGCGCACGCGTGGTGGTGCTGTTCGAAGGCCGCGACACCGCGGGCAAGGGCGGCGCGATCACCGCTGTGCGCGGGCAGCTCAACCCGCGCCAGTGCCGCACCGTCGCGCTGTCCAAGCCCACGGAAGCCGAGCTCGGCCAATGGTATTTCCAGCGCTACGTCGCCCACCTGCCCACTGCGGGCGAGATCGTGCTGTTCGACCGGTCATGGTACAACCGTGCGGGCGTCGAGAAGGTGATGGGCTACGCGTCAGACGCGCAGGTGGATGCCTTCCTCAAGGCCGTGCCCGCCTTCGAGAAACTGCTCGTCGATGACGGCATCCTGCTGTTCAAATACTGGCTGGCGACCGATCAGGCGCAGCAGGAAGAGCGCCTGCGCGAACGGCTGGAGGACCCGCTGAAGCGCTGGAAGCTGTCTCCCGTCGATCTCGCCGCGCGCGAGAAATACGATGATTACACCAAGGCGCGCGAGGCGATGCTGAAGGCGACCCACACCGATCATGCGCCCTGGACGATCGTCGATTTCAACGATCAGCGCCGCGGGCGGCTGACACTGGTGCGCGATCTGCTTTCGCGGATCCCCGACACCCATGAAGAACCCGAGGCAATCGAATTTCCCGATCTGGGCAGGAAGCCCGCGAAGGAAAAATACAAGGTGCTGAAGCCGATCCCCGATTTCGAAGGGGGCTAAAGGCCCGCGCTCGCCTGCGTCACCTGCCGGCCGTCTGCCGCGAAGGCCGCCAGCTCGTAGCCTTCGCCTGTGGCGCGCATCA
>JAIEOM010000077.1 GCA_019750455.1 Sphingomonadales bacterium | reverse complement strand
CTCTACCCGCAGGCGCTTGCCAATGCGCAGGCGGCGGAAGCCT
The DNA here is from genome assembly GCA_019750455.1 of Sphingomonadales bacterium. GTDB lineage: Bacteria > Pseudomonadota > Alphaproteobacteria > Sphingomonadales > Sphingomonadaceae > Erythrobacter. The sequence continues at coordinate 6,156 of JAIEOM010000077.1, read as the reverse complement.
ATCTGCCCTACGGCTCGCCCGACTGGATCCGCGCGCAGGATGTGGCGCTGGAAGCGCGCGCGGAACTGGAACGGCTGAAAGACCGGCGCTAAGGCTGGGCGCGGCCTGCCTCTTGCTGACGGAAAACCTCCATGTCCACCGATGCCCCTTCGACCCTGCGCCAAACCCTGCTGACCGCGTTGCTGGCGCTGGTGTTCGGCTTTCTCGGCGCGGCGGCGTGGTCCTATTCCGGGCTGGCCGACAACCGCACCCGCAGCTTCCTCCTCGGCAATCCCGATCTGCTTCCGCAAATGGCGCAGGCTTACGAGGAGCAGGAGGCGGGCAAGCGCCTCGCCCAGATGGGCGGGGAGGTGTTCGAGCCGTTCCCCGGCGTGGTGCTCGGCAACCCCAACGGCAAGCGCGTGCTGGTGGAGTTCACCGATTATAACTGCCCCTATTGCGAGGCGAGCCTGAAGGATGTGAACCAGCTGATCGCCGGGGACCCGGACCTCAAGGTCGTGATCCGCGAATGGCCGATCTTCGAAGGCAGCGACGTTGCCTCGCGCATGGCGCTGGCGGCCGGGCTTCAGGGCAAGTATCGCGCTTTCCACGACGCGATGTTCCGGCTGGACGATGTCGAGGCGGCGGCCAAGGCAGCCGGGCTCGACATGGCGCAGGCGCAGCGCGATGCGGCGTCCGAGGCGGTGTCGAACGAGATCGCCAGGAACCTCGATCACGCCCGCGCGCTGGGCTTCACCGGCACGCCGGCATGGATCGCGGGCAAGAAGCCGTTTGGCGGGGCGGTCGGCTATGAAAAGCTCAAGGAGGCGCTCGCCGCCGCCGATACCGCCAGCTGAGGTGGGGCCGGGATGCGCGTGCTGCTGGCCCTTGCCCTGCTTGCCGCCGCGCCTGCGGCCGGCGCAGCGCAGCCTGCCATCGACTATTCGGCCGAACGCGCCGCGATTGCCCGCTATCAGGATGCCAACCAGCGGTTGCAGGATGCGGGCTGGCGGCTCGCCCGCGCCAATGCGGCGTTCTGCGCGAAGGTCAGCCCCGCGATCGGCCTGCAATTGCACGACATGGCGAGTTACGGCGGGCCGGATGTGGCGCGCCGGGCGCTGGGCCTGACCCGCGATTTTGCCGTCCAGAGCGCCGCTGCGGGATCTCCCGCCGCGCTTTCGGGTGCCTTCACTCGCAACCGCGAGGTGGTGCGGATCGAGCGCTTCGATCCCAATGCATGGCCCGCCACCCCGCCCTTCGACTGGCAGCGCGCCGCCCGCGCGCATGACCATATCGATGCGCTGCTCGCCGAACATGGCGGCATCACCATCGCCTTTGCCGACGGGGACGAGGCGCGGGTGCAACCGGTCGAGGTCTGCGCCAGCCGCTTCGATCTCTACGCCGCCGAACACCGCGCCTTTGCCGATGGCGCGCGGGTGATCTTCGGATCGGAGTCCCCCGCCTATGCCTATGACGAGCCGGTCTTTGCCGCGCTGGTCGCGCATGAACTGGCGCATAATGTGCTGGGTCACGACGCATGGCTCGATCGTAACGGGCGGCGCGACCGGCATGTGCGCCGGATCGAGCGCGAGGCGGACCGGCTGGTGCCGTGGCTGCTCGCCAATGCGGGTTACGATCCGGCGGCAGGCGCGGCCTTCATGCGGCAATGGGGCAAGGCGAACGATGGCGGCATCAAGCTGCGCCGCACCCATGATGGCTGGGACGAGCGCGCCGCAATGATGGCGGCGGAAGTTCCGCAGGTTGCGGCGCTGATCGCCAGCGAGGGGCGGGCCGACTGGGCGACGCATTTCCGGCGCGAGATCGACCCCGATGGCGGTCTCCTCCCCCGCCGCACGCGCTGAAGCGTGGCAGCGCCGCGCTGGTGCGACCGATTAGAAGTGCCCATTGCGACGAAATGAGTTAGACCGGGTGCGTTATGGCAGTGCTACAGATCCAGGCGGCGCCGTTCTTCGCGAGCAAGAACCGGGCGTTCTGGAACCTCCAGCTGGCGGGCTGGGGCGCGGCGTTCCTGCTGCGCGCGGTCTCGGCATTGGCCAACCAGCAACCGCTCGATCTGCTGGCGCTGATTGTCGTCACCACCATCACCGGCTTTTCGATCAGCCTGATCCTGTCGGTGATCTACCGCAAGCTCATCCAGCAGCAGCCGCTGGTGACCTGGGGGCTGACTGCGGTGGTGCTGATGATCGCGGTGCTGCTCCATGCCTCGATCGATGCCTGGGTGCAGGGCGTCTATTACGCCGCCAGCCGCGAGACGACCTTTGCCCAGCGCCTGATCGGCCTGATCCCCCTGCCGCTGGCGATGCTGGGCGGGTGGAGCGCGCTCTATTACGCCATCAACTTCTTCCTGACGGTGGAACAGCAGGCCGACCGGCTGGAACGGCTGGAGGCGCAGGCCACCGCCGCGCAGCTCGCCATGCTGCGCTACCAGCTCAACCCGCACTTCCTGTTCAACACGCTCAATTCCATCAGCACGCTGGTGCTGCTCAAGCAGACCGAACCCGCCAATGCGATGCTGACGCGGCTTTCGGGCTTCCTGCGCCACACCCTGATCGCCGAGCCCGGCAGCCAGGTAACGCTGGCGCAGGAGATCGAGACGCTGCAACTCTACCTCGATATCGAGCGGATGCGTTTCGAAGAACGTCTGCGCACCCATTTCGAAATCGAGGATGCCGCGCTTCAGGCGCAGCTCCCGGCGATGCTGCTGCAACCGCTGGTCGAAAACGCTATCAAATATGCCGTCAGTCCGCAGGAGGAAGGGGCGCAGATATCGCTGACCGCGCGGGTCATAGGGGAAAGGCTGCGCCTGACGGTCGAGGATACCGGGCCGGGGGTGGATGACAGCCCCCGTGACCCATCGGCACCGCCGGTGCCGGGCCGCCCGGTCTCTACCGGCGTGGGGCTTGCTAACATACGCAATCGCCTTGCGCAGGCCTATGGCGATAACCACCTGTTTGAAACAAGATCCGAAGCTGGGGGCGGCTTCACCGTGCTGATCGAGATTCCCTTCACCCCGGCCATCAGAGCCGAGGGAAGGGCAGCACCCGCCGCGGCAGTCGGGACTGCCATCAGTGGCGGGGGCGACAACATCATCCCCCTCAACCCCCCAAAAACCATCGGAACGACCGCATGACCATCAGAACCATCCTTGTCGACGACGAGAAACTCGCCATCCAGGGCCTCCAGTTGCGGCTCCAGCCGTTCGAGGACGTGGAGATCATCGACACCTGCGCCAACGGGCGCGAGGCGATCCGCAAGATCAAGACCGAGAAGCCCGATCTCGTCTTCCTCGACATCCAGATGCCCGGCTTTGACGGCTTTTCCGTCGTCAAGGGCGTGATGGAGATCGAACCGCCGCTGTTCGTGTTCGTCACCGCTTACGAAGAACACGCGATCCGCGCCTTCGAGGCGAACGCGGTGAACTACCTGATGAAGCCGGTCGACGAACAGAAGCTCGCCGACACCATCGAACGCGTGCGCCAGCGCCTTGCCGAGAAGAAATCGTCCGAGGATGCCGGGCAGCTGCTCGAAGTGCTCTCGGAAATCGCGCCCGAGCGTGCGGCGGATTTTGTCGAGACGACCACCCCCGCCACGGAAAGCGCCGACCGCTTCGAAAAGCTCATCAACGTCAAGGATCGCGGCCAGATTTTCCGCGTGGAAGTCGACACGATCGAGCATATCGAGGCCGCGGGCGACTACATGATCATCTCGACTGGCGACAATTCGCTGGTGCTGCGCGAGACGATGAAGGACCTGGAGCGCCGGTTGGACCCGAGGAAGTTCCAGCGCGTCCACCGCTCCACCATCGTCAACCTCGATCTGGTGCGGCAGGTGAAGCCCCACACCAACGGCGAATGCTTCCTGGTGCTGGAATCGGGCGCAGAGGTGAAGGTTTCGCGGTCTTATCGCGACGTGGTTGCGCGGTTCGTGCACTGATATTGTCCCCGCCCCGGGCTTGACCCGGGGCCCAGCTTCCTTGCGGTTGATGGAAAAGTGAGCGGGCCCCCGGATCAGGTCCGGGGCGGGGAGTTTGGGTATCGACTTGGCGCAACCCACGGGGCTAGGGTTGAGCCATGACCCAATTCACCCTCCCCGGCTTCGACCTTGCCGCCTTCATCCGTGCCACGCTGGCGGAGGATCTTGGCGTTGGTTTGGAGAAATGGGGCCTCCCCGGCGGCGGGCGCGATGTGACCTCCGAAAGCGTCATCCCTGCCGACGCGCGCTTCACCGGAGTGATGGACAGCCGCGATGCGATCGTCGTTGCCGGGCTGCCGCTGGCCGAGGCGTTTTTCCGGCACCTCGATCCCGATTGCACCATCGAAACGCTTGTCCATGATGGCGACAAGGTGCCCGCAGGCACCGACCTCATGCGTATCGAGGGCCGCGCGCGGGCGCTGCTCACCGCAGAGCGCAGCGCGCTCAACATCGTCCAGCATCTTTCGGGCATCGCCACGATGACGCAGGCCTATGTTACCGCGATGCGCGGCCCCGGCGGCAATCCGGCCTGCACGCTGCTGGATACCCGCAAGACCATTCCCGGCCTCAGGTTCCTCGAGAAATACGCTACCCGCCAAGGGGGTGCGCAGAACCACCGCATGGGCCTGTGGGATGCGGCGATGATCAAGGACAACCACGTCGCGGTCGCCGGCAGCGTCGGCGAGGCGGTGCGCCGCGCGCGCGAGGCGGGGGTTGAAAAGATCATCTGCGAAGTCGACCGGCTCGACCAGATCGAACCCGCGCTGGCGGCGGGCGCGCATCACCTGTTGCTCGACAATATGGACCCGGCCACGCTGGCCGAAGCCGTAAGCCTCGTCGCAGGCCGCGTGCCGACCGAGGCGAGCGGCGGGGTGAACCTCCAGACCATCGCCGCGAAAGCCGCGAGCGGGGTGGACTACATCTCGGTCGGGCGCCTGACCCAGAGCGCGCCCGCGGCTGACATCGGACTGGATTTCACGCCGCTATGATCGCGCTGTCGCGGCGGCGGCCGGGGAGCATCACCCTGTTTGCGGTCGTTTTCCTTGCCGCTGCGCTGGTCGCCTTTCTTGACGGGATGCGCGATCTTCCGGCGTTCCAGAACTATATGGGCCAGAACGTGCCGGACATCGTCTGGACCCGCGATGCGGCGATCGTCATGCTGAGCGCGCGGCTTTCGATCGCGCTGATCCCGATTGCGATGGTGTGGCTGTCTGCCGTGCGGTTTGCCCGCTGGATGGTGACGGTACTGGGGCTTGGCAAGCTGCTGAACCTGCCAGAAGGGCTGCGGCTGATGGCCGAAGGCGCGCCGGTCGATCCGGCTTGGCTCGCCTCGCTGCTGCTCAGCCTTGTTGCCGTGGCCCTGCTTTTTACCCCCGCCAGCAACCGCTGGTTTGCGCGGAAAGAGGAGGTTGACCCTGCGGTGTTCGAATAGCCTTGTTCTGGCCGCCCTCGCGCTGGCCCTTCCCGCCGCTGCTCACGCGCAGGCCTATCAGTGCCGCGTGCCGCAAAGTGTGCAGGTGCCCAAGATCACCCCCGATGGCCCGCCCCGCAAAACCGCAGTTACCGGCTACACCCTCGCGCTGAGCTGGAGCCCCGAGTTCTGCCGCACCCGCGCGGATGAACCCGCCCACGCCATGCAATGCGGCGGGGAGCGCGGGAGCTTCGGCCTCGTCGTCCATGGATTGTGGCCCGAAGGCGCCAAGGGCTGGCCGCAGTGGTGCGGGGCGAAGACACCGCTCTCTCCCGCCGAGGTGCGCGGCGCGATGTGCCTCATGCCCTCAGAACGCCTCGTCGCGCGGCAATGGGCCAAGCACGGCAGCTGCATGGTGCCGGGGCCGGACAGCTACCTCAAGGTGATCCGCATCCTCCACGGCGGGCTGCGCCTGCCCGATTACGACCGCATCAGCCGCGAGCAGGGCCTCACCGCCGGACGTATCCGCGCCGCCTTCGCCGATGCCAACCCCGAATGGCCCGAAAGCGCGGTGGGGGTGGAACTGAATGCGCGCGGCTGGCTGGAGGAACTGCGCCTGTGCTATTCGAAACGCTTCCGCCCCGCCCCCTGTCCCGCCGCCCGGCGCGGCGCGAAGGACAGCGCGCCTGCGAAAATCTGGCGCGGATTGTGAAGCGGGCGTCCGCTTTCAGGCAAGCGGTGGACGGGAGCGAATGACTGCAAGTGGGTGGATT
>JAIEOM010000094.1 GCA_019750455.1 Sphingomonadales bacterium | reverse complement strand
GAGGCTGCCAAGTCGGGCGTGCCGGTGATCGCCGATGGCGGCCTGCGCACCTCGGGCGATGCGGCCAAGGCGCTCGCGGCGGGCGCGTCCTCCGTGATGATCGGCAGCATGCTCGCCGGCACCACCGAAAGCCCGGGCGAGGTGTTCCTCTATCAGGGCCGCTCCTACAAGGCCTATCGCGGCATGGGTTCGGTCGGCGCGATGGCGCGCGGTTCTGCCGACCGCTATTTCCAGCAGGACGTTTCCGCCATGAAGCTCGTGCCGGAAGGCATCGAGGGGCAGGTGCCCTTCAAGGGGCCAGCGGCGGATGTCGTCCACCAGCTGGTCGGCGGGATCAAGGCCGCAATGGGCTACACCGGCTCGCGCACGATCACCGACCTTCAGGAGCGCGCGCAGTTCGTGCGCATCACCAACGCCGGACTTTCCGAAAGCCACGTCCACGATGTCGCGATCACCCGCGAAGCGCCGAATTATCCCACACGGTAGTTGCGATGATCGAGATCGTCCCCTGGATGCTGATCCTTGTCTGGTGGGACCCGAAAGAACCCGGCCAGTTTGAGGTTCGCCGTGAAGCTCATCTCTTTGCCGATGAAGCGACGTGCCGACTCTACGGCAATGAGCGAGTGGTCACGGTGAGCATGTACGAAAGCGAATATGATTACGTGAAAGTCACCTACGCCTGCATGCCCGTGCCCGGGTCCCAAGAATTCGACCGACTCTATGCCGATATCGAGGATCAGCGCCGCGAGGAGCAGGCGGCAAAGGCTGCGGAGGCCGCTGAAGCTGCGGCCCGCTCTCCGGACAAGGGCCAGTGACTCCCGCCGCCCGCGTTCAGGCCGCGATCGAGCTGCTCGATAGTATCATCACATCCGCGCGCTTCAAGGGCGCGCCGGCGGACCGCATCATCGCCGATTACTTCCGCACCCGCCGCTATGCCGGGTCCAAGGACCGGCGGGCGGTGCGCGATCTTGTCTACCGGGCGATCCGCCTGTGCGGGCCGGTGCCAGCCAGCGGGCGCGCCGCGATGCTGGCCGTGGCCGCGCAGGACCCTGCGGTGGCTGCGCTGTTCGATGGCACCCCCCACGGCCCCGCGCCACGCGGCGCGGCTGAAGAAGCGGCCAAGACCGGCCTCGCGCCCAAGTGGCTCGCCGCCGCCTTGCGCGCTGCGGACCTCGGCGGGCGCGAGATTGCCGCGCTGCTGGACCGTGCGCCGCTCGATATCCGCGTCAATGCGCTGAAAGCGGATCGGGCAGGGCTGGACCTGCCGGAAGCGGGCGAGCCCCTGCCGAGCGCGCAGGGCCTGCGCTTTGCCTCCGGCACGCAGGTGGAACAATGGCCCGCCTATGCTGAGGGTCTGATCGAGGTGCAGGACCTCGGCAGCCAGCTGATCGTAGAGGCGCTGCCGGTTTCCGCCGGTGACACCATCATCGATCTGTGCGCAGGCGGCGGGGGCAAGACCCTCGCGCTGGCGGCAAGGCTGGGCAATGCGGCAAGCCTTGTTGCCGCCGATACCGACAAGCGCCGTCTCGGCAACCTTGCCCCCCGGGCCGCGCGGGCCGGGGCGGCGGTGGATGACACCGTGCTGCTCGATCCGGGCCGCGAGATGCTGGCGCTGGCCCCCTGGGCGAACAAGGCCGATCACGTGCTGGTCGATGCGCCCTGTTCGGGCAGCGGAACATGGCGGCGCAGTCCCGAAGGCCGCTGGCGGCTGGACCCGGCCGAACTGGCACGGCTTAACGCGCTTCAGGACCATGTGCTCGACCTTGCCGCGCAGCTTGCGCGGCCCGGCGGGACGGTGGCTTTTGTCACCTGCTCGGTGCTCGATTCGGAAGGTGCGGACCGCATTGCCGCCTTTCTTGAACGCCATCCGGGCTGGCGCAGCGAGGCGCTGGCACTGCCCGTCGGCACGGCGCGCGGGGCAGGAATCCGCCTCGATCCGCTCCACGGCGGCACGGATGGTTTTTTCGTCGCCTGCCTTCGTTCACCATGATAGGCTCCTGTGCTATGACCCAGCCGTCCGGTTCCCGGTCCCAAGCACTGAAGGAGCTTCTGATGCGTTTCGCACCTGCTGCCGCCGCTCTCTCGCTGTGTCTTGCCATGACGGCGAGCATCTCGGTCGCAGGCGAACAGGCAGATGCCGATCCGCGTGCCGCCGCGCTGATCGCCCAAGGGCAGGCCCTGCTTGCCGCGGGCGATGCGGATGCTGCGATCGACGCTTTCGAGGCCGCGCTGGCGGTGGACCCGGGCTATACCCCGATCTTCATCGACCTGGCCGAAGCCGCGCGCCAGCAGGGCCTGCAAGGCAAGGCGATCCGCTACTACCGCGATGCGCTGGAGCGCGATCCGGGCAATTTCGCCGCGATCTCGGGCGAAGGCGCGGCGCTGGTGGAGAAGGGCGCGTTGGAAAAGGCGAAGAAGAACCTCGCCAAGCTGCAATCGCTGTGCGGCGATTCCTGTCCCGAGACGGTTGCCCTGCAATCCTCCATCGCCCGCGGCGTGCCCGCACGGCTGGCGGTGGAGAGCAAGGCCGAAAACGCGCCCGCCTCGAACTGATCGGTCAGATCAGGTCGCGGAACTCCGCCAGCACCTCTTCATAGACCGCGCGCTTGAAGGGGATGATCAGCTCGGGCAGCAGGCCCGGCTCGATCCAGCGCCATTCGTTGAATTCGGGCGGATCATGGGCTTCGAGGTCGATGTCGGCATCCTCCCCGAGGAACCGGCCGAGGAACCAGTGCTGTTCCTGCCCGCGATATTTGCCCTTCCACACCTTGCCGACCAGTTCCGGCGGCAGATCGTAGCGGATCGGGCGGGAGGCCTGGGCGATCACCTCGACCATGTGCATGGCGACGCCGATTTCCTCTTCGAGCTCGCGCAGCGCGGCCTCGCGCACATCCTCGCCCTTGTCGATCCCGCCTTGCGGCATCTGCCAGTATCCATGCGCGGTGGGATCGATGCGCTGGCCGACGAAGACGAGGCCCGCGGCGTTCACCAGCATGAAGCCCGCGCAGGGGCGATAGGGGAGGTGGTCGTTGCTCACGCGGGGTTCTCCAGCACGAACTTCATGGCGGCGATGACGCGTTCGAGATCGCGCTGCGTGCTCGGGACTGCTGCGCGCAGGTTGGTGAAGGAGTGGGTGACGCCGCGCATCTCGATGAACACCACGTCGCGGCCTGCATCGACCAGCGCCTTGGCGTAGGCGCGGCCCGAATCCCGGATCGGATCGAGACTGGCGGTGACGATGATGGTGGGCGGCGCGTTGCTGTGATCACCAAGGATCGGGAAGCCGCGCGGATCGCTGCGGCCGGCGCCGTAGGCCGCATCGAAGAAGCCCATGGTGTCGGCGGTGAGCAGGAAGCCCTCGCTGAACGCGGCCATGCTCGCCGAGCCGTTCGCATCCTCGACCAGCGGGAAGATCGGCACTTGCAGCACCACCGGCACGGCTGCGGGGTTGGCCCCGAGCAACTGGCTGACGACCACCGTGGCATTGCCGCCCGCGGAATCGCCGATGGTGATGATGCCGCTGGCAGCAAGGCCGAGGTCGGCGGGCGAAGAGGCCACCCACCGCGTCGCCGCCTCGCAATCGAGGATCGCGGCGGGGAAGGGCGCTTCGGGCGCGCGGGCGTAATGCACCGCGACCAGCGGCATATCCATCAGCGCCGCAATCTCTGTGCAGAGCGCGTGGTGTGTGTCGAGATCGCCGATCACGAAGCCGCCGCCATGGTAGAAGACGATCACGGGCGAAGGCTCGGAACGGGTCCCGCGTGCGTCGTAGAGGCGCAGGGGAATGTCGCCCGCCGGGCCGGGGCACGCCAGATCACGGATCACCGGCAAAGCGCGCGCCGGGCGGTCGGCGATGCCGTGGAGCTTCACATAGGAATCGCGCGCCTCTTCCAGCGTCATGTCGACCATCTTCGGCCCGTTCACCTGCGCCATCATGTCGAGGAAGGCCTTCATGTCGGGGCGGATAAAGGGCGCGTCGGTCATCTTGGTTTTCTCCCGTAGTCGGGGGCTGCGATAGGCGAGCGAGCGGCCGATTTCCACTCGCTAGATTGGCGGAGCCACGCTAGCCAGCGAAGTCATGGACAATCTGACACATAGCCTCGTCGGCGCGGTGCTGGGGCAGGCCGGGCTGAAGCGCACCACGGGGCTTGCCATGCCCGCCTTGATCATCGGCGCGAACCTGCCGGATGTGGACGCGGCGTGCTTCTTCTGGCTCAAGGGCACCGAGCATCTCGCCTTCCGGCGTGGCATCACCCACGGCCCGCCCGCGCTGGTGTTGCTGCCGCTGGTGCTGGCGGGAATACTGTGGGGGTGGGACCGCTGGCAGACCAAGCGCGGCACCCGGCCCGAGGCGCGGCTGCCGGTTCGGTTCGGGGGGTTCTACGCGATGGCCTTTATCGGGTGCCTCAGCCACCCGTTCTTCGACTGGCTCAACGTCTACGGCATCCGGCTGCTGGAGCCCTTCTCCTCGCAGTGGTTCTATGGCGACACGCTGTTCATCATTGATGTCTGGCTGTGGGCGCTGCTGATTACGAGCGTGTGGTGGTCGCGGCGGTGGGAGAAGCGTGGCGGGGAATGGATGCGGCCCGCGCGAGTGGGGATCGCCGCAGTGCTGGCCTATATCGGGATCAATGCGGGGCTGACCGGGCTCAATCACGAGACGCGCGGAACCAGAACCGAGCCCTATCCGCAGGCCTACATCTCGGCCCCCGTGCCCCTTGCATTCTGGCGGCGCGAGCAAATCGCGCGGCTATATGATGGGCGCTGGATCTCGAGCGACTGGGACGGCACGGATTTCGGTTATGGCTATGCCAATTCCAAGGCCGCGCAGTGCAAGCTGCCTGATCTTTCGCAGGCCCGACGCAGCAACAGCCAGCTTGACGCCTTCCTGTTCTGGTCACGCGCGCCCTTTGCGACCCGCGCGCCAGACGGATCGGTGATCCTCTACGACGCCCGCTTCTACGACCCGCGCGCGCGGGGCCGTTTTTCGGTGGCGCTGCCGGATGTGCGGTGTGAGGAACTGCCTTAATTCGTCATCGTGAACTTGTTTCAGGATCTATTCCTCCCCACGCGCCTCCGCTCCTTAAATTGCACGATGGATGCTGAAACAAGTTCAGGATGACGGCGTTGGTGGGGAAACGCGAACTCAGAGATCCCAATGACCCAAATCGTATGGCTGCGGCGCGATCTGCGCTTGGCCGATAACCCTGCGCTCTATCACGCCGCCAAGGCCGGACCTGTTGTGGCGGTCTATGTCCTCGATGACGAAAGCCCGAAGCACCACGCCTATGGCGGCGCCTCGCGCTGGTGGCTGCATCACTCGCTGGAGAGCCTCGCGAAGGGCCTCGAAGCGAAGGGCAGCAAGCTGATCCTGCGGCGCGGAGAGGCGGTGGCGGAGCTGACCAGGCTGGCGGCAGAAGTCGGCGCGAGCACTATCCACGCCAATTGCCATTACGAACCATGGTGGCTGAATGCCGAGCGCAAGCTTGGCAAGAGCCTCGACCTGCAACTGCACCACGGCAATTACCTGATGCCCCCCGGCTCGATCACCACCGGCACCGGCGGGCAATACAAGATCTACACGCCGTTCTCTCGCGCCGTGCGGGCCGAATTTCCACCGCGCTCGGAACTGCCCGCTCCGGAACAGCTTGTAGCGCCCGCTACATGGCCAGCCTCGGACGACCTCGGCGCATGGAACCTCCTCCCGACCAAGCCTGACTGGGCAGGCGGGATGCGCGATTTCTGGCAGGTGGGCGAGGAAGCGGCGCAAAATCGCCTCGGCGCATGGGAGGCCGACGTCGACGACTACGACGACAAGCGCAACTTCCCGAGCGTGGACAAGGTTTCGCGCCTTTCGCCCCATCTGCACTTTGGCGAAATCTCGCCGATCCAGATCTGGCACCGCTTCAAGCACAAGCGTTCCAAGGGCTGGGAAACCTTCGAGGGCGAGCTGATCTGGCGGGACTATTCGCAGAACGCGATCCTGCAATTCCCGAAATACGCGACCCAAAACTACCGCGAGGATTTCGACCGCTTCCCCTGGCGCGATCCTGCCACCGACCCCGCCGCCGCGCGCGATCTGAAAGCTTGGCAGCAGGGCCGCACCGGCTACCCCATCGTCGATGCCGGGATGCGCCAGCTGTGGCAGACCGGGTGGATGCACAACCGGGTGCGGATGATCACGGCAAG
>JAIEOM010000114.1 GCA_019750455.1 Sphingomonadales bacterium | reverse complement strand
TTGGCGAGCGTGTTCTTGACGCGGTGATTGAGTTCGCGGGTCAGCGAATTGCGGATCGAGTGCTGTTCTTCGAAGAAGGCGAGCCGCGCCTGATCCTCGAAGGCCTGCTGGGTCAGCAGCCGCGCCAGCAGCATCAGCAGGCTCGCCAGCGCAAGGCCGAACACCAGCGTCACCATCGACAGCGATGAAAGCACCTGGCTGCGCGCGCTTTCGATCACCAGCATCAGTTTTCGGTCGGCGATGTTGACCGCCTGCGTCACCGTTTCCTCGGCGGGATGGGCGCTGGTGTGAGCGACCAGCAGGTGCCCGGTGCCGACTTCCCCGTCATACAGGCGCACGCCGAAGCCTTCGCTGTCCTGCCGGTCGATCGCGGAATCGAGAAACTCGCGCGCGCGGAACGGGGTGTAGACGAACCCCGCCAGCCGCCGGTCGCCGCTGCCGCCTGCGCCCATGCGGAACACGGGCATGTAGATCGCGAAGGCGGGCGCGGTGCCGCTGGTTTCCTGCCGCAGCACGATCCGGCCCGATGCGGCGGGGCGCAGGGTCAGCTCGGCCTCGGCCATGGCGGAGGCGCGGGCGGCATCGGAATACATGTCGTACCCCAGCGCACGGCGGTTCAGGGGGGTGGCGGGCGCGAACATCGCCACGGGTGCAACGCGGCCGGTGGCGCTGGTGGGGGCGGGAAAGATGTCGGGATAGGCGGGCTGGCCGGTCCGTGTGCGGGCGAGGAAGGCGGGCAGATCGCGCGCTTCCATCACCGGAATCCAGCCGATCCCCTCCGCGCCCGAATACTCGGTGTTGAGCTTCAGCGCGCGCACGAAGCTGTCGAAGGTCGCCGGGCTGACTTCCTCGACGCTGGCGAACAGCGCCGCGCCTGCCCGCAGGTAGGAGGTGAAGCCGCTGCCGCTGCGATCCAGCGCGGCGGCCACGCCTTGCGCATATTCGCGCATCTGCGCGCGTTCGCGGGCGCGGGCATTGCTTTCGATGGCGAACACGCTGAGCGCGGTGATCGCCGCCAGCGCGATGAAAATCACCAGCGGAATCGCGCGCGGATAGAGCACCAGCCAGCGCCGCGCCCGCCCCGAGGAATCCGGCGGCGGCGGCGCGGCGGGATCGAGTCCAGAGCTGAGGGCGAGCGGATCGATGGCGGGCATTCCTGTCGGGCGGGCGGGCGCTGCGGGACGCTGCGGCCGGTGGCGGAACCAAACTGGTAGCGCATCGTTCCCGAATCGTCCAAACTCGGAAGTCTCGGGGGTTCGGATGGCGCAGCGCGTCCTTCGGCTTTCCGGGTGACTGGATCGGTCCTATGGTGGACCGGGACACGGGATCAGGGACGAAACCGAAGCGACATGGCCTCGATGGACGGACAGGGCGGCAAAGCTGGCGAGGGCAAGGACGGCGCCCCGCGTCGCCCGCCCGAATGGGCAGACGGGCTCAAGCAGCTTTACGATTCGGTGGTCGAGGAAGCCCTGCCCGACAGCTTCAAGGACCTGATCGACCGGCTCGACGCGACACCCCCCGCCCGTGGCCGGGACAACGGCAAGTGAGCGTTGAGCCAGCGAGCGGCGGGGCCCGCACCGCAGCGGAGAAATCCGATTTCAAGCGCGAGCTGACGGCGGTTGTCCCGCACCTGCGCGCCTTTGCTCGCGGCCTGTGCGGGCGGCCCGATCTCGCCGATGATCTGGTGCAGGAAACCCTGCTCAAGGCGTGGGCGGCGCAAGACCGGTTCGAGCCGGGCACGTCGATGCGGGCATGGACCTTCGTGATCCTGCGCAACGCCTATCTGACCGATATGCGCCGCAACCGCTTTCGCGGCGAGTATGATGAAGGCGTGGCCGAACGCATCCTGACCGCGCCCGCCGGACAGGAAGAACCGATCCACCTCAGCGATCTGCACCGCGCGCTGCTGACGCTTCCGGCGGAGCGGCGCGAGGCGCTGCTGCTGGTGGGCGCAGGCGGCTTTTCCTACGAGGAAGCGGCCGCGATCTGCGGCTGCGCGGTCGGAACGATCAAGAGCCGCGTGGGCCGCGCCCGCGCCGCGCTGACCGAGATGCTGGCGAACGGCAACATCCCCCAGCGTTCGACCGGAGACGACATCGCCCACCGCGCCATTCTCGAGGAACTCGATATTGTCGCGGGCGGCAACGGAGTCAGTTCGCGGGGGTAATTCGCAATCCGTCACCCCGGCGAAAGCTGGGGCCTGGTGCCACAAAGGGCATCGCTTGCCGCCCTAGGTCCCAGCTTTCGCTGGGATGACGCAGGAAAAAGGCCCGGAAGCATCGCTGCTCCGGGCCTTTTTCGTCAGAAACCCGAAAAAATCAGGCGTAGGTCCACACCGTGCCGCGCGCGAGGTTTTCGCTGGCGAAGGCCCAGTTGAGCTTGTTCTCGACCACCGCATCCAGATAGCTCGGGCGCTTGTTCTGGTGATCGAGGTAGTAGGCGTGCTCCCACACGTCGAGAACCAGCAGCGGGTTGAAGCCGCTGTCGGCCAGCGTGTCGGCATCGTGGGTTTCTTCGATGGACAGCTTGCCGTCCTTCTCGGCCAGCCACACCCAGCCGGAAGCGAAGTGGCCGACGCCGCGGTCCTTGAGCTGCTGCTTGAGCGCATCGACCGAGCCGAAAGCCTCGTCGATTTTGGCAGCCAGTTCCGCCGAGGCTTCGGTGGTCGAAGGGGCCATCGAGTGCCAGTAAAAGGCGTGGTTCCAGGTCTGCGCCGAATTGTTGAACAGGCCTTGATTGGTGCCGCGCGACGCGGCGACGATTTCTTCGAGCGACTTGCTCTCGTGATCGGTGCCCGCAATCGCGGCGTTCATCTTGTCCACGTAAGTCTGGTGGTGCTTGCCGTGGTGGAACGACAGCGTCTCGGCCGAAATCGCCGGTTCAAGGGCGGTGTCGGCATAGGGAAGCGGGGAAAGTGCGAAAGCCATGGTGTTCTCCAGGGTCGTTTGTGTGAATCGGACAGGTTACCTAGCAGCAACGCAGATGTGGGCGAAGGGTTGCAGCTTCAAGTCGCAGCTGCGTTAGCCTGCTCCGCAGACCGGTCAACCGCGCTTGTGACGGCGACGTTCATGGTGACATTGCCCAGCGTGCGCATCAGATCGGGCAGCATCTCCACCGCCACCAGCAGCGCCAGCGGCTCGACCGGCACGCCCATCGCCAGCGCGATCGGGCCGATCGAGACGACGAAGCTGATCGATCCGGGCAGGCTGACGGCGGAAAGGCTGATGACACTGGCGATCAGGATGCCGGCGATGGCAACCGTCAGCGGCACCTCCACCCCGGCGAGGGCGGCGATGTAATAGACCACCGCAAGGTTCATCGCCGCGCTGGTCGCGCGGAAGATCACCACGGCGAGCGGCAGGACGAATTCGGCGGTCGAGGGGCGCAGGCCCAGCCGCCCGGCGGAATCGAGCATGGCGGGAAGGCTCGCCAGCGAGGACTGGGTGGACAGCGCCACCGCCTGCGCGGGCAGCATCGCGCGGGCAAAGCCGCCCAGCCCGCTGCCTCCGCGGACTGCGGCAATGACATAGGCGAGCACGAACACGAAGGTGCCCATCAGCGTGACAGTCAGCACATAGTGGCCCAGCGCCGCAAAGGCCCCGCCGCCGCTCTGCACGCCGACACCGTAAGCCAGCGCGAACACGCCGACGGGCGCTGCCGACAGCACCCAGCCGATGATCAGGAGCATCGCATTGCCCAGCGCATGGAAGAAGCCCATCAGCCGGTCGCCCTGATCCTCGGGCAGGCGGGTGATGGCCACGGCGAACATGACGAAAAACAGCGTCAGCGGCAGCATCGCGGTCTCGGCCGCGGCAGCGACGATGTTGGGGCTTACCAGCGAAGCGAGGAAATCGAGCACCTTGGGCACCTCGCCCACCTCGGAAGGGGTCTGGGCGAGGAACGCACTCGCGCCCTGCGGCACCGGGAAGGCGCGCAGCAGCGGGGGCATGACGAAGGAGGTGAAGGTCCCGCCCGCCAGCTGCACGAACACCATCAGCGCGATCATCCGCCGCGCCACGGTGCCGACCCGTGCGGCGAGGATCATCTGGACGAGGCCCAGCACCAGCAGCGCCGCGACCAGCGGGATGATCGTCATCTGGAGCGCGCGCAGCCACAGCCCGCCGATCAGCCCCGCGATCTCGCCCACCAGCGCCGGCGCTCCGGCCAGCGCGCCGACGATCCCCGCGCCCAGCCCCGCCACCAGCGCGGCAAAGGTCAGCGCCACCGGCAGCCGGATCGAGACCAGCGCGAATTTCCCCTGCCCGGCTGCGCCGGTATTTTCACTATCGAGCAATGCAGTATCCCTATGCAGGCGTCTCGCCCTTCCCTTTGCGCGATAACCGCGCCAGAAGCGCGAGACAACACAGGCCGGATTTTGAGGGGCGAAGGAATTCATGGCACGCAAGCTGTTCGGAACCGACGGGATCAGGGGGCGCACCAATTCGGGCGCCATGACCGCGGAGACGGCGATGAAGGTCGGGCAGGCCGCCGGACGCCATTTCCTGCGCGGGGCGCACCGCCACCGCGTGGTGATCGGCAAGGACACGCGCCTGTCGGGCTACATGATGGAAAGCGCGCTGGTGGCGGGCTTCACCAGCGTGGGGATCGACGTGATCATGACCGGCCCCCTGCCCACCCCCGCCATCGCCCTGCTGACCCGCGAGATGCGCGCGGATCTGGGCGTGATGATCTCGGCGAGCCACAACCCCTTTGCCGATAACGGGATCAAGCTGTTCGGCCCCGACGGCTTCAAGCTGTCCGACGAAGCCGAGATCGAGATCGAGCGGCTGATGGACACCGACATCCCGCTCGCCCCCGCCGAAAAGATCGGCCGCGCGCGCCGGATCGAGGATGCGCGCGGGCGCTATATCCATGCGGTCAAGCAATCGGTGGCGGCGGAAATCCGCTTCGATGGGCTGAAGGTGGTGGTCGATTGCGCCAACGGCGCGGCCTATCAGGTGGCCCCTTCCGCAATCTGGGAACTGGGCGCGGATGTTGTTGCGCTGGGCGTCACGCCCAATGGCACCAACATCAACGACGGCGTCGGATCGACCGCCATCGCCGCGCTTCAGGCCAAGGTCGTCGAAGAGAAGGCCGATATCGGCATTGCCCTTGATGGCGATGCGGACCGGCTGATCGTCGTCGATGAAAAAGGCCGCGCGGTCGATGGCGACCAGATCATGGCGCTGATTGCGGGCCGGATGCAGGAACGCGGCTCCCTGCGCGGCGGCGGCATCGTGGCGACGGTGATGAGCAATCTCGGGCTGGAGCGCTATCTCAACGGGCGCGGCCTCGATCTGGTGCGCGCCAAGGTGGGCGACCGCTATGTGCTCGAGGCGATGAAGGCGGGCGGCTACAATGTCGGCGGCGAACAGTCGGGCCACATGATCCTGCTCGATTATGCCACCACCGGCGATGGCACCGTGGCGGCGCTGCGGGTGCTGGCGAGCCTGGTGCGCAGCGGCAAGCCGGCCAGCGAGCTGCTCCACGTGTTCGACCCCGTGCCCCAGCTTCTGAAGAACGTGCGCTACGAAGGCGGCAAGCCGCTGGAGAATGCGGCGGTCAAATCCGTGATCGCCGAAGCGGAAGCCGCGCTGGCAGGCAAGGGCCGCCTCGTGATCCGCCCCTCGGGCACCGAACCCCTGATCCGCGTGATGGCCGAGGGCGATGACCAGCGCCAGGTCGAACAGGTGGTCGACACCATCTGCGAAGCCGTGCGCGCAGCGGTTTGAAACAAGGTCCGTTCGTGTCGAGCGAAGTCGAGACACATCACGGCACCTGACAGGCCTCTCGACTGCGCTCGAGGCGAACGGGAAGGGAGAGAATCATGCTGGAAATGCGCCCTGATTGCGAAATGTGCGGCGCGGGCCTCCCCGCCGAGGCGCCAGGGGCCTTCATCTGCTCGTTCGAGTGCACCTACTGCGCCGAATGCGCCGAAGACCTCGACGACCGCTGCCCCAATTGCGGCGGCGAACTGATGGACCGCCCGACCCGCGCCAAGGCCCTCCACGCGAAATATCCGCCGAGCACGGAGCGCAAGTTCAAAGGCTGAGCGAAAGCACCGACGTCTGCTTTGGAGGGGTTGCGGACAAAAGCGGACGTTCGGCTATCGACCCC
>JAIEOM010000271.1 GCA_019750455.1 Sphingomonadales bacterium | reverse complement strand
CCCTTCTCGCGGTGCGGCGCGCCGACGACCAGCACGTTGCCGACCGGCGAGTCCGGCGCGAGCGCCTTGTCGCGCAGCACCGCGCCCTCGATTTCTTCGGTCCCCATGCGGTGGCCCGAGACGTTGATCACATCGTCCGAGCGGCCATGGAGCGAGAAAGACCCGTCGGCATGCTGGATCGCGAAATCGCCCTGGGTATAGGCCCAGGCGCCCTTCCAGCGCTTCCAATAGCCCTCCTCCCACCGCTTGGCGTCGCCGCGCCATGCGGGATCGACCCGGCCTTCCGCGACCTTGAAGCCCGCAATGTCGCCCCAGATAGTGCGCGCGAGGTAGGGATAGGGCGCGGCGATGACGATCTCGCCCTTCTCGCCGATGTCAGCCTTGCGCCAAGGCACGCCGCCATCGTCGGCGCGGACGAAAGGCGCAGGCGCGCCCTGCCCCTCGTCATCCTCCACCCACACATCGCCGACAATCCATGGCAGCGGATAGGCGTGGGCATCGGGGCGCAGCGGGAAATCGTCGTTCGCGAACATGTGCGTCCACGCGATCCCGCCGTGTTCGGTCGCCCAGTAGGAGTTGATGTAGCGCGGCGTCACGTGCTCCATCCCGAAGGCTTGCACAGACGGCGAGACAGGCTCGGCACAGAAGGTCGCCACGCGCAGCCCGCTCATGTCATAGCGCTCGACCTCGGCGAGGTTGGCCGGGTCCGACATGATCGACTTGAGGAAGGTCACCCCCGCCTTGAAGATGCGGACATTGTGCCGCTCGATCATCGAGGCGAAGCGGCCCGCGTGCGGGAACACCGGCGAGCCTTCGGAAACCAGCGAAGTCACCCGCGTCATCAGCGGGGCGCAGATCAGATAGCTCTGCCCGGTGATCCAGCCCGGATCGGCGACCACGAACAGCGTGTCCCCGGGCCGCGCGTCGAAGCTGACCCGCATCGTCTCGGCGACGCCCGCGGCATAGCCGTGGGAGTGGACGATCCCCTTGGGCTTGCCCGTGCTGCCCGAGGTGTAGATGAAGAACATCGGATAATCGGCATCGACCGGCAGCGGCTTCGACGAAGCCCAGATCGCGCGGACGAAATCTGCGTCGGGCAGCGCCAGCAGATCGGCCTGCGATGCGACATCGAACCCCGCCGCGCGCGCCTTGTCCAGCATGACGGCGAGCGCGGCATCGGTCAGTTCATGGCTCCAGCGGTCGCGTTCCTCGCGCCAGATCATGTCGGGCTGGTGCGTGTGGCGGCACACGATCACCGCTTCCACGCGCGGCGGCAGGGTGACAAGGCTGGAAGCGATGGCGATGCGCACGCGGGCGGCATCGGCGCTGGTGATCCGCCCCTCGCTGCCGAGGTTGATCAGCGCCCGGCCCACGCCGCGCATCACGTCCGAACGGTCGACCGTAATCTCGCCATCAAGCGCTTCGCGCACCGTATCGAGGATCGTCTCGTGCCCCCCCTCGGGCAGTTCCAGATCAAGCTTGCCGAGGATGTCCAGCGCGGTCGTGACCGGGACGAAATTGTCGAGCGCGGGATCGGTATAGGCGTTCTTGAACGCCGCGACCTGCGCGTTGCGGTAGCTGCCGTCGGAGGTGACGATCACGCGCGCCGCCGTATCGGCGATGCGGTCCGACAGGGTTTTGTCGGAAAAGCCGCCGAACACCGCAGTATAGACCACGCCCATGCGCTTGGCGGCCTCGGTCCAGTAGATCTGCGGCACGATGCTCGGCATGTTCAAGGCGATGCGGTCGCCCGGCTTCAGGCCCAGCGCCTCCAGCGCCACCGCGCACTTGGCGACCTCCAGCAGCAATTGCTTGCGGGTCACCGTGAAGCAATCGAGCGGCGCGCCCTTGCCCCCGCCCGCCGACATGTCCCAGCGGTCGCCTTCGAAGATCAGCGCGGCTTCATCGCCGTGTCCGGCCAGCACATGGCGGTCCAGTTCCGAGAAGGCGGCATTGGTGCGCCCGCCCACGAACCAGCGCCAGTGCGGCGGGGTGGAACCGTCGAAACCCGTGTGCCAGGGCGTGAAGGTGGCAGGGAGCGCAGGCGTTACCGGTGCAGCCGTTACCGCGTCCCAGCCCTGCCAGCGACCGTCAGCCCCCTTCGCCAGCCACGCGCCGGCTGGACCGATATCGGGGACGAACCAGTGCATGTTGCGCGCGGCTATCGCGCCGTGGAAGCTACCGGGATCAGCGAGCGCGGCGGCGCGCATCGCCTCCCAATCGGCGCGGGTGCGCACAGGGTTGGTCAGCGCTTCGGGCACGCTTGCCAGCAGAGTGTCGACAGAAATGACCTCGTCCCCCCGTATTCGCAAAAACCGCGACCGCTAAGCGATCGCAAGACTAGCTGGGGCGCGATCCCGAACGCCGGCGGTGATGCAGCAAAATTTCCTCGTGCAGCCAGCATGTGCAACAAAATGCCACGCAGCATGCACACAGCGATAACGCGATTGCCGGAAAAGGGTTCCAAGCCGTTCGCCGCGCGGGTGCCTCTGCCTGCCGCCGATACCCGCGGGTCAGCAACGTAACGTTTTTTCAAGATCGCAGGGTTAATCGCCGACAGCAGGCGGGCTGCCATCCGCACGCCGGAACAAGGACACAATATGCCGCTAGGCTTCCGCAGGACTTCGCGCGATACCAGAGGAGACGAGGCCGCCAGGCGCGGAACCGAGCGCGGACCCGCTCCCGAGCGCACGCCCGATCGCGCCGTGGTGCTCGGTGAAGTCGAGGAACTCGGTATCGGCATGTTCTGGGCGACGGATGCCAACGGCAACCTCAGCTTCCTTTCGCAGCGCGCGCTTGCCGATCTGGGATCGGGTAGCGATACCCTGATCGGAAAGCCGCTCACCAACGTTTTCGGCGACATCGACGAGGAGGCCGGCGGCCCCACCCAGCGCAGCCTCGCCTTCAAGATCAAGGCGCGATCAAGGCTCGACGAACAGATCGTCGCCGTGCCCGATTCGCGCGGCAACAAGCGGTGGTGGCGCTTGAACGGTCGGCCGCTGCTGGATGCGAAAGGCGAATTCCAGGGCTATCGCGGCAGCGCGGTCGATATCTCGGCGCAATATGCCTACGAGACCCAGGTCGCGCGCGCCTCGCAGGTTGACGAGCTGACCGGCCTTGCCAACCGCCGCAAGCTGGGCGAGCGGCTTTCGGCGATGCTCTCGGCGTTCCGCATCAGCCGGCGGTCCGGCGCGCTGATGATGCTCGATCTTGACCGCTTCAAGCAGGTCAACGACACAATGGGCCACCCTGCGGGCGACGAGCTTCTCAAGCAGGTTGCCCAGCGTCTGACCTCGATTGTCGGCAACCACGGCGAGGTCGGGCGGCTTGGCGGGGACGAGTTCCAGGTGCTGCTGCCCGACATGGACGACCGCGGCACGCTGGGCGAACTGGCGAACCGCATCGTGCAGTCGGTCTCCCAGCCTTACCATATCAACGGCCGCCGGGCGATCATCGGCACTTCGGTCGGGATTGCTGTGGCCCCCTATGACGGGCTCGAGGCCGACGAGCTCACCAGTGCCGCGGACATGGCGCTGTACCGCGCGAAGGAGACCCGCTCGGGCACCTTCTGCTTCTTCACCAGCCAGTTGCGCGATGCGGCGTCGAAGTCGGCGCTGCTGGGCGATCGCTTGCGCGATGCGGTCGACAATGACGAATTGAAGCTCGCCTACCAGCCGCTGGTCGATCCCGTCACCAACGAAGTGAAGTGCTTCGAGGCGCTGCTGCGCTGGCATGACGAGGAAGAAGGCGACATCAGCCCCGCCCAGTTCATTCCGGTGGCCGAGAACGATGATCTGATCATCCGCATCGGCGAGATGGCGCTGAAGCAGGCCTGCATGGACGCGCTCGCCTGGCCCGAGACGATCCGGGTGGCGGTCAATGTGTCGGCCAAGCAGTTCATCCGTCCCGGCTATCGCAAGGCGGTCGCGGCGGCGTTGCAGGCTTCGGGGCTTGCGCCGGGCAGGCTCGAACTGGAAATCACCGAGAGCGTGTTCGTCGGCGATCTGGAGACGGTCGATGCCATCTTCCGCGATCTCAAGAAGCTGGGCGTGCGCCTGGCGCTGGACGATTTCGGGACGGGCTATTCCTCGCTCGGCTACCTGAAGCACGGGCATTTCGACAAGATCAAGATCGACCAGAGCTTCGTGCGCGGCTGCACCGAGAACGGGGACATCAACCCGGCGATCATCGCCGCGATCGTCGCGCTGGCCAGAGCGCTGGGCATGGAGACCGTCGCCGAAGGGGTCGAGGCGATGGACGAGCTTGACCTTGTGCGCGAGCGCGGGGCCGATCTGGTGCAGGGGTATATCTTCTCCCGCCCGATCACGCAGGATCAGGTGCTCGAAGTGTTCCGCGAAGGCTCGGCCAAGTTCCGCCCCAGCGGCCCGCCGCGTCACCGTGCCGAGCGCATCACCATCTTCCGCAAGGTCGGCCTGATCCACGAGGATCACTATTATGACGTGATCCTGCGCAACCTGTCGAAGACCGGTGCCCGGATCACCGGTCTTGCCGGGGTGCCGGTGGGGACCGACGTGGTGCTAGATCTGGGCCACGGCCAGCTGGTGGTCAGCAAGGTGGTCAACGCCTCGGAGAACAGCCAGGGCCTGAAGTTCGAAACGCCGCTGATCAGCGACGGCAGCGGCGGGTTCATGACCCGGCACCGCATCTCGCCCTATTCGCTGGCCGAGGCGGGCATCCCGCTTGCCGCACTGGGACCGGGGGCCTTCCCGCTGGCCAAGTGGCGCGAGGCGAACAAGTCCGATCCCAAATTCGTCCAGCTCGAACTGAGCGTTCCCGGCCGCTGATGCTGCGCCATGGCGATGTTCCACGTGGAACATCGCGCAGAGCAGGTCTGGATGGGGGGTAACCGGAGTCTAGCCCGGGTCTGGACGGGGTCTGAGAGGGGTCTGGCGCGCCCTGACGCGGGCCTTACCCGCGGCCCCTGTAGGATGCCACGCCCTGATCGGGCAGCCAGAGGTCCGCAGGCGGCGCGGCGCTCTGCCAGAACACGTCGATCGGGATGCCGCCGCGCGGATACCAGTAGCCGCCGATGCGCAGCCATTGCGGGCGCATTTCCTCGAACAGACGCACCCCGATCCCCACGGTCACATCCTCGTGGAAGCCGTTGTGGTTGCGGAACGAGCCCAGAAACAGCTTGAGGCTCTTGCTCTCGACGATGGTCTCGCCCGGCACGTAGTCGATGACCAGATGCGCAAAATCCGGCTGGTTGGTCACCGGGCACAGCGAGGTGAACTCCGGCGAGACGAAACGCACCAGATAGGTGAGGCCCGGGCGCGGATTGGGGACATAGTCGAGCACCGCCTCTTCGGGAGAGGTCGGCAGCGGGGTATCCTTGCCGAGGAACTGCGGGGTCGGCTTGATCGGGGGTGTGCTTTCCATGCCGCGCTGTTGCCCCGATCCGCCGCGCTGCGCAAGCAGCGAACTGGACGGGAGGCTGCGGATTTTCCTATGGGGGACAGGCGGGGTTCAGCCATGCCGCTGCACAGGCCCTGGCTCCGCACCATCCCTTGCCCGCCCGACGAAGCACCGACCAGCGCCATGATCCGCCCGCCTGCCCGCATCGCCCTTTCCGCAGCCGCCGCCGCGCTGGCGCTTGCCCAGCCGCTCGCCAGCCCGCTGGCCGCGCAGCAGAGCTTCGAACTGCCGCCCGCCAGCCCCTCGCCCACGCCGACCCCGGCAGGCCCGGCGGACGAGCGCGCAGGGGTTGCCATTCCGCCGCGCACGCAACCGGATGCAGCGCCGGAACCCACCGCAACGCCGGTGATCCAGCCGCTCCCCTCGCCCTCCGCCAGCCAGCCGCCGCTGGCGATCCCGGCGCCGCCCCCCGCCTCTGTCCGCAACGCCGGACCGGCGGGCATGGCGACAGCGCCCGCGCCCGAGGCTGCCGCTCCGGCATTCCCGCCGCCATTTGCGCCCGGCGAACTGAGCGGCGGCACGTCGGACTATCCGGGATTCGTGCCGAAGGGTGCGCCGCAGGCCGCGCCTGCGCCTGTCCCCGCACCACCTGAAAGCACCTTCAGCGACAGCACGATTCCGATGCAGTGGCCGCAGTGGT
>JAIEOM010000183.1 GCA_019750455.1 Sphingomonadales bacterium | reverse complement strand
AAGGAACGCCGCCGCGAAGCCGTGCGCGAGGCGGCCAGTGCCGCCGCAATGGACCGGCTGCTCAACGCGCTGGTGGGCGAGAACGCCTCGGAGGCGACACGCGAGAGCTTCCGCCAGCGGATTGTCCAGAATGCGATGAACGACGTCGAGGTCGAGATCGAGGTGCGCGACACCCCGTCGGCTCCCTTCGACATGGGCCAGATGGGCGGGCAGATCGGGATGATCGACCTGTCCGACATGATGGGCAAGGCGCTGGGGCGCAAGAACACCCGCCGCCAGAAGCTGCGCGTGCCCGACGCGTGGGACAAGCTGGTTGACGAGGAAGCCGACAAGCGCCTCGATCAGGACGATGTCGCCCGCGCGGCGCTCCAGAATGCCGAGACCAACGGGATCGTGTTCCTCGACGAGATCGACAAGATCGCGGTCAGCGATGTGCGCGGCGGGAGCGTCAGCCGCGAAGGCGTGCAGCGCGATCTGCTGCCGCTGATCGAGGGCACTACGGTTGCGACCAAGTACGGGCCGATGAAGACCGACCATGTGCTGTTCATCGCCAGCGGCGCATTCCATGTCGCCAAGCCTTCGGACATGCTGCCGGAGCTTCAGGGCCGCCTGCCGATCCGGGTGGAGCTGCGCGCGCTGACCGAGGCTGATTTCGTGCGAATCCTCTCTGAGACGCGGGCCAACCTCGTGGCGCAATACAAGGCGCTGCTTGGCACCGAGCAGGTCACGCTCGATTTTACCGACGATGCCGTCCCCGCCATCGCCCGCATCGCCGCGCAGGTGAATGCCACGGTCGAGAACATCGGTGCGCGGCGCTTGCAGACGGTGATGGAGCGGCTGCTGGAAGAAATCAGCTTCGAGGCCGAGGATCACGTCGGCGAGACGATCACCATCGACGCCGCTTACGTGGAGGCGCGGCTGGCGGGGCTGGCGGGGAACACCGACCTCAGCAAGTATATCCTGTGACCGCGCGCGAGACGGTCGGCGATCTGGCCGGGATGCTGTCGGGCATGGCCCCCGCGCTCGACGCGCGGCGCTGGGCGTTCGCGGCTGTCGATGGTGCGACGCCGGAGGATGCCTTCGCGCTGATCCGCGAGGATGAAGGGCTGGCGGCGATCTTGCCTGCCGGGGATGGCGGCTTCGCGCGCATTACCCTGATGGTTTATTCCGCTCTGGACGGAGTCGGCCTGACCGCTGCGGTCGCCACGGCGCTCGCGCAGCACGGCATCGCCTGCAATGTCGTGGCGGGGTTCCACCACGATCACATGTTCGTGCCGTGGGAGCGCCGCGATGAGGCGCTGGCAATTCTCCAGCGCCTCGCCGCTTCGTCCTGATCACTCCCCCAGCAAATACTTCTTCCAGAACACCAGCTGCGCGAGGAAGGCGTAGTCGGAATTGGCCTTCTTTGCGAAGCCGTGGCCTTCGTCGGCCGCGACGAGGTGCCATGCCTCGCCCCCGTTGGCCCTGATTGCGGCGACCATCTGGTCGGCTTCCGACTTGGGCACGCGCGGGTCGTTGGCGCCGGTGATGACGAACATCGGCTTGGTGATTTCGCCCACGCGGGTGAGCGGGCTGATTTCGGTCAGCTTGGCGCGCTGTTCGGGGATGCGTTCGTCGCCATATTCGACGCGCCGCAGGTCCTGCCGGTAGGGGTTGGTGTTTTCGAGGAAGCTGACGAAGTTGCTGATCGCTACGGTGCACTGGGTGGCAGTAAGCTTGTCCTTCAGCTGCACGGCAGCGGCATAGCACATGTAGCCGCAGTAAGAGCCGCCGGTCAGGCCGATGCGCGCCGGATCAACGGCTGCATCGCTGCGCACCGCATCGATCAGCGCGGCCATGTCCCTGACCGAATCCTCGCGCTTGAACGGCCCGTTGTCGAGGCTGACGAAGGTCTTCCCGAAACCGGTCGATCCGCGCACGTTGGGGTAGAATACCCCGATGCCCAGTTCATTCAGGTAATAGTTGTTGCGGCCCTGAAATCCGGCGACGCTCTGGCCTTCCGGCCCGCCGTGGACCGAAACGATCAGCGGGCGCTTTCCCGGGAACCTCGCCGGATCGGGCATGTAGAGCAGGCCCGAGACCTCCAGCCCGCCAAAGCTTTTCGTGGTAACGATGCGCGGTTCGACATTGACCTGCGGGTCGAGGCCGCCTGTCTCGCTCTGGGTCCAGCGGGTCAGCTGCATTGTCTTGGGGTTCAGCGACCAGACATCGGCGGCGCTCTTGGCGCTTGAGAAGGAAAAGCCGATCTCGCCCCACGGCGCGATTTCCAGACCGCCGATCTGTCCGGCGGGCAGGGTATCGACCTTTCTGACCTTGCCGCTAGCCACATCGAGAATGCGCAAGGCATCGGAGCCCGCCGCGTTCACCTCGTAGACGATGGTCTTGCCGTCATTGGAGATGTCGAAGCTGTCGACGTCCCACGCCTCGCGCGTCACGGGGGTGAAAGTGCCGGTCACCGGATCGAGCCGGCCAAGCCGCCTGAAATCGGCGCCAGCATCGCTCGTCACCCACAGCGTGCCGTCCTTCCCCACCCGCGCGCCGCCATAGGCGATCTGCGCCCGGGGATCGCCGATCGGGGTCATCGCCCCGGTGGCAAGATCGAGGCGGTAGAGGTCGATATCCTGCACCGAATTGTAGTCGACGACATAGGCGGTGCGGTTGTCGGGGGAGAAGGCGGTGATCGCCCAGCCGCCGCCCTTGCTCTCGTGCACCATCCGCACCGATGCGGGATCGCGCGGGTCCATCACATAAAGGTCCGAATCCACCCCGTTGCGGCGGGTCGATGAAAAGCCGACCAGCGCGCCGTCATTGCTCCAGGCGTTGATCTCGTTGCGGCTCTTGCCGTCGGTCAACAGGGTGAGGCGTCCGTCCTTGAGCGTGTGGATCTGGAAATACTCGTCGCCGCCGCGATCCTTGCTGACAAGGATGATATCGCCCTTCACCGGCGCATAGGAGCCGCGGACTGGCTCCGCCTCGAAACTGATCTGGGTGCGCGCGCCCATCGGCATGGCGACGCGGTGGAGCTGGCTGACATTGGCGAAACGGGTGGAGATCAGGACGGCGCGGGTCTTGGGGTCCCACCCGGCAAAGCCTGCCCCGCGCGCTTCGAGATAGGGGCGTACCCGCTCGGCAAGGGCGAGGGGGATGGGAGGCATCGCCTCCGCAGTCAGCGCGGCGGGCCTCGCGACGGCCGGCTCAGGGGCGGGCTCGGGCGCGGGTGCAGAGGCATCCTGCGCGACCGCAGGCAGGGGAGAAACAGACAGCAGCAGGGCAAGCAGGCGGGCGTGACGCATCGGGGCTCTTTCTCTTGCGGGTAGTACGCCCCCGGACGGGGGCCGTTGTCGCAAGAGCTAATGCCCGCCCGCCCGGCAGGCAATCGGCTTGGCGCTATTCCGCGGCCTCGGTTTCGGGCTCCTCCCGCCTCTCGTTCGCCTGCCGGTTCCACATTTCGGCATAGAGCCCGCCGCGTTTCAGCAGCACGGCATGATCGCCGCTTTCCGCCAGACGACCGTGATCGAGCACAAGGATGTTGTCCGCATCGGCAATCGTCGACAGCCGGTGCGCAATGGCAAGGGTTGTGCGGCCCTGAGCTATCCGGCGCAGCGTGGCGAGGATCTCCTGCTCGGTGCGGGTGTCGAGCGCGCTGGTGGCTTCATCGAGCAGCAGGATCGGCGGGTTCTTGACCAGCGTGCGGGCGATGGCGACGCGCTGTTTCTCTCCGCCGGAAAGCTTCAGCCCCCGCTCGCCCACCATGGTGGCAAAGCGGTCGGGCAGGCGATCGACCAGCGGCATCAGCGCGGCATCGCGTGCGGCCTGCTCGATCATGACCTGGTCCGCGCCTTCCGCGCCGTAGGCGATGTTGTAGGCGAGGTCCTCGTTGAACAGCACTGAATCCTGCGGGACGATGCCGATTGCCGCGCGCACGCTTTCCTGCGTGACCCCGGCAATATCCTCGCCCCCCACCAGCACGCGGCCCGAAAGGGGATCGTAGAAGCGGAACAGCAGCCGCCCGATGGTGCTCTTGCCCGCGCCCGAGGGGCCGACGATCGCGGTGGTGCTGCCCGCAGGCACTTCAAAGCTGAGCCCATTGAGGATCGTGCGCCCCGGATCATAGCCGAAGGTCACGTTGTCGAAGACGACCGTGGGCCGATTGACGATCAGCGCCGGCGCGCCCGGCTTGTCCTTGACCTCTATGTCGGTGTCGATCAGGCGGAACATCTCGGCCATGTCGATCAGGCCCTGCCGGATGGTGCGGTATACCCAACCCAGCACATCGAGTGGGCGGAACAGCTGGATGAGATAGGTGTTTACCAGCACCAGATCGCCGACCGTCATGGAGCCGGTGCTCCAGCCCCATACGGTATAGGCCATCGCCGCCGCGACCAGTGCATTGGTGATCAGCGCCTGCGCCATGTTGAGCAGGCCGACCGAATTCTCCGACTTGATCGCCGCCTCGGCATAGGCGCGGGCGGCCTGCGAGTAGCGGGCTTCCTCGCGCTTCTCGGCACCGAAGTACTTCACCGTCTCGTAATTCAGCAACGAATCCACCGCGCGGTGCAGCGCCTTGCCGTCGAGATCGTTCATTTCGCGCCGCAGCTTGGTGCGCCATTCGGTGATCGCGCGCGTCACCCAGACATAGGCGACCACGGTGACGGCGGTGGCCGCGACCAGCTCGATCCCGAAATTGAGATAGAAGATCACGCCCACCGCGATCAGTTCGATGATGGTGGGGGCGATGTTGAACAGCAGGAAGTAGAGCATCTGGTCGATGCTCTTGGTGCCGCGCTCGATGATCTTGGTGACCTCGCCGGTGCGCCGGGCGAGGTGGAAGCGCAGGGAAAGGCGGTGGAGGCGCTGGAACACGTCCTCGGCCAGATGCAGGGTCGCGACCTGACCGACCCGCTCGAAGGCGATGTTCCTCAGGTTGTCGAAGGCGACGGAGGTGAAGCGCCCCAGTGCATAGGCCGCCACCAGCGCCAGCGCGACCGTGGCACCATCGCGCGCGCCGCCGGACATCGCGTCAACCGCACCCTTATATGCAAAGGGCAGCGCAAGAGTGACAGCCTTGGCCGCCAGCACCAGCGCCATCGCGATGACAATGCGGGTCCGCAGCTGCGAGTTATCGCGCGGCCAAAGATAGGGAAGGAACCGCTTGAGCGTCGGCCAGCTCTCAACGTCCTTTGTGCGCTGTGTCTTGGCGGAAGGATCGGCGGCAGGGGCGGTTTCGGGCGGCATGTGCCTCCATGTGGGCGCAGCCACCCGCTCCCGCAAGGCGCGCAGTCAGAAGCGCGGGACGTAGTTCAGCCGCTGCTGCGCCTCGCGCACCGCTCGGGCGATGTCGGAGGGCACATCGAACATGATCCGCTTCTTCTCGAAATCGATCGCCACGCGGTCGAACAGGGCGAGATGCTGCATCCCGAGGGAGAGGACCGGCTGGTCCTGAAGCCCCAGCGCCGCAAAAGCCGGGGTGTCGGCAAAGGTCAGCGGCACATCGGTCAGCGACAGGCCCTCAATAGATAGCGTCCGCACGAAGGCGAGCTCGCCGGTGATGTCGACCCCGTTGACGTCGGTGGTGACGACCTGCTGCGCGCGGCGGGCGCGGATTTTGTCACGCAGCGCCATGTTGCCAAGGCTCGCCTGCGCGCCGGTGTCGATGATGACGGTCGCGCGCACGCCTTCAACCATGGCGTCGGTGATAAGCAGTTGGCCGAGCTTGCTGCGCGCGCGCACCACGATCTCGTAGCCGCCGCGGCGCTGTTTCACGCTCGGGTCCTCGACGCTGATGGTGGCCTTGCGGAAATCGATGAGGACGCGAAAGTCCTGAAGTGCATCGAGCCCGATGATACCGTCCGCACCCACATGCTCGCGTTCCAGAACGGGAGCGGCGAAGTTGGTATAGCTGTTCGTGCCGAATTCGATCCGCCCGATAGTGGCGAGCTCGACTTCGCGGCGGCTGGCCATGCCGACAAGCGTGGCACGGCCGGCGGGGGCGAGATTGGCGAGGGTGCGGATCTCGTGGGTGATGGCGGTGGCCTGGCTTCCCGTGTCGATCATGAAGGCAAAGGGGCCGGT
>JAIEOM010000161.1 GCA_019750455.1 Sphingomonadales bacterium | reverse complement strand
CAGGATCAGCTCAGCCATGAGGTGCGGATCGCGTCGGACGGGGATCGCCCGCTGAGCTATGTCGCGGGGCTCTATTTCTTCCGGCAGGTGCTTACCGGGTCGCCCAATTCGGTGTTCGGCCCCTATGGCGCGCCGTGGCTGATCGGGGCGACGACCGGCGCGAATGCCACCCCGGTGCCCGCGAACCTGCTCGACGGTTACGGACAGACGGGAGGGACGCGCTTTGCGGTGAACAGCTATGCGGCCTTTGCCGAGGCGAACTGGCGGATCGTGCCGCGCCTGACCCTGACCGGCGGCCTGCGCTACACCCACGAGAGCAAGGAGGGCGATTACAGCACGCGGGTGTTCGGCGGGCCGCTGGTCACTTCGCCCGCGCTTGTCAACGCGCGGCTCGGCGTGCTGCGGCCCCAGACCTATTCGGCGCGCGACAGCGAGGGGAGCCTTTCGGGCCGCGCCAATGTCGCGTGGCAGCCGACGGACGACGTGCTGCTCTATGCGAGCTTCGCGCGCGGGTTCAAATCGGGCGGGATCAACATGTCGGGCCTGCCGCTCGATGCGAACAACCAGCCCGCGCTGGCGACCGCCGTGATCGACCCGGAACGCAACACGACATGGGAGGCGGGAATCAAGTCGGCGCTTTGGGTCGGGCGTCTGACGCTGAACCTCGCCGCCTACCACACCACGGTTCGCGATTTTCAGGCGACCGTGGTGGACTCGAGCCAGACCGTGGCGCTGCGCGGCTATCTGTCGAATATCCCCGCGGTGCGGGTGCAGGGGTTCGAGGCCGATGCGCGCCTCACGCTCGGCAGGCTGACGCTGGTGGGCGCGCTCGCCCATGGCGATGGCACCTACACCGACTATCCCGCAGGCCCCTGTCCGCTCGAACGCCAGACCGCGGCGACCGCCGCCTGCGATCTGACCGGGCAGCGCATCGCAGGTCTGCCCCGCTGGTCGCAGACGCTGAGCGCGGACTACGCCGTGCCGATTGGCCGGGGCGCGCTGTTCGTCCATGCCGACAGCAACTGGCGCAGCGGCTATTCCGGCGACCCGAGCCTGTCGCGCTTCACCTTCATCGAGGGCTACAACCTCACCAATGCGAGCCTCGGCTACCGGCGCGAGGATGCAGGCGGCAAGGGCTGGGAGATCGCGGTCTTCGCGCGCAACGTGTTGGGTGCGGACTACATCCAGAACCTCACCATCCAGGCGGGCAATTCGGGGCTGATCCTCGGCACACCCAGCGATCCGCGCACGCTCGGGGTGACGGTCAGGTGGCGGAGCTAAGCGGGCCCCTCGCTACGCTTCGGAGGCCGGGGGGAGGGAAGCAACGCTTCGGCGATGGCGGCAAAGCCGGCGCTGGCGGCGACTTCTGCATCGCCTTGCAGCTGGCGGTAACCGGCCAGCACCACCTCGCCCAGCGGCGTCAGGTGCGCGCCCGCTTTCTGGTTGCCCGGCACGGTCGCGACCAGCGGCCCCTGCCAGCAGCGGTTCATGGCATCGACCAGCAGCCAGGTGCGGCGGTAGCTCATCCCCATCGCCCGCCCGGCGGCCGAGATCGAGCGATTCGCGGCGATGGCATCCAGCAGATCGGCCTTGCCCGGCCCCATAGCGATCTCGTCACTGCACATGATCTGGATCTTGAGCTTGAGAGGGGAAGGCCAGGTCATGTTGGACCGATATCCTTTCAACGCTGGCAACCCAAACTGAATTGCACGCGATTGACGCACAGTCCCTTAGCGGCGTGACGACCAGTCCTTCCTCAGCTATCAACCCATCCTCGGCCATGAGCGGGGCTGACTCGCGGTCCCAAAAGCGGCACGGCTGCTTTACTGCGCTTACGAAAAATCCAGCCCTTGATCAACCGACCCCAAACCGGCAAATGAAAGACGGTCAAAGGTTGGTCTAGAGCCTACCATCAAGCTCATTTGTGGTCTACTTTTTCACCACAAATTTGGGGGCGGTCGGCTGCGCTTGCCCAAATGACCCCTAGGTGAAGCGTCGGGATTTCCGTTCGCAATCGACGTGCAAGGCCGCTAATGGGGCCTCCCTAAATTTATGGCGCAAACATTGACCACTAAATACCTTACCGGACTGCTCGCGAAGGATTTTTCGCACACGAGCCCCACGTCTCGGACCATCGGCGAAAAGCTGTTTCAGCTCGGCTTCGCCGTGGTGCAATGGCCGTGGCTGCTCAAAAGCCTTTACGGCGGCACCAAGGCGCAAAAGGCCGCCCTGCTCGAACGCGTCAAACTGGAAAGCGATGCTTTGCCGCATCTCGGGAGCTGGAAGGCCGATACCTATCTGTTGCACCGGATCGTCGACGAGATCGAGACCCGGCAGCCACAAGTTGTGGTGGAACTGGGTTCGGGCGCCACCTCTCTTGTGATTGCCAAGGCGTTGTCCCTGCATGGCCGCGGCTGTCTGCACAGCTACGACCAGCACGAACCGTTTGTGCGGCAGATGGAAGAATGGCTGGCCGAGCATGAATTGGCGGCACGGTTCTATCATGCGCCACTCGGTGAGCGCGATCTGGCATGGCCCGGCCTTTGGTATGACTTGCCCGAGATCCCCGCGACAATCGACATGCTGATCATCGATGGCCCTCCGTGGGCAGTCCATCCCTTTGCCAGAGGCATGGCGGAGCGCCTGTTCGACCGGGTTGTGTCCGGAGGGATCGTTTTACTCGATGACGCAGCGCGCCCAGGTGAGCGCATCGTTGCCCGGCGGTGGCGCAGAAAGTGGACAGATTTCAACTTCACCTTCGAAGGTGGAGGAACCAAAGGCCTGTTGATTGGACGAAAGAGGGGCTGATGGCGATAATTGCAGCGCGCGACTATCGCGAGGGACACGTCGTCGGCGAGGCGCTTTGCGAGAGCAAAGTGCAGACCCATGAACCGCAATCTCCCGATGCTTTCGCGTGGGTCGGCCTGCTCGATCCTACCTCTGAGGAAATGGCCACCTGTGCCAAGCGTTTCGGCCTCCACCCGCTCGCGGTCGAGGACGCGCTTCACGCGCATCAGCTCCCCAAGCTGGAAATCTATGGCGACCAGCTCTTCGTCGTTGCGCGCACCGCCAAGATGGAGGCCGGGCACATCAGCTACGGTGAGACCGCCTTGTTCGTCGGGCGCAACCATATCGTCACCGTCCGGCACGGGTCCGACCAGGGCCATTCGGCGCTACGAGAGAAGCTCGAGACAAGGCCCGCGCTGCTGGCGCATGGAGTGGACTATGTGCTTCATGCTCTGCTCGACATGATTGCCGACAATTACTTTCCGGTCATCGATGCCGCGGGGGAGATCGTCCAGCGGCTCGAACAGAGTGCGCTCGATTCCGCGCTGACCCGCGTCGAAATGCGCGAGCTGTTCAACCTGAGGCGCGACCTGCTGCTGCTGCAGCGAATGCTGATTCCCATGGAGGAAGTCTGCGCCAAATTGGCCAGCCTCGACCTGCCGAACATTGACCCGGAAGTGCGTCCCTATTTCCGGGATGTGCTCGACCACGTCCGGCGTGTCTCATCGCTTGCGGCGCTGCATCGCGAAATGCTCAATTCGGTGATGGAGACTAGCGCCCTGATCGAAGCCCAGCGTCAGGGTGAGATAACCCGTAAGCTGGCGGCATGGGCAGCGATCCTCGCCGTGCCAACTGCGATTGCCGGGATTTACGGGATGAACTTCGAGAATATGCCCGAATTGCGCATGGAATATGCCTATTTCGCCGTGATCGGGACTATCAGCTTCATTTGTCTGGTGCTTTTCCTTCGCTTCAGAAAATCAGGCTGGTTATAGGCTCGCCGCGAGATTGGTCCAACCCCTTCTTCCAGGACGATTGAGCAGTGCGCATATACGACACCCGCGAAGGCCGTCTGCAACCAATCACCGAAAGACTTGGCGACGCCACCGGGGCTAGCTGGATCGATCTGCTGCGCCCGACCGCCATCGATGAACAAGCGATCAACCGCTGGCTCGGCGTCGAAATCCCTGATCGCGAGGAAATGGAGGAGATCGAGATTTCCTCGCGCCTTTACACAGAGGGCCATACCGCCTTCATGACCGCGATCCTGCCCGCTTTTGGAGACAGCGACGAACCGGAGATGGGTCCGGTGACGTTTGTGCTAACCCCAACGGTGCTGGTAACGCTTCGTCACCATGAACCGCGCGTTTTTACAATGCTGAGCCAGAGAGCTGATCGTGGACTGGCGGTGGCAGCGGACGGGCCAGATATATTCCTGCAACTGCTCGAAGCGATCGTGGACCGGCTCGCCGACATCCTTGAACGCAGTGGCCGCGTTATCGAAACGGTAGCCAAGACGGTCTTCGCCAAGACTGACATCAAGGTACACTCTCAAACCGATTTCGGGAAGGTGCTGGCCGAACTTGGGCGGCAGGCCAATGCGCTTTCTAATATCCGAGACAGCCTGGTGTCACTCGAAAGGCTGGCAACCTTCGCCACCGCGCTGTTCATTCAGCGCAAGAGTCACAAGGATCTGCGTGAAAGGCTAAAGACTATTTCGCGCGATGTGCGTTCGCTGGCCGATCACGACGTCTTTCTGTCGCAGAAGATCAACTTCTTATTGGATGCCACATTGGGGATGATTAGCATCGAGCAGGCTGGGACCATCAAGATCTTCTCGGTTGCAGCCGTGGTGTTTCTGCCGCCCACGTTGGTCGCCTCGATTTACGGGATGAACTTCGACTTCATACCCGAACTGCAATGGCTATATGGTTACCCCTTCGCGCTCGCGCTCATGGTGGTTTCGATGCTGTTGCCCTACCTCTATTTCAAGCGGCGCGGGTGGCTTTGAGGCGGAATGCGGCATCGGTTCCTCTGGATTCTGCCGATCGCCGCGGTTTGCGCTCTTTTGGCGCAGCCAAGCCCTGCTATGGCGGGCGGCGGCGCGCATATTACTGATGACGATGCGACCCTGCCTGCCGGGGTCTGCCAACTTGAGAGCTGGCTGACTTTCGCTGATAACGGGCGCGGTTTAGCAGTTGCCAACCCTGCCTGCACGCTCAAGGCCCTACCTCGATTGGAAATTGCCACCGCCGTTCAGAGCAGCTGGGGCGAAGGCGGGGCGACCGCTATTGCACCAGCGGTTAAGCTCAACCTTCGGTCCTCTGAGGAAGCGCCGATTGGCATCGCCCTTTCGGCAATGGCCATCTGGAACCCTTCCTCAAGCAGGGTGGAGACTGTCGCTGTCAACGTGCCAATTTCGACCCGTGCCAGCGACAGGCTGGTGATTCACGGCAATCTCGGCTGGATCATTACTCCCGCCGGCACTGACCGCGACACCCTATTTTTGGGGGTGCAGGCCGAATATGAGCTCACCCCAGATCTGGTTCTGATGGGCGAGTTGTTCAGCAATGATGGGGGCGCGGCGGGCGGGCAGGCCGGGCTGCGCTGGGTGAGGGATCGCGGAAGGATCGATTTCGATCTTTTGGCTGGACACCGGACCGACGGTACCTCGACGTCATCGGTGACGCTTGGCTTCACCATACGGCGGTAAGGCATTGATCCGCTCTCGCATCAACCAAGATAGCCACCGTTCAGGAACTTACCCAGTTGCGGTCATGAACGGGGTCGATGCGCGATCCCGAAACCGGAATGGCGGCTTCTGGCGGATCCAGAAATTGTTCGCAGCGGTCGGGGATGACCGGTGTTGGGTCGGCAGTCGACCCTGCTCAACTCCGGCTGCGAATGCCGGCTACTCGATGTTTATTCCTAAAGACCCACCGTTCCCAAGCCGACCTTGAAGCGAATACTCACACGCTCTCCGGCTAAGCGAGGTTCTGCCGGAACCTGCGGCTACCGCTGATCACCGCGCCTGAACGCAAGGTGATATCGAAGTCCCCACTTTGCCGTGTTTCAGTGGTTGCGATCGCTGCCCGCCGCACGAGGTACGAGCGGTGGACGCGGACGAAGCCATGCGGCAGGACTGTCAGGAATTTCGTGTGTGGGCGGGCATAATGGGTAAGAAGGAGTCCCACTATGTCCCGACGCAAAGAACC
>JAIEOM010000267.1 GCA_019750455.1 Sphingomonadales bacterium | reverse complement strand
TAGGGCGCGCGACACTGATAGGTTTCGCCTCGCTAACCCAAGTCCGGCGCAAAGACCGGCTGGTATGTGGAGAGAGGGAAGACCCATGACGCGCAAGTTCGCTACCTTTGCCTGTGGCCTGATGGCATGCAGTGCTTTGACCACCCCCGCATTCGCCCAGGACACCGAAGACGGCCCCGCCGCCAAGGATGATAACGTCATCATCGTGACGGCGACCCGCCGTGCGCAGGACGTGCAGGACATTCCCCTCGCCGTGACCGCCATCGCCCCGCAGCAGCTCGAAGCGCAGCGTGTGGTCAACATCCAGCAGATCGCCGCACTCGCGCCTTCCTTCACCGCCAGCCAGGCGC
The DNA here is from genome assembly GCA_019750455.1 of Sphingomonadales bacterium. Classification (GTDB taxonomy): domain Bacteria; phylum Pseudomonadota; class Alphaproteobacteria; order Sphingomonadales; family Sphingomonadaceae; genus Erythrobacter. The sequence goes on along the minus strand of JAIEOM010000267.1, from coordinate 5,562 downwards.
AGCTTGCCTCGGGCTCGGTGGTGCTGCGCGTGCGCGGTATCGGGACGACCTCGAACAACATCGGCTTCGAAAGCGCGGTCGGCATCTTCATCGATGGCGCCTATCAGGCCCGCCCGGGCGTGGCGCTGAGCGAATTCGTCGATGTTGAACGCGTCGAAGTGCTGCGCGGCCCGCAGGGCACCCTGTTCGGCCGCAACACCTCGGCCGGCGCGCTCAACATCACCAACGTGCGGCCTGACGTCACCGAATTCAGCGGCTTCGTGAATGCCGAATACGGCAATTTCAACGAGAAGAGCCTGCAAGGCGCGGTCAACGTGCCGATCGTAGAGGACACCGTGGCGCTGCGCCTCACCGGTGCCTTCCGCGAACGTGACGGCTTCCTCGATGTGGTCGATCGCACCGGCCGCAAGATCGGCGAGACGAACTCGGTCGACCAGTGGCTGGTTCGCGGCCAGATCGGCTGGGATACCGAAAGCGGGCTGCGCGGCCGCATCATCGCCGATTATTCCAAGAGCACCTCGAGCTGCTGCGGCGCGATCGAGCTGTACCAGACCCCGCTGGTGACCGGCGGCGCCTTTGCCGCGGTCGGCCTTGGCGCGAACGGCGGCAACGGCCAGCCGGTGGTTGCCACCGCCCGTGACGATCAGGGCGCCTTCGAACGGGCGATGGACAACCGCATCGTCTCGGCCAACTTCGCGCCCGTCGCCGATATCGACAACTACGGCGTGACCGGCGAACTGGAATTCCCGATCTCCGACAATGCCGACCTGATCTTCATCGGTTCGTACCGCAAGTACCAGAGCTTCGAGAACTACGATTCCGATTTCACCGCGCTCGACATCTTCAACGTGCCGGGCCTGAACCTTGAAATCGATAACTGGACCGCGGAACTGCGGCTTCAGGGCGAAGCGGCCGAAGGCAAGCTGAACTACATGGTCGGGGGCTTCTTCTCCGACGAGCAGATCGACCAGTCGGTCGCCTTCCAGCTCGGCGCGGATTACGGCGAGAATGTCGGTGCGCTGCTGTTCCCTGCCACAATGGGCGCGCTCGGGCCCAACCCGCTGACGCTGTTCACCGGTGTCGATCCCGCCGGCACGCGCAACACCAACCGCTTCCAGCAGGATGCCAAGAGCTACGCGATCTTCACGCACAACTCGCTGGAGATCACCGACGGGCTCGAGCTGACGGTCGGCGCGCGCTATTCGTGGGAAGACAAGTCGGGCGGGTTCACCCAGACTTCGGTCAACAACGCGATCTGTCCGGCGACGCTCAATGCCATCGGCGCTGGCACGGGTCCGGCGGTGGTGCCGGCGGCGCTGCGTCCGACCTTCGTGGCGCTCGGCTGCTTCGGCTTCACCGCACCGGCCAACCTGCCGCAGGCAGCCGCACTGCCGCTGGTCCGCACCTTCCGGTCGGACTTCAAGGACGAAGAGCTGATCTACACCGTCAAGCTCGGTTATGAATTCAGCCCCTATGTGAGCAGCTATGCCAGCTTCACCCACGGCTACAAGGCGGGCGGGATCAACCTCGATACCACCGCAGCTGTGCTGGGTGCCGATCCGACCTTCCTGTCGGAAGAGGTCGACGCCTACGAACTGGGCCTGAAGGCGCAGACCCCGGGCGGCGGACTGACCTTCAACGTCGCTGCCTTCTACGAGGAGTTCACCAACTTCCAGGTGCTCGAATTCACCGGGACCGCCTTTGCCACCTTCAACGTGCCGATTGCCGAAACCCGGGGCGTGGAAATCGAAAGCGTGCTGCGTCCGGCTGACGGTCTGACGCTGAACCTCGCCGCGACCTTCCTTGAAGCGAGCTACCCGGACGATTGCGCCGGCACGCAGACCTCGGTGCAGGTGGTGGCGCTGTGCGGCAACGATCTCACCAATGCGCCGCAGGTCGTCGCGCTGGCGGGGGCGATGTGGGAGAAGCCCATCAACGACACGATGGAGTTCTTCCTGGCCGGTCAGGTCCGTCTGGAAGGTGACCAGCGCACTTCCACCCAGGCGAAAATCCTGCCGACTGTGGCCGCCGGTTCGACCCAGGCACAGGTCAAGGCGGCGGTCGATGCCTCGGCCCCGATCATTGCCGACATCCAGGACGGCAAGGCCTTCGTGAACCTGCGCGCGGGCCTGCGCTTTGCCGAGGGCAAGTATGCCATCGAAGGCTGGGTCAACAACCTGACCGACGAAGTGGTGCGCGGCGTGACCTTCAACACCACCCTGCGCGGTTCGGGCGCGGCCAACTCGCGTTCGGCCTTCACCCTGCCGCCGCGCCAGTACGGCGTGACCCTGCGCGCCAAGTTCTGATCGCGTAGAACCAGTTAGCTCCGAAACGGAGCGGGAGAGGGGAGCGGCCTGCCTTGCGGCAAGCCGCTCCTTTCTTTTTGGTTTGCGAGGGCGCCTCCGCGCGTTTCGATCCCTGCGGGATCGAGCACCTGCGGGCGGCCGTTCGGCCTTGCGGCCCCTGCGGGGCCGTTCAGTGCCGAACGCGGATCAGCAAGGGGACGCTGGCTCGGTCGCGCAGCGGCCGCGAGCGCACGCGCGCGAGCCGCAGGTGCCCGGAACGTAGCGCCGCGAAGTGGAGGAACAGCGCCGAGAGCGGGCCCGCGGAGGCGGGCCCGCTCTCAAAGACGCCGCGGAGGCGGGCACGCTTACATAGATCTTGCGATCAGCATCTTCATGATCTCGTTGCTGCCGCCGTAAATGCGCGCGATGCGGGTGTCGCGGTACATGCGGGCGATGGCGTAATCATTGATGTAGCCCGCGCCGCCGTGGAATTGCAGGCACTTGTCGACCACCTCGCTTTGCAGCTCGGTCACCCAGTACTTCGCCATGCTCGCGGTCGCCACGTCGAGCTTGCCTTCGAGCAGCTTGGCGATGCAATCGTTCACGAACACGCGGGCCGCAGTGCCGCGCGCCTTGAGGTCGGCGAGGGTGAACTGGGTGTTCTGGAAGTCCCAGATCGTCTTGCCGAAGGCCTTGCGGTTCTTGACGTATTCGACCGTCACATCGAGCGCCTTCTCGATCCCGGCAATCGCGCCCATGGCGATCACGAGGCGTTCCTGCGGGAGCTCGCCCATCAGCTGGTAGAACCCGCGCCCCTCGACCCCGCCGAGCAGATTGTCGGCCGGAATGAAGACGTTATCGAAGAACAGTTCCGAGGTGTCCTGCGCATCCAGCCCGATCTTGTCGAGCTTGCGCCCGCGGGTGAAGCCTTCCGCGCCTTCGGTTTCGAGCAGCAGCAGCGAGATGCCCTTGGCGCCTTCGGCCGGATCGGTCTTGGCGACGACGATGATGAAGTCCGCCAGCTGGCCGTTGGAAATCCACGTCTTCGACCCGTTGAGGCGGTAGCCGTTCCCGTCCTTCAGCGCGGTGGTCTTGATCGACTGGAGGTCCGAACCGGCATCCGGCTCGCTCATCGCGATCGCGCTGACGAGATCGCCGCTCACCAGCCGGGGCAGATATTTTTGTTTCTGTTCTTCAGTGCCATGGCGCACCAGATAGGGCAGGATGATGGTGTTGTGCAGGCTCGCGCCGAACCCGTCGACGCCGTATTCGCCCTGCTTGGAGATCACCACCATGTCATGCCGGAAGTCCCCGCCGTGGCCGCCATACTCGGTCGGCACCGACACGCCGAGCAGGCCCGCCGCCCCGGCCTCGCGCCAGAACTCGCGTTCGACCATCCCGTCCTCGCGCCATTTCTCGACGCGCTTGGCGGGTGCGTGCTGGGCGTAGAACTTGCCGACCGCATCGGCGAAAATGGCGATCTCTTCTTCTTCCATGAAGGCCGGCTGCGGCACATCGATGACGGGCATGTCTCTCTCCAATGTTTCTGCTTTGCAGAACTACGTTTCCACGTGAAACCCCCGAGTGAAGGGGGTCTGGAGGGGGGCTAGGCCGGGTCAAGCGGGGGTCTAACCCCGGGCAAACCCGCCCAAGCCTCCCTCGAAGGCGTGTTTACTTCCCGGTCCAGTTCGGCTTGCGCTTCTCGGCGAAGGCTGCGGCACCTTCGCGGGCGTCGTGGCTGACGAACACCGGGCCGATCAGCTGGCCCTGCTTGGCGTAGCGTTCGTCCATCGCCCAGCCGCGCGATTGCTTGATGATCTGCTTCGACACGCGGACGGCCAGCGGGCCATTGGCCGCGATCCGCGCCGCCAGTGCCTTGGCCGCATCAAGCGCAGAGCCTTCGGTGACTTCGTTGATGAGGCCCAGCTGGAACGCACGGGCGGCATCGATGAAATCGCCGGTCAGCGCCAGTTCCATCGCCACGCGCTGCGGGATCTGGTCGGGGAGCATCATCACGCCGCCCGCCGCCGCCACAAGGCCGCGCTTCACTTCGGGAATGCCGAACTTCGCGCCCGCATTAGCGACCACCAGATCGCAGGCGATCATCAGTTCGAGCCCGCCTGCCAGCGCATAGCCTTCCACCGCAGCGATCAGCGGCTTCTGCGGCGGGGCTTCGACCACGCCGCCAAACCCGCGACCGTCCACCGTGGGACGTTCACCGCGCAGGAAGCCCTTGAGGTCCATGCCCGAACAGAAGGTCCCGCCGGCACCGGTCAGGATGCCGACGCGCAGATCGTCTTCCGCGTCCAGCCGGTCCATCGCCGCCGCGATTCCCTCGGCCGCGGCGCGGGTCATGGCGTTCTTGGCATCGGGGCGGTTGATGGTGACGATGAGGACGCCGTCCTCGACTTCGGTCAGCACTTCGGGTGCAGCGGTTTCGCTCACAGAATCTCTCCCTATCGAAAATGGCATTGCGTTTCGAAACGCAATTCTTGTGCGAGTGGTGCAGTGGGTTTACGGACCCGTCAACCGCATTTTCGCTACTCCGGGAGAGAACCGCCATGGCCGAAGCTTACATCATCGACGCAGTCCGCACCCCGCGCGGAATCGGCAAGCAGGGCAAGGGCGCGCTGGCCGCCTGCCACCCGCAGCACCTCGCCGCCACAGTGCTCAAGGCGATCAAGGACCGCAACAATCTCGACACCGCGACGGTCGATGACGTGATCTGGTCGGTCAGCACGCAGGACGGGATGCAGGCGGGCGACATGGGCCGCATGGCCGCGCTGGATGCAGGCTATGACATCACCTCGTCCGGCACCACGCTCGATCGCTTCTGCGGCGGCGGGATCACCAGCGTGGCGCTTGCCGCGGCGCAGGTGATGAGCGGGATGGAAGACTGCGTCATCGCCGGCGGCACCGAGATGATGAGCCTCACCGCCGCGATGAGCCAGGAGAAGATGCGCGCCGGGATCAAGCCGCCGATGATGGGCAGCTACAACGCGCGCCTGCAAGCCGTGCACCCGCAGTCGCACCAGGGCATCTGCGGCGATGCGATTGCGTCCAAGGAAGGCTTCACCCGCGAGGAGCTGGACGAAGTCGGCTACCGCTCGCAGCAGCGCGCCGCCGAGGCGATTGCCGAAGGCCGCTTCGCCAAGTCGGTTGTCCCCGTGGTGGCCGATGACGGCACGGTGCTGCTCGACCGCGAGGAATATCCCCGCCCGCAGACCACCCGCGAAGACCTCGCCAAGCTGGAACCGGCCTTCCCCAAGATCGCCGA
>JAIEOM010000062.1 GCA_019750455.1 Sphingomonadales bacterium | reverse complement strand
CTGGCGGTGGCGGCCTGCGTGCTGTTTGCGGGTGTCGTGGTCTCGGTCGGAGCGCACTCGGCCTATTTCCGGCTGTTCCAGGCGCATGATGCCAACCTGATCGTGCCGCTGACGCTGCTGACCCCGCTGCTCACCATCGCCTTTGGGACATGGCTGACGGGCGATACCATCGGCTGGCCGCTGATCATCGGCGGGACCATGGCGCTGGCGGGCGTGGCGATCATTGTGATCCGCCCGGCGCGCACCATCGAAAAGTCGCAGCTCACCCAGCCTGAATCCTGATCCGCGATTGTTTCACGTGAAACCCCCTCGCAGACCCCGGTTGAGGGGGGTCTGGAGGGGGTCAAGATGGGGGCAAGAGGGGGTCTGGGCCGGGTCTGGCGCTGGTCAGGCGGCCAGCTTCAGCACGGCCTCGCGCGCAGCAGCGATCTTTTCCTCGCCGCCTTCACCCATGATCCCGTCCGCCGCGACGATCTCGACATCGGTCATGCCCAGGAAGCCGAGGAAGAACGTCAGCCAGCGGCTCATGAAGTCGATCTCCGCGCCGACCGGCGTGCCGCCGCTGGCGATGGCGAGGTAGACCTTCTTGCCCGTCAGCAGGCCTTCCGGGCCGTTCGCGGTGTAGCGGAAGGTGGTCCCGGCACGCGCGACCAGATCGGCCCATGCCTTGAGCGTGGCGGGCGGACCGAAATTGTAGATCGGGCTGGCGATCACAACGGTGTCCGCCGCCTGCAATTCAGCGATCAGCGTGTCGGCGATAGCGGCAAGATCGGCCTGCTCGGCCGAGCGCTCGGCGGCGGGCGTGAGGTTCGCGGCGAACCTTTCGGCGCTCACGTAAGGCAGGTCGTTCGCGGCAAGATCGCGGGTGGTCACGGCAGCGCCAGTCTTCGCGGCGAGGCCATCGACGATGCTCTGCCCGAGCCCGCGCGAAACGCTGTCGGCGTCGGAACGGATGCTGGCGGTGATGTAGAGGATGTTGCTCATGGGGTTGGTCCTGATTGAGAATTCAAGGGGGTGGAGCCGGCCGGCGGGAGAGGGGATGGGGGAACCGGCCGGCTCCGGGGGGGGGCTTTATGCCGCGTCGACCAGCACGACTTCGCTGTCTTCGAGCGCGGTGATGGTAACCTCGGCAAGTTGCGTGATGGCGACACCGTCACGGGCGTTGGCTTCGACATCGTCGATGCGGATCTTGCCCGTCGCGGGGACGAGGTAGATGTGGCGATCGGCGCTGCGGGGCGTGTAGGTCACGCTCTCGCCTGCCTTGATCGTTGCACCCAGCACGCGGGCATCGGCGCGGATTGTCAGCGCGTCATTATCATTCGCAATCCCGCTGGCGAGCGGCACGAAAGCGCCGTCACGGCCTTCCTTGGGGAACTGGCGCGCGCCCCAGCTCGGCTCGCCCCCGCGCTCGTCGGGGATGATCCAGATCTGGAACAGCGTCGTCTCCTCGCCTTCGAGGTTGTATTCCGAATGGCGCACGCCGTTGCCGGCACTCATCACCTGCACGTCGCCCGCTTCGGTGCGGCCTTCGTTGCCCATGCTGTCGCGGTGCGTGATCGCCCCGGTGCGGACATAGGTGATGATCTCCATGTCGCTGTGCGGATGGGTCGGGAAACCGGTGCCCGGCGCGATTGTGTCATCGTTCCAGACACGCAGGGCGCCCCAGTGGACGCGGGCCGGATCGTGGTAGCTCGCAAACGAGAAGTGGTGGTGCGCATCGAGCCAGCCGTGGTTGGCGGCGCCGAGGGTGCTGAAGGGGCGAAGTTCGATCATGGCGTAACTCCTTGTCTGTCGTTGCAGCGGAGATAGGTTGGCCTTGGCGTGCGGATAAGTGCGATAAAACTTGCCAAGATGTTCGGATTATCTGAACACATGGCGCATGAAACTCGGCGAACCCACCCTCGATCAGCTGCGCATCTTCATCGCCGTGGCCGATCACGGCAGCTTCGGCGGCGCGGCGCGGGCGCTGGGGCGCGCGGTCTCGGCGGTGTCCTATGGCATCGCGCAATTGGAGGCGCAGCTCGCGCTCAGCCTGTTTGACCGCGAGGGATCGCGCCGCCCGGTGCTGACGGCGGCGGGCGAGGGGCTGCTGGCCGAGGCGCGCGCCATTGCCGACGGGGCGGACGCGCTGCTGGCGAAGGCGCGCTCGCTCCACGCCGGGCAGGAACCTGCGCTGACGCTGGTGGTGGACGTAATGGTGCCGAGCGAGGTGACCGCCCATGTGCTCGGCGAGTTCCGGCGGACCTTCCCGACCTGCGCGCTGACCCTGCGGATCGAGGGGCTGGGCGCGGTGGCGGCCTGTGTCATCAACGGCGGATCGGATCTTGCCATTGGCGGCCCGGTGATCGGCGACCAGCCCGGGCTGGAACGGCAGGCCGTGGGGGAGGTGGACCTGATCCCCGTCGCCGCGCCATCGCACCCGCTGGCGCGGTCCGGCATCGGCCCGGGGGAAAGCCGCCGCCATCTGCAACTGGTGCTGACCGATCGATCACCCCTAACCGAGGGGCGCGAATTCTCGGTGCTGTCCCCGCTTACATGGCGGCTGGGCGATCTTGGCGCGAAGCACGCGCTGCTCAAGGAAGGGCTGGGCTGGGGCAACATGCCGCGCGGCATGGTGGCGGGCGATCTGGCATCGGGCTTGCTGGTGGAGCTGGACTTGCCGGAAAAGCCGGGCGCGCATTACCGCCTCAGCGCGCTATGGCGGCGCGACACGCGGCTGGGCCCGGCGGCCAGCTGGCTGGTCGATGCCTTCCGGGAGGGGTTGGGGGCGCGTCCCAATTCCCCGTCCCGGGCTTGACCCGGGACCCCGCTTCTTCGCCACAAGGTAGCTGGGCCCCGGATCACGTCCGGGGCGGGGCTAACTCAAGAAGCACCGGCGGATCGCCCTCCTGCCAGGGCGCGAACTTCGGCATGATGCTGGCGAAGAGGTCGGAACTGGTCAGATTGTCGAGCCAGCCCTGTAAGCGCGGCAGGGGCTGAGCGGCGAACCACGCGGGGTCGATCGCGGCAAACTGGCGGATGAAGGGCAGCAGCGCGATGTCGGTGAAGGCGCGGGCTTCTCCGGTCAGAAACGGCGCATCGGCCAACCGTTCCTCCAGCGGCGCCAGCAGAGCAAGCGCTTCGGCGCGGTGATCGGTGATGCCGTCCTCTTCATAGCGGCCGGGATATTTGGCGCGGTCGAGATGGTGCTTGAACGGACCGTCATTGGCAGCGATCAGCGCCCGGTCATCGCCCGCCAGCCAACCCTCGGGGTCGTTCTGGCCGAGCGCCCAGCGCATGATGTCGAGGCTTTCGTCAATGACGGTCCCATCGGCCAGCACCAGCACGGGCACGGTGCCCTTGGGGCTGGCGGCGATCAGCGCAGGCGGCTTGGCGGCAAGCTTCACCTCGCGCAGTTCCACCGTCACACCCGCCGCCCACAGCGCCATCCGCGCCCGCATCGCATAGGGGCAGCGGCGGAAGGAATAGAGGACCGGCGGCGTCATTCCTGCGGTTTGCGGACCGCGCCGACGTGCAACTGGCCGCGCTTCCGGGCGAGGGCTTCCTGCCGCTGGCGTTCGGCGTAGCCGGCGCGCTGCTCCGGCGTGCGTTCGGCAATGCAGGCGGGGCAGCTGACCCCGTCCTGATAATCGGGATGGGCGAGCGCCGCCGCATCCAGCGGGCGGCGGCAGGCGCGGCACAGCTGGAAGGTGCCCTGTTCGAGGCCGTGGCGCACCGTCACCCGCTCGTCGAACACGAAGCATTCGCCCTGCCACAGGCTTTGCTCTTCTGGCACCTGTTCGAGGTATTTCAGGATGCCGCCCTTGAGGTGATAGACCTCCTCGATCCCTTCGGCGCGCAGGAAGCTGGTCGATTTCTCGCAGCGGATACCACCGGTGCAGAACATTGCGACCTTCTTCTTGCCTTCGAGCAGTTCGTCGCGATGGGCGCGGAACCATGCGGGGAAATCGCGGAAGGTGGGCGTGTGCGGATCGACTGCTCCGGCAAAGGTGCCCACCGCAACCTCGTAATCGTTGCGGGTGTCGATCACGAGCGTATCGGGGTCGGCGATCAGCGCGTTCCAGTCGTGCGGATCGACATAGTGGCCGACAGCGAGGGACGGATCGATGTCGGGCTCGCCCATGGTGACGATTTCGCGTTTGACGCGCACTTTCATGCGGTGGAACGGCATCGCGGGCGCCGAGGAGAACTTCACATCGAGGTCGGCACACCCGGGCAGAGCGCGGATGTGGGCGAGCACCGCGTCGAGGCCTTGGGGCGCGCCCGCGATGGTCCCGTTGATCCCCTCGCGTGCGAGCAGCAGCGTGCCCCTGATGCCCTGCGCCTCGCAGGCGGAGAGCAGCGGGCCTTGCAGGGCCTCGCGGGGTCCGGAAAACGCGTGAACTGGTAGAGCGCGGCGACCGAAATCAAACCCGCATCACCCAGCCGTGGGTGTCGGCGATCCGGCCTGTCTGGATGCCCACCAGCGTCTCGCGCAGTTTCGCTGTGGTCTGGCCGATGCCGCCTGCGCCGATGGTGAATTCTCCCTCGGGGCCGGCCACCTTGCCGACCGCGGTGACGACCGCCGCCGTGCCGCAGGCCATGACCTCGACAAGGTGCCCGCTTGCCGCGTCGGCGCGCCACTGGTCGATGGAATAGGGGGCTTCGGCAACCTTCAGCCCCTGCTCTTCCAGCAGCGTCACCAGCGAGTTGCGGGTGATGCCGGGCAGGATCGTGCCGGTCAGCGGCGGGGTGATGACGGTGCCGTCGGCGAAGACGAAGAACAGGTTCATGCCGCCCAGCTCCTCGACCCACTTGCGTTCGACCGCATCGAGGAACAGCACCTGATCGTGCCCCTTGGCGAAGGCCTGACCGGTCGGCACGAGGCTGGCGGCATAGTTGCCGCCGCACTTGGCCGCGCCCGTGCCGCCGGGGGCAGCGCGGGTGTAGTCGGAAATCCAGATGCTCACCGCCTTGGCGCCCGACTTGAAGTAGTTGCCGGCGGGCGAAGCGATGACGATGAACTTGTACTTCTTGGCCGGACGCACGCCGAGGAACGCCTCGGTCGCGATCATGAAGGGGCGCAGGTACAATGATCCGCCCTCGACCGCCGGATACCAGTTGCCGTCCACCTCCAGAAGCGCGCGGATCGCGCCGAGAAACAGCTCTTCGGGCAGCGCGGGCATGGCCAGCCGCTCGGCCGAGGCGTTGAAGCGCGCGGCATTGGCCTCGGGCCGGAACAGCCCGAGCGCGCCGTCGGGGTGGCGATAGGCCTTGAGGCCCTCGAAGATTTCCTGCGCGTAGTGCAGCACGCTTGCCGCCGGATCGAGCGGGATGGGCTGACGGGGGCCGAGCACCGGGGTCTGCCAGCCACCCAGCGCCTCGTCGTAATCGATCGTCACCATGTGATCGGTGAAGACGGTCCCGAAGCCCGGATCGGCGACAAGCTGTTCGCGGGCGGCATCGGGCGTGGGCGAGGGATGGGGCAGGCGGGTGAGTTGCATGCCTTGCGCCTAATCCTGCGAGAGGCACAGGGCAAGATTACTCTTTGGCGAGATTTCGGGCCGCAGGCCCGCGAGCGCACGGCGCGAGCCGCAACGGGTTCGCAGCGAAGCAGAAGACGTCTAGCGAGGATGTGCCGGCGGAGGCATGCACGCAAAACAAAACCACGCAAATGAAAAGGGCAGCTTCGCCCGTCGGGAAGCTGCCCTCAACATGGTCAGCGGCCGGAAGTGCCGCTCACGTAGCCTTACTCTGGCAGAGGATTACCGAGTATGCTCCGTAGGGATCTTCACCGACCTCGCTACTGAACCATGAGACATCGGATCACCTCCTTTCGCGCTTGTGAGCCAGACCCCGCGTTTCACCGGGGGCCGAGAGCCGCGTTCGCCGCTGGCCTCGGGGTACAATGTGAGTCATCGCG
>JAIEOM010000084.1 GCA_019750455.1 Sphingomonadales bacterium | reverse complement strand
GCCAGCCGCCGGGCGGCAAGCGCGGCATAGGGCTTGCCGAGCAAGCGGAAGCGCCGCGCGCGCAGGATCAGGCTGGCCCCGTTGGCGATCAGCTGGCGCTTGCCGAAAGCGATCTCGGGGCCGCCTGCTGCCGCTGCTGGGCCGAACCGTTGGAATGCACGCCAACCGACGATCAGCAGCGCGATGATCAGGCTCAGGGTCGCAGCAAGGAAGGGCGGGCGGAAGGCCAGCGTCAGCAGGTTCTCCGAAGCGCCGAAGCCCGCCAGTGTCAGATCGAAGACCACCGTGTCGATATCATCGGTCTCGGTAAGGGCATTGACCAGTGCCATCGCTGCGGCGGCGCGCTTCGGATCGGATAGGCCGTAATTGTTGGCGAGGTCAGAGTCGGCAAGGACGATCACCGGGTGGACGCGCTCGTTGTAGATGTCCGCCTCTTCCTCTTCCTCCGTCACGGGCTCGTCCTGCGCGCCGAGCCCCACGCCGAAGGCCAGCACGCGGCCCTTGTCGTCGGCAATCAGCGTCTCCTGATCCTTCGAGGGCAGCGCGTAGAGCGTCGAGGACGCGGGCATCACGCCGGTCAGCCCCATCCCGCTCCACTGGCCCGGCGGCGGGGGCGGAGCGGGCTTTGCTTTCGGGTTGCGCCGCTGAACTGGTTTGCCGGTCTTGGGGTCTTTCACGAATTCGACCGCCGGACGAGGAGGTTCGGGGAAGATCCTGTGCTTGAACTGGTAACCGGTCGGCAGGACCTCGGGCCATTCGGAAGGCTGCGCAGGACCGAGCGTCACCCAGCCCTCCTTGAATCTGGCCTTGACGTCGGCGGGCAGGTTGGCGGGCGGCAGGGCAGTCCACCACTTCGGCATGATCACCAGCGTCGGCCCGCGGAAGCGGCGCTTGCTGATGATCTTGCCCACTTCCTTGCCATCGCCGAAGAAATCGGGGGTGATGACCAGCAGGCCGTAGGTTTCCAGATCGGCGGCGTTGCGCGATCGCTGGACGGTGTAGCCCTCTGCCTCGACCAGCCGGGCAAGGCCGGTGTAACCGTTCAATCCGTTGCTTGATGCATGGGCCTGTCCGCGCCCGCGCTCTCCCGCGAAATCGGCGTCCGAGCCGATCAGCCACAGCATTGCGAGAAACAGCGCCGCGCCGCCCGCGACCAGCATGAAAGCACCGAGCTTCGAGAAGGCGGCGGGCCGCGATGCGGCAGCGGCGGTCATGCGGCCAGCCCCCGCTGGTCGAAGCGCGCCAGTGCAAACTCGGAATAGGCGGCGCGCGCTGCCTCCCAATCGGACCGATCCAGTGCCCTGAGCGCGAAGAGCGAGGCTTCTACCCGCCCCGCGATCACGCCGAAGGCCGTTCGCGCCGGGCCGGGCAGGGCGGGCAGGTCCGCCAGCTCGCGGGCGGTGCTGGACGGTTCGACCCAGTCGGGCCGGGCGGCAGCGATGTGGGCGACGCTGCGCTGGAGCAGCATGTGCGTTGCCTCGTCATAGCGCCCCTGCGCGGCGAGACGGTCGGCATCCTCGAGCAGCGCCTGACTGGCGGCAGCGTCAGGCCGCCACGCCTCGACCTCGGCGGGCGCATCGCTCTTCACGCGCTTGCTGAAGCGGAACAGCGATGGATCGTAGAGCCGGACTAGCAGCACAAGCACGAACAGTGCGGCCGCCCCCACCAGCACCCATTGCAACCACCACCATGAACTCGCCAGCGCCTGCCCGACCGGCCCGAGCACATCTGCGAGCCAATCGAAGAATTTCTCGATCTGCCGCGCCAGCCAGCTCGGTTCGGGCGGTGGGCGTTCGGGTATGATGACAGGTTCGAACTGGACCTGCGGATCGGCGCGCAGCTGCTCCCACCCGGCGGGGGGCGATCCGCCTGTTTCCACTGGTGCGTCGGAAAGGCTTTGTGCGGCCGCTGCGGTCATCCCGTAACCTAGGTTGCACGCCCGCGAGGACCGCGCAACGGGAAACAGCATCGCCCTCCGCTCAGCCGCGGGCTCGCGCCTGTTCGTAGCTGCCCAGAAGCCGCAATTCCTTGGAATGGAACGCGCATTCCTCCAGCGCGCGGTCCACCGCCGGATCGCCCGGCGCGCCGATGATGTCGGCGTAAAAGGTCGTCGCGGCAAAGCTGGTGCCCTGCTGGTAGCTTTCCAGCTTGGTCATGTTGACACCATTGGTCGCGAACCCGCCCAGCGCCTTGTAGAGCGCGGCGGGGATGTTCTTCACCTCGAAGATGAAGGTGGTCATCACCGGCTTGCCTGCCAGCGCCGCAGGAGCGAGCGGCTCTCTGGCGAGGATCACGAAGCGGGTCATGTTGTCGGGGCTGTCCTCGACGTTGTTCTCGATGATGGTGAGCCCGTAAAGCTCTGCCGCCAGCGCCGGAGCGATGGCCGCCACGCTCGGATCGCCGCGCTCGGCGACATAGGCCGCAGCGCCCGCGGTGTCGGCATGGCTCAGCGGCACGATCCCGCGCGCGCGCAGGTAGTGGCGCGACTGGCCCAATGCCTGCGGGTGCGAATAGGCCGCCTCGAACGGACCGCCCCCGAGCGCCATTAGCGCATGGTGGATCGGCATGAAATATTCGCCGATGATGTGCAGCCCGCTTTCGGGCAGCAGGAAGTGGATATCCGCGACCCGGCCATGCTGCGAATTCTCGATCGGAATGATCGCGCGGCCTGCGCGCCCGTCCTTCACCGCTTCCAGCGCATCCTCGAAGCTGAAGCACGGGAGCGGGTGCATATCCGGCGCCGCTTCGGTGGCGGCGCGGTGCGAGTTGGCACCCGGCGAACCCTGGAAAGCGATGGCGCGCGCAGGGTCTGCGGCGGCGGCAGCGCGCATCCGGTCGACGATTTCGATGGCGGGGCCCGGGAACGATCGCATGGTTCCCCGCGCCTAGAGCCCCGCGGGCGGGCGCACAAGTCCCGCGCTGGTTCGCTTGCAAAAGGTGCAAGAATTCGTGCCACGATCAGTCTTGCGCGAGGCCGAGGCCGACACTATGGAGCGCGCGGGATGACACAGGACAACTCTTCGCAGGATAACGCTGGCAACCGCAACGGTGGCGGCGATCTGTTCAACACTGCCGCCGGCTGGGTGCTGTTCGCGGCCGGTCTCGGGCTGGGTCTCTCGATCCTGTCGGGCAAGTATTTCCACGGCGACAAGCCGCAGCGTCCGGAAAAGCTTGGCTACGTGATCGAAGGCGCGGTCGAGGAATCGGGCGGCGCTGCCGAAGTGTCCATCGCCGATGCGCTGAATGCCATGCCGGCGGCCGATCTGGTCGCGGCGGGCGAAAAGGCCTTCGCCAAGTGCCAGAGCTGCCACACCGTCAACGCGGGCGGCGCCAATGGCATCGGTCCGAATCTCCACGCCACGATGGGCAAGGCCGTCGCCAGCCATGCCGGTTTCGCTTACAGCGCCGAACTGAAGGCGCTGGGCGGCACCTGGGACTGGGACAAGATGGACGCCTGGCTCAAGAACCCCAAGGGCTACGTCCCGGGCACCAAGATGAGCTTCGCCGGCCTCTCCAAGGTCGAAGACCGCGCTGCCATCGCCGCCTATCTGAACGCGCAGGGTTCGAACCTGCCGTTCCCGGCTGCGTCGGCTCCGGCAGCAGCGCCCGAGGGTGAAGCGACCCCGGCGGCAGGCGAAACGCCTGCCGCGACGGAAACTCCGGCAGCTGAATAGGCAATACGAAAGGGCGGCCCGGAGCCGCCCTTTCTGTTTGGGGCCTCAGCCCTTGAACCCCTGAGCAATCACGTACCACTCCGACGAGCCCTTGCGGCTCGCCGGCGGTTTGGCATGCTTGACGGTGGTGAAATGCTTCTTGAGCAGGGCGAGCAGGTCCGTATCGGTCCCGCCCGCCAGCACCTTGGCCACGAAAGCTCCGCCCGGCGCGAGATTGTCCGCTGCAAACCATGCTGCGGCCTCGACAAGGCCCATTGTCCGCAGGTGATCGGTCTGCTTGTGGCCGACCGTGTTCGCCGCCATGTCCGAGATCACGAGATCGGGCGGGCCGCCAAGCGCATCGGCGAGCATCGCGGGTGCCTCGTCGGCCATGAAATCCATCTCGAAGATCGTTACGCCTTCGAGCGGCTCGACGGGGAGGAGGTCGATCCCCACCACTTCGGCCTTGGGAGCCTTCTGCCGCACCACCTGCGCCCATCCGCCCGGCGCAATGCCGAGATCGACGACGCGCTTCGCGCCCTTGAGCAGTCCGAACTTCTCGTCAAGCTCGATCAGCTTGTAAGCCGCGCGGCTGCGGTATCCGTCGGCCTTGGCCTGCTTGACGTAGGGATCATTGAGCTGGCGTTCGAGCCAGCGCACCTGCGATGCCGTGCGGCCCTTGGCTGTCTTGACCCGCTTGCCGGTGTCTTTGGCGCCGCGCGTCATCGGGCGGGCCGCCCTGAAACATTGCCGCCGCGCTGGCTCTTCAATGCCTTGAGCGATCGTTCCGATTGGCGTTCGGCAGCCATGATGCTCCTCAGGATTCCCTCGCGGATGCCGCGATCGGCCACACCCAGCCGGCGCGCCGGCCACAGGTCGAGGATCGCTTCCAGTATCGCGCAGCCGGCCACCACCAGATCGGCGCGGTCCTGCCCGATGCAGGGCAGGGTTGCGCGCTCGTAGGGGGTCATCACGCTGAGCCTGGCGCTGATGCCGCGCATTTCCTGTGCCGGGACGATCAGGCCGTCCACCGCCTTGCGGTCATAGCTCGGCAGTTCGAGATACAGGCTGGCGAGCGTCGTCACCGTGCCGCTGGTGCCGAGCAAACGGATATCGGGATGGCGAGCGGCCCCCGCGACGCGCCCCGCAAAGGGCGCGAAGCTCTCCGCCACCATCTCGCGCATGCGGGCGAATCGGGCGATTCGCGCTGCCTCGCTGTCCTCGGCGCGGCCCACGGTGTCGGTGAGGGAGACCACGCCCCACGGCACGCTCTGCCAGTCGATGATGCGCGGCACGCGGTTCGCCGCATCGGATTCGACGAGCACCAGTTCCGTTGAACCGCCGCCGATGTCGAAGATCACCGCCGGCCCCTCGCCCGCTTCGAGCAAGATGTGGCATCCGAGCACGGCGAGGCGGGCTTCCTCCTCGGCGCTGATGATGTCGAGCGCGATGCCGGTTTCCTGACGGACGCGTTCGATGAATTCCGGGCCGTTCTCGGCGCGGCGGCATGCTTCGGTCGCCACGCTGCGGGCAAGGCGGACATTGCGCCGCTGGAGCTTGTCGGCGCAGATCGTCAACGCGGAGAGGGTGCGGTCCATCGCAGCTTCGGACAGGCGGCCCGACGTGGCGAGCCCCTCGCCCAGTTTCACCACCCGGCTGAAGGCATCGATCACGGTGAAATCCCGCCCTGAAGGCCGTGCGATCAGCAGGCGGCAATTGTTCGTGCCGAGATCGAGCGCGGCATAGGCTTCCCCGCCCGCAGGAGCCCTGATTGCGCCGATATCGGCAAGGTCCGGCCGCGTTCGTGGCCCTGCCTTTGCGGGGCGCACAGGGCGACGCGCTTCGCGGCCGCCGGGGGCACGGGCATCGGGCTGAGGGGGGCGCTTGTAGCGAAAATCGGCTACCTTGCCGGACTTGCCGCCCCGGTGTTTCCCAGCACTTCTATTCCTGTCCGGCGGGATTGTTTCCGCCATACTCGCAGTACTTTCATATCACCATGCGCGCAGGCCCTCCGCACGCATGGCACTTGGGGCCAAGCTACCCCAAGCCTCGTCCGAGAGCAAGCAGCCTCCCGCAACGTCAACGCTTGACCTTCGCCCCGCGCGAAACTAGGGAGCGCCCTCGCTGATTCCGCCGGGCCATGCTGGGCGGTTGGCCGATGCCCCGTCCTCTAATGGTAAGAGAGCGGACTCTGACTCCGTCAATCAAGGTTCGAATCCTTGCGGGGCATCCAGCCAGC
>JAIEOM010000065.1 GCA_019750455.1 Sphingomonadales bacterium | reverse complement strand
TCGGCAAATTCCTCGCAATAATGGCTGCCGATGTGCCGCGCCAGCCACGGGCGGTGGCGGGGCACCAGCGGCTCGACCGGAAGCTGCACGAAGTCCGCCCCGCCCGCGATGGTCTCGTCCAGCAGGCCGAGCGCGGCGGGATCGACCATGTCTTCCGCATCGTGGAACACCAGCATGGCGAACCGCTCCCCGCTGCGTTCTTCATCGAGCACCAGCGCGGCGTAAAGGCGGTTGAGGCAATCGGCCTTGGTGGTAGGCCCGTCATGGCCGAGGATCACCAGCCGCAGCCGCGTATCCCCGCCCGCCGCGGCAATCGCCGCGCCAAGGGTGGCAGGATCGTTACGGTAGCAGCCGACATAAAGGCGCAGCGTCTGCTGCGGCCAGGTGGCGAGGAGGTGGTGGATCGTCTCGCCGATCACCGCTGCCTCGCGCCAGGCGGGGATCAGCACGGCGACCGGCCCCGAAACCGGCCTTGCCCGCAGCGCCGCGCGGTTGCGGCGCAAGGTGGCAGCGCGCCCTGTCGCCTTCAGCCACAGCCACGCCGCATCCACCGCCAGATCATCAAGCGCACCGATCAGGAAAAACACGCCAGCGAACAGCAACAGTTCGTGCTGCAAGAGGGCGAGGCCCTGCCACAATACAGGCTCGGCTAAGGACAAGGCGACCCCCCTTCCCCAATCAAGGCGTAAACTTACCTTGACACAGCCTGTAATGCAACGGTCTGGATTGTTTTTATTGGTTTAAATCGATTTAAGCGGGGTATTTCCAAAAAGGCGTCAATTTACCAGCTGCCGGTATTGGGCATGCTTGACCACGGTTCTTCAGGTGCAAGATGCCCTTCCTGGAGCAGTTCCACCGATATGCCGTCGGGCGATTTGACGAAGGCCATGTGCCCGTCGCGCGGGGGGCGGTGGATGATGTGACCGGCATCGGCGAGGCGCTGGCAGGTCTCGTAGATGTTGTCGACGCGGTAGGCGAGGTGCCCGAAATTGCGTCCGCCGGTGTATTCCTCGGGCGGGCTGCCATCGGCGGGGGGCCAGTTGTAGGTCAGCTCAACCTCGGCCAGCCCGGCCTGCCCGGGGGCGGCGAGGAAAATCAGCGTGAAGCGCCCGGCCTCGCTGTCGAAGCGGCGCACCTCTTCCAGCCCGATCAGCTTGAAGAACGCCACCGTCGCCTCGGGGTCGGCAACGCGGATCATCGTGTGGAGGTATTTCACCATGGGTCACTTCCATTCAAACTCAGTTCATCGACGATGATGCACAACTCATCGCATCAACTCCGGACGGGGAACATGCGATGAGCGGCGATGACATGCAACCGGCAAACACGACCACCCGAGCCCTGACAGAGCCCGATGCACTCCGCTGGTTCGGCAGCGCGGCGATCCTTGCCGCCGGGCTGATGGCGGGTGGCTATCTGCTCGGCAACGGGTTGCTGCGCGCCAAGGATGCCGAGCGCGCGGTCACCGTGCGCGGCTTGGCCGAGCGTGATGTCACCGCCGATTTGGCGACCTGGACGATCTCCTACTCCGCCTCCTCGACCAGCCTTGCCGAAGCGCAGGACAAGGTGCGGCGCGACACCGCCAGCATCGAAGCCTTTTTCAAGGAACTGGGCTTCCCCGCCGACGCGCTCCAGCCGACCGGCGCAAATGTCACCAGCTTCACCAATGACGGGATCACCACCTTCACCGTGCGCCAGCGCCTCGCCCTGCGCACCACCGATATCAAGCGCGCCCAGAAGGCGGTCGCACGCCAGTTCGATCTGGTCGGGCGCGGGGTGTTTCTGGAGGAAGGATCGGGCATGGCCTACACCTTCACCAAACTGAACGACATCAAGCCCGAAATGGTCGCCGCCGCCACCCGCGATGCGCGCGCCGCCGCCCAGCAGTTCGCCAAGGATTCGGATTCCGCCGTCGGTAAGATCAGGGATGCAACGCAGGGCTATTTCGAGATCGAGGCGCGTGACGGCGATGCCGGCGGATGGGGTTCGGCGGACAGCCCCTACAAGAAGGTGCGGGTTGTCACCACCGTCAGCTTCACGCTCGATTAGGCTGTCCTGCGCCACCGCCTGCCGCCAATTTCGCACTTTCTGCCGAGCGGCGCGGAGGGTTGGTTGCGCGGGTGCGTTGAGGGGTTTATCGCGCCCCTCCTTACAACAGGGGGCACGGTGGCTTCTGCCTGACCGCAACCCCCGGCAGGGTCACAAGAGAACCGGATTCTGACCTCGACCATGCTGGAAAAACTGCGCGCCCTTTTCACGCCCCCTCCTCCGCAGCGCCTGCCGACGGTGCCCGAGGGGCGGCGCTATTACGCAATCGGCGACATTCACGGGCGGCTAGACCTGTTCGAGGCGATCATCGCCGCAATCGAGGCCGAGATCGTCGCAGAACCGGGGCTGGATCACCGCATCATCCTGCTTGGCGACCTTGTCGACCGCGGCCCTGACAGCGCAGGGGTGATCGCCCGCGCGCAGGCCTGGCAGCAGACCCGCAACGTGCGGATTCTGGCCGGCAACCACGAGGAGATGTTCCTCGCCGCCTTCGAAAAGCCCGAGGCGCTGCGCCATTTCCTCAAGCACGGCGGGTCCGAGACGATCCGCAGCTTCGGCCTCACCGCCACGCAGCTCTTCCGGATGGACGTGGAAGAGATCTTCGCGCGCCTGCCCAAGGTCGTCAGCCAGGCGACCCGCGATTACATCGCCGGTTTCGAAACGATGATCCGCGCGGGCGATTACGTCTTTGTCCATGCCGGGATCGATCCCGCCCGCCCGCTGGCCGATCAGAAGCGCAGTGACCTGCTGTGGATCCGCGAGCGGTTTCTCAGCCACGAAGGCCCGCTGGAGAAGGTGGTGGTGCACGGCCACACGATCTTCGACCAGGTGATGGATTGCGGCAACCGCATAGGAATAGACACTGGCGCTTTCCGGTCGGGTGTGCTTACGGCGCTCGTGCTCGAGGGCGACCAGCGGCGCATCCTCCAGGCCCGCACTCTCGACGGCGGGATCGTGGAAACGTTCAACGGCGACCGGGTGCAGTAATAACGTCGTC
Source organism: Sphingomonadales bacterium (assembly GCA_019750455.1). Classification (GTDB taxonomy): domain Bacteria; phylum Pseudomonadota; class Alphaproteobacteria; order Sphingomonadales; family Sphingomonadaceae; genus Erythrobacter. The sequence goes on along the minus strand of JAIEOM010000065.1, from coordinate 2,816 downwards.
CAGCTTCCAGCGCGCCGCCGGGCGCTTACTAGTCTTGAGGGCCAGGGTTCATGAAGATTGCGATGGTGGGTTCGGGCTATGTCGGGCTCGTGTCGGGGGCGTGTTTTGCCGATTTCGGGCATGACGTGGTGTGCATCGACAAGGACCAGGGCAAGATCGACCGGCTGCACGCCGGGATCATGCCGATCTACGAGCCGGGCCTTGATGCGCTGGTCGACAGCAATGTGAAGGCCGGCCGCCTCAGCTTCACCACCGATCTGGGCGAGGGGATCGCCGGCGCGGACGCGATCTTCATCGCGGTCGGCACGCCGAGCCGCCGCGGCGATGGCCATGCCGATCTCACCTTCGTCTACGAAGTCGCGCGCGGGGTCGGCGAGAAGCTCAGCAACGATGCCGTGGTGGTCACCAAGTCGACTGTGCCGGTGGGCACCGGCGACGAGGTCGAGCGGATCATCAAGGAGACCGGCACGGCGCACAAGGTGTCGGTCGTCTCCAACCCCGAATTCCTGCGCGAAGGCGCCGCGATCGGCGATTTCAAGCGCCCCGACCGCATCGTCATCGGCGCCGAGGACGAGTTCGGCCGCGACGTGATGCGCGAGGTCTATCGCCCGCTGTTCCTCAATGAATCGCCGATCCTGTTCACCAGCCGCCGCACCAGCGAGCTGATCAAATACGCCGCCAACGCCTTCCTCGCGACCAAGATCACCTTCATCAACGAGATGGCGGACCTGTGCGAGAAGGTCGGCGCGAATGTGCAGGACGTCAGCCGCGGGATCGGGATGGACAACCGCATCGGTTCCAAGTTCCTGCACGCCGGCCCCGGCTATGGCGGTTCGTGCTTCCCCAAGGACACCCTCGCCCTGCTCAAGACCGCCGAGGATTACGACAGCCCGACCCGGATCGTCGAGGCGGTGGTCAAGGTCAACGACACCCGCAAGCGGGCGATGGGCCGCAAGGTCGTCGATGCGCTGGGCGGCGTGGAGGCGGCGCGCGGCAAGAAGGCGGCGCTGCTCGGCCTGACCTTCAAGCCCAACACCGACGACATGCGTGACAGCCCGGCGATTGCGGTCGCCCAGACGCTCATGGATGCGGGCGTGGCCGTCGCTGCCTATGACCCGGAAGGCATGGAACTGGCCAAGCCGATGCTGCCGCAAGTGACCATGTGCGCCAACGCCTACGAGGCGATCGAAGGCGCGGACGTGGTGGTGATCGTGACCGAATGGGACGCCTTCCGCGCGCTCGATCTTCGCCGTGTCAAGGAACTCGCCAAGGCCCCCGTGATGGTCGACCTCCGGAACGTCTACACACCCGAGGACATGCGCGCCGCAGGCTTCACCTACGTCAGCGTGGGGCGGGCCTGAGGGCCGAACCAGTGGCGGCGGTTGTCTGCCTGTGACAGCCGCCACGCGGTGACCGCCAGCACCAGCACGATACCCGCAATCGCTGCATAGCCGATTTCGGCATGGCGCTCGCCGCCGGCGGCCCGGATCGCGTTGAGCGCCCAGCAAAAGACCAGCCCGTAAAGCGGCGCGCCACGCACCCGCCATGCGGCGATTGCGGCAATGACCGATCCGATGGCGACCATCGCTGTCGTGACCAGCGGCCAGGGATCGCCCCCGGCAAAGCCGTGATATTTGAGTGCGGCGGCAATGTTGACGATGCTCGCCGCGGTCAGCCACGCGGCCAGCGCGCTGAAGGCAGGGGCGACGAAAATCCGCTCGGCGCGCGACAGGCCGGGTGCGGCCACGAGGGCTCGCAGCACGATCAGCAGCCCGGCGAGCGACACGAGGATGATCAGCACCGAGGCGAATGTCAGGTTGGCGAGCTGGGTATAGGTCGACCACACCCCCTGCGTCGCGAGCGCGATCGCGGCGGGCCAGCCGATCCGCGCGAGCAGCGCATTGTTACGCTGCGCCGGCAGCGCCTGCCACAGCGCAAACAGGATCGAGAGCGCAAACAGCGGCCCCCAGATGGCAAAGGCCCAGCCCGCCGGGGTAATCAGCGTGCGCACCGCATCGGAACGGTCACCGACGAACACGCCGATCCCGAAACGCGGCAGAAAGCCTGCGCCGATCTGCACGAACACCGCCAGCACAATGGCAAGGCGCTGGACAAGCGGGCGGGGAGAGGAAAAACCGTGGATCACAGGCGCGCAACTCTCGGCGCGTTTGGCGATGAGCGCAAGGCCTCCGGATGGGGGTTTCCCGTGCCCGCGCGGCAAGGAAGCCGGCCCCCCGGTCAAGCCCGGGGCGGGGTAATCGGAAAGTAACGACATTGCGATGCTCGGCCCGCCACGGGACGGGCCGCAAGGCCGACCGGCCGCCCGCAGGTGCCCGGAGCGCAGCGGAGGAACAGCACCGAGGACGTGCCTGCGGAGGCGGGCACGCAAAAACAACATCAGGGGGCCATCATAAGCCGGGTTCTGTCTCCGCGGGCGGTATCCTTGCGGACGGGCCTGCGGTGGCAGCCATTCATCTGGGCCGTCGGTTGCCCGGCGGCTCTAGCAGCCAACCCGGGTCTCTCGGCGCGAAACACGCCTGCCCCTCTTGCGAAAGGCGCGAGACCCCTATTCGGCCTTGCTCCGGGTGGGGTTTGCCATGCGGTTGCCGTTGCCGGCCCCCCGGTGCGCTTTTACCGCACCCTTTCACCCTTGCCTGTCCCCTTCGCGAACGAAGGGCCATCGGCGGTTTGCTCTCTGTGGCACTTTCCCTTGCCCCGCCCGAAAGCGGAACCGGCGGGCGTTACCCGCCACCCTTGTTTCGTGGAGCCCGGACTTTCCTCGCGCTTTCGCACGCGGCTGCCTCAGGCCCCCTGAC
>JAIEOM010000080.1 GCA_019750455.1 Sphingomonadales bacterium | reverse complement strand
GCTTCGGCTATGTGCTCGGCCTCGGCATCGCGATCGCAATCTGGAACACCTACGAGCCATCCGGCCCGGTGGTCTTCGCCATTGCCCTTCTGCCGACCATCCCGACATTCGCGATGATCTGGGCGATGGGCCGCTATCTGGTCGAGGAGACCGACGAATACCTGCGCTACCGCACCGTGCGCGCAGCGATCATGAGCCTCGGCGGGGTGCTGACCATCGGCATCTTCTGGGGCTTTCTCGAGATGTTCGAGCTGGTCCCGCATGTCTGGGCATGGTGGGTGCTGCCGGTATGGGCGGGCGGCCTCGGCGTGGCGCAGCTGTGGATGAAGGTGCGCGGCGAATGAACAACCGCCTCAAGGTGCTGCGGGCCGAGCGGGACTGGTCCCAGCAGGATCTCGCCGACCGGCTGGGCGTGTCGCGCCAGAGCGTGAACGCCATCGAGAAAGGCCGTTACGACCCCTCGCTCCCGCTCGCCTTCAGTATCGCCGACGTGTTCGGCCTGCCGATCGAAGCCATTTTCCTGAGAGAAGGAACGCCCGAATGACCCCGCTGCGCACTCTGATCGCCGCCGCCGCTGCGCTCATGCTCCCCGCTGTCGCCCATGCCGGGGAGGCATGTCCGCCCTTCGAGGTCACCGGCACCGGTCCTGATCTGGTGCTGGTCCCCGGCCTCGGCTCATCGCCCGAAACATGGGACGGCGTGACCGTCAGCCTCGCGCAGGATTACCGCGTCCACCGCGTTCATGTCGCAGGCTTTGCCGGGCGGCCCGCCGAGGGCGATCCCGCAACCCTGCTCCAGCGCACCGAGGCCGAGATCATCCGCCATCTCGATTGCCAGAAGGTCGATCGCGCAGCTTATGCGGGGCATTCGATGGGCGGCTTTCTCGGGCTGATGCTGGCTGCCGATCATCCCGACCGGATCGCGCGTGTGGTGGCCGTGGATTCGCTGCCCTTCTTCCCGCTGATCTACAACCCGGCCGCCACGGTGCAGGGCACGGCTGGCATGGCGGAAGGCACACGGCTTGGCATCCTCGCGCAGGACCGTGACAGCTATGCCGAAGGCCAGCGCCGCACGGTCCTGTCGCTGGTCAGGAACCCCGCATGGCAGGGGCGTGTCGCCGAATGGAGCATCGCCAGCGACCGCGCGACCTTTGCCGGCGCAGTGCATGCGCTGATGACCACCGATATGCGCCCGCGCCTGCCCGAGGTGAAAGCCCCCGTCCGCGTCATCGCCGCCGCCAACCCCTATGCTCCGCGCGCGCAGGTCGAACCGCTCTACACCGCCGCCTATGCCGGGGCGCCCGACATGAAGCTGACGGTGATCGAGGACAGCTACCACTTCGTCATGCTCGACCAGCCCGAAGCGTTCGAAGCGGCGTTGCGCGCGGCGCTGGCGGATTAGACCGTCAGTTTCGCGCTACCCTTGTCGCTGCTGAGGCGCTTCGTCCCCGAAAGCTGTATCGAACGCTGCTTCACGCCCGCCATGAAGCGGTACTCGGTCGTCACCCGTGCGGGCGTCAATTCGACCGTCATATAGCCGCGCCGGGCGGTTTCGGCCCATTTCAGCTGCGGGTTCTCCGCCACCAGCGATGCCGCCAGCGTATCGGGGCTGATGGAGGAGAGGTAGCTTTCAAAACCGGGCGAGCTCACCGAATTGCCGCCGAACTCGACGCCCACGGGTGTGCCTTCGTGCGCAAGGTCGAAGGCCCAGGCGTTGTGGGTGTCACCCGCCAGCACGACGAGGTTCGCGTCAGCCTCCAGCGCGGCCTTGAACACGCGGGCGCGGGCGGCGGGATAGCCGTCCCACGCGTCCATGTTGCTGGGAAGCCCGGCGCTGCTTGCGGCGGCTGCGGCTTGCAGGCGGGTGCGCACGTAATCGGGCAGGCCATCGCCCGCGGCGCGCAGGATGTCCCGGGGAGTCCTGAGATTGCCCATCAGCACCTGCTGCACCAGCACCTGCCAATGCGTGCCCGCCCGCTTCGATGCGGCCAGCGCCTCGCCCAGCCAAGCCTCCTGCGCTTTGCCGAGCAACTGGCGCTCCGCATCGGCCCATGCGCCGTCACGGAAAGTGGCGAGCGCGGTCATCAGCGCCTGCGGGTCCTTCGCGCCTTCCAGCACATTTTCGAGCCGGAACTGCTGATCGCGACCCTCAAGCCGGGTGTCGATCCGGAAAAGCGTCGCAAGATCGCCGACCTGATAGGCGGAATAGGGCGTATCGGCGACTGGCAGCCATTCGCGATAGGCCTGCATGGCGGCGGCCTTGCGCACGGCCCATGCGCCTTCCTCGCTCTGGTGGTTCTGCGCGCCGTCCTTCCACGAATCGTTCGCGCTTTCGTGATCGTCCCACACCGCAATCATCGGGAGCACCTGATGCAGGCGCTGGAGATCGGGGTCGGCGCGGTAAGTGGCGTAGCGCAGGCGGTAATCGGCGACCGCCACGATCTCGGCATCCGGCGCCAGCGCACGGTCAGGGTGGGCCTCCCCGGCGCCGGGATAGGTACCCTTGCCGTATTCGTAGATGTAATCGCCAAGATGCACCGCCAGATCGCAGTCGTTGGCTTCGACAGCGTGCGCATAGGCGTTGAACCAGCCGAACCCGAAGTTGGAACAGGAAAATACCGCCATCCGGAACTTCGCCGAAGGTCCTTCCGGAAGCGTGCGGGTGCGGCCCGTGGGCGAAGCGGTCCCATCGGGCGCGAGGAAGCGGTAGAAGTACCAGCGATCCGGTTGCAGGCCGGTCGCGACCCCCTTGGCGCACCAGTCGCGCGATGGCGAGGCGGTGATGCTGCCCTCTGCCACGGGTCTGGCGAAGCTTTCGCTCTCGCTCACCTGCCATGTCAGCGCGGTCTCCGCCCCGCCGACATAGCGCGTCCACAGCAGCACCGAATTGGCGGCCGGTTCGCCGCTGGCGACGCTATGGGTGAACCCGGTGCCGAAACCAGTCGCGGCGGCGGGTGCGGCGGCGATGGCGGCGCCTGCGCCCGCAAGGGTGAACAGCGAGCGCCGGGTCAGCGCGGTGGAAGCGGGCTGGGCCGCAGGTTCGGTGGTGTGCATGGCGTGCTGGCTATCCCTCTCCGGTTGCGCTGCTGTGACAGTCGCGGACGCGACACTCCCAAGCGCCGCGTGCGGCAAGAATGGTTGCCTTTGATCCCTCGCGCAAGGCATGGAAAGCGCATGACCGACATTCTGCATCACACCCTGTATGACGGCCGCCGGGTGGCCTTCCGCTACACCCACGGGTCCGGCCCCTGCCTTGTCTTCCTGCCCGGCTACATGTCCGACATGAGCGGCAGCAAGGCGACCGCGCTGTTCGAAGAAGCGCAGGCGAAGGGCCGGGCCTGCCTGCTGCTCGACTATTCGGGCTGCGGCCAGTCCGATGGCGATTTTGCCGAGGGGATGCTCTCTGCCTGGCGCGACGAGGTGCTGGCGCTGGTCGCGTCATATGTCAGCGGTCCGGTGCTGCTGGTCGGCTCGTCGATGGGCGGCTGGCTGATGCTGCTCGTCGCAGAACACCTGAAGCACCGTCTTGCCGGGATGATCGGCATTGCGCCCGCGCCGGATTTCACCCGCTGGGGCTATTCTCCGGAACAGCGCGCGGCGCTGGCGGCCGGAGAGACCGTCTACGAACCCAACCCCTACGGTCCCGAGCCGACGCCCACCCACGCGAAGTTCTTCGCCGATGCCGAATGCCACCTGCGGCTGGAGCGCGGCCTCGAGATCGCCTGCCCGGTGCGGCTGCTTCACGGCAAGGCCGATGCCGACGTCCCGTGGGATATCTCGCTTCGCCTCAAGGCGGCCTTGCCGTTGGCTGACGTTCAGGTGACGCTGGTAGAGGACGGCGATCACCGCCTGTCGCGGGACAGCGACATTGCCCTGCTCAAGGCCATCGTGGCCGAATTCTACGGATAGCGCATCTTGTCGATCCTCCTCGCTCTCGCCCTGCAAGTCGGCCCCAATCCGATGGGGGGCGGGATGCCGAGTGATGACATCGTGCGCGACCGTCCCCCGCGTCCGGATGCCATGCAGCAGCCGGACGAGGCAGAGGCCGAAGCCCCGCTCAACGCGACCAGCGCTTGGCTGGCGGGCTGCCTCGCCCAGCTCGATGAAGATCCCGCCCGCGCCCATGCGATGGCGCAGATCCGCCGCAGCGAGACGACCGGCACCGACCGCGTGCTCGCCAACCATTGCCTCGGCACGGCGGCAAGTGCGCTGGGCCTTTGGGACGACGCGCGCGAGGCCTTCACCGCCGCCCGCGCCGAAACGCCCGAGGCCGAACCGCGCACCCGCGCGCGCTTTGCAGCCCTCGCCGGAGCGGCGGCGCTGGGCGCTGGGGACGCGGCTGGCGCGGAAGGTCTGCTGACGCTGGCTGAAGCCGATGCGCGCGACGGGAAGGCCGCCCTGCTCGAAGCTATCGCCGCCACCGATCGTGCCCGCGCACTGGTCGCGCTGGGCCGCGCGGAAGAAGCACTGCCCGCGCTGGAGAACGCCACCACGCTCGCCCCGGCCCGGCCCGAAGGCTGGCTGCTCAAGGCCACGCTGCTGCGCCGTCTGGAGCGGTTGGCCGAGGCACAGGCCGCCATCGAAACAGCCGCAACGGTGGCTGCGGCCGATCCCGAAGTCGCGCTGGAAGCCGGCGTGATCGCGGTGCTGGCCGGCCGTGACGATGCTGCGCGCAAAAGCTGGCAATCGGTGCTCGATCTCGCACCGGAAAGCCCTGCCGCCGACACGGCGCGCGGCTATCTTGCGCAGCTTGGCGATGCAGGCGAGACTGCGCCCGCTGTGGAGGGACCCGCATCATGACCCGTTTTTCCGTGCTCGACCTTGTGCCCGTCCGCGAAGGCGGGACGCTGAGCGAAGCCTTCGCCGCCACCACGGATCTCGCCCGCGCGGCGGAAGGCTTCGGCTGCGATCGTTTCTGGGTGGCAGAGCATCACGCGATGGACGGGATCGCGGGCGGGGCGACATCGGTTGTGCTCGCCCATATCGGCAATGCGACCAGCCGCATCCGCATCGGATCGGGCGGGATCATGCTGCCCAACCACACCCCGTTCCAGATTGCCGAGCAGTTCGGCACGCTGGACGCGCTGTTCCCCGGACGGATCGATCTGGGTCTGGGCCGCGCACCCGGAGCGGGGCCGGAATTGCAGCGCGCCTTGCGCAAGAACCTTCACCAAGCCGCCGAATACTTCCCGCAGGACGTGGTCGAACTGCGCGCGCTGTTGACGGGCGACCTCGATCTGCCGATTGCGGCGACGCCGGGGCTCGGCGCGAAGGTGGAGCTGTGGATGCTCGGATCGAGCCTGTTCGGCGCGCAATTGGCCGCCAAGCTCGGCCTGCCCTATGCCTTCGCCGCCCATTTCGCGCCCGATCACCTCGACGCGGCGCTGGCGGTCTATCGCCGCGATTTCCAGCCCTCCGAGGCGCTGGAGCGCCCGCATGTGATGGTCGCGATGAACGTCTTCGCCGCCGATACCGAGGCCGAGGCGCGGCTGCTCGCCTCCAGCCAGCAGCAGAGCTTCGTGCGGCTGCGCAGCGGCAACCCCGGCAAGCTGCCCCCGCCGATTGCCGGCTATACCGATACCCTCCCCGCGACAGCGCAGGCGATGCTCGCGCATATCGGGCAGGCTGCGGCCGTCGGCACGCCCGCGCAGGTGCGCGAGGGGATCGAGGCCTTCGTCGCCCGCACCGGTGCCGACGAGATCATGCTGTGCGGCGCGACCTATGAACCGGCCGCGCGCATCCGCAGCCTCGAGATCACCCTCGACGCCTGCCGCGCCATGGTTGCCGCCTAGTTCAGTCCGGTCTGGGCAATCATCCGGCTTGCGCGGTGGTGCGG
>JAIEOM010000066.1 GCA_019750455.1 Sphingomonadales bacterium | reverse complement strand
CACCAGCCCCACGCCATCGGCCGGGACCAGAACCTCAAGCTCGCTATCCTCGTCCCCGTTGATCGTGAGACGATAACGGCCGGGCTTCAATCCCGTTGCCGCGAACCGTCCGGACCTGTTCGTGAACAGGGAGATGGCCTGCTCCTGCGGGCGGTCAATCGAGGCGAGCCTGCCGACTTGCAGCGAGACGGGCTGACCGTCGCGGCCGAGCAGGACGCCCATGGCGGTGATCGACGCATCCGATCCCACGGTCAGCTTGAACCCGCTGCCGCTGCCCGGGTAGAGTTCGAAGGCCCCGGCGCCGAGGTCGTAGCCCACCGGCAGCTCGGCGACATTCACGCTCACGAGGTTACGCTGGTAGGGGCGGTTCGCGGTTACCAGCGCAGGTCCAAGCCCGTCGACCCGCGCATAAATCTGTCCGGGCCCGCCGATCGAGACATCGACCGATTTGCCGTCCAGCGACTCGTGCCGGGAGACAACCGCAAAGCCCTCGCGGTACGGTCTGCCGACTGCGACCTTCCCCACGGCCATTCCCACGCCGACCGCAGCGCGCAACGTAGTCTGCCGCACCCGCCCGCCGGTCACGGTGTCATCGAACAGGTCGAAGCGAGCGCCCACTTCGCCGCGGTTGGCGAGAAAATCGATCTGGCCCTGAAAACCGCGTTCGCCGTCGGCGCCGCTCACTCCGGCACGATAGCCGAGACTGCCGACCTCGTTGGTCAGCACCCGCTCGTATTCCAGACGGTAGTTGTTGCTTCCGGATTCATAGCGCGCGTTCACGCCTGAACGCGGCCCCAGACGCCAGCTGACATTGAACAGGACGCGGTGATCCTTGCCAAGGATCTGGTCCGACTGCCCTTCGTAGAGAAGCGACGTGTTGATCCGGCCGAAGGATCGGCTCAGGCCCGCCGACCAGACGGTGCGGTCGGGCCCGATCCGGCGGCTCGATCGGCCGAATGCCGCGTTGAGATAGAGATCAAGCGGCAGGCCCTGCCGATAGCGCACGGCGATATCGTCCTTGATATCCTGCGCGAAGAGCTGGTTGAGAACGGTGAAATCGCTGCTGCGATGATCCCAGAAGGCTTCGACCTCGCCCGGCTTGCCGAACATGCTGAAGGACTTCACCCATCCGATCGTCGTCGCAAAGCCTTCGCCCTTGTCGGCGGTGCTGCCGGCCGCCTCCAGGCGAAACGTGCCGATACGGGTGGCCCAGATTGCCTCGCCCCCGATCGTCTGGATGTTGCGGTCGGCCTGGGCGTTGAGGCCAAGCGTGATGTTCTGGGTTACGCCCTTGCGGTAGTATCCCGTGAACTGGAGGTCGTCACCGTATCGAAAGCCCCCCGCCGTGGGGGTGCGCGGGACGCCGAAAGAGAAGGCGAACTCGCTCAGGCCCTCCTCGAGCAGGTTGGTCGTGAACGAGCGCGAGAACGCGGCAATCTCGCGGCGACCCGCTTCGTCCTGTACCAGCAAGCGGACTTCGTTCAGCCCTTCGGTGAAGGGCAGATCGCGCAGGTTGTAGGTTCCTGCCCGCAGCTGGACGGTCCGGGTGACGATGCCGTTGACCTCGACTTCTACGATGGCGTCGCGGTCGAGGGTGAAGGTGGTCCGGCCTGCCGGCCTGATGTTGCGCGTGGGCTGGAGGTCGGCATAGGCGCGCAGCACCGACACGCCCCCGATCGGGGCCGCGCCTTGCAGCGGCAGGACGAACGGATCGACATCGCCCGCCTGGGCGCGCACCGCCCTGCGCCAGTCGTCATGCACCAGCGTGATGTTGCCCCGCGTAAGCCGCCCATCGGTGCCGCCCCTGTAGGTCCATTGATGGAACAGGTATGCCCCGTCGAGGCCGCCGATATTCACCACCCCGTCGATGCCGAGTGTTGTCGGCAGCCAGCCTTCGCGCGCGGGGTTGAGGCGGTCGCGGTGCAGGTAGGATCGGGCGAAGAACACGTTCACGCCGGCCGCCAGATCGGCGGGGAGCACGGTGTCTTCGCGCGGCGTGTCGATGATGTTGGGGCTGAGCGCGAGATCCAGTGCTCTGGCAGCTGTCGTCGCGACGGATGCCGACACCGCGAAATTGGCCGCATCGAAGCTGACTGAAAGGCCCGGCAGCTGCGCCTCTATCAATGGCAGGAAATCGCCTGCCGCAGCAATCCGCGATGCAAGCGCAGCGCGTGCCTCGTCGTTCAGCCGCGACCCGAGCAATTCGAGAAAGCGCGGTCCGCCGATGCTGACCAGCGTTCCGTTGATGGTCGTGCGCGCGCCGATATCGCCGATGTATACCCCGTCGAGGACAAGCGGCAGGGTAACGTCGATCGCGGGTTCGGCGGACTGCGGCGCCGGAGAGGCCTGGGGCTGGGCCGGTGAGGGCTGGGCGAGCGCAGGGGTTGCCGCAAGGCCGGCCAGGACAGATCCCCCCGCCAACGCCCATGCACGCAGCCTGACCACCCAGCGCGCTCTAGTTTCCCGCCCCCTCATGCATTGTCACTTGATGGCGAGTTGAATCGGAGCCGTGAGCGCGAACCCCTCCGAGGCAGGGACGATGAAGATGCGGCGCCCGCCCGAGGGAACCACGGATGCGACCAGTGTCTCGCGAAGGGGGTCGCCGCTCAGTTCCATCTTCTGGCCTGCGCCGTTGGTGAAGGTCCAGGTGGTGTTGCCGAGAGGCGCATAGCGCGCGCCGGTGTTCTCGAGCACCACCTCCATCTTCCCCGGCTCGGCCGCCGCCGTCACCGAGGCAATCTTAAGCTCGGTTTTCGCGCCTGCCGGAACGACATAGGCCGCCGTTCCGAAATTGATGACGAACTGCACGCCGGTTCCCGCCGTCGGATCGGCCACAGGCACCTGGTTGACGCCGACGACATACATCGCGGTCTGATCGAGCGTCGGCGCGCCGACATACTGGACGCGGATCGCCTGCGTCTTGCCGGGCTCGACGATCATCTGCGGCGGAAGGATGAGGAAGTCGTCATCCGCGGGGATGCGGGTCTCATTGCCGCGTTCGTCCCATGACCGCTTCTCGACTGTCACCTCCAGTGTGAGCGGACGCTCGGTCGTGTTGTCAACGCGCAGGACCGTCGCCGCGCCGCTGCCGGCCGGTGCGAGTTCATAGCTCATCGGGTAAACGCGGTGCGCTTGTGCTGGCATCCCGACGATGGACATGGCAGCTGCTGCTGCCGCAAGGAATGTCCCTCTGGAAATCATCATCTCAGCCCTTGTCCTTAGCCCGCGCCGCTCAATCGACCGGTTCCATCTCGAGGACGAACACCTCCCGGTACTCCCCCGCGAGCAAATCCTGCGCGTTGCCCCACGTGATCCGCATGGCGCCGGTCTGGTTGATCACCGAGGTGCCCGAGAGGAATTCCAGCCCCTGCGCCCATTGGCGCCCGTCTGCCGAAAAGTTCTGCGCGATCCTGAAACCGCCATTCGAAACCATGGAAGGCCACACTACCGAATAGGGCAGGAAGCTGCGTGCATCGCCGGACCGGTACTGGCCGATATGCCGCAGGGCGCCGTTCTCCGCCGTGGCGCGCAGGCGGAAGGGAGTGTTGCAGTTGAGCTGCACGCCCACCTCCCTCGCCGAGGTCGCGACAAGATCAACCCGCGCCAGCGCCTCGTTGAAGACGACACTGCATTCCAGCGGTCTCACGGCGCGAATGGTGATGGCCGCCTCGCGACCGAAATCGCGTTCGAGATAGGGCTGGGGGACCACCTGCAATTCGATCTGCTCGTTCGTCTGCGCACGAACCGGGGCGCATGCCAGCGCGGCAATCATGAGCGCGAAAACGGCGGATTGCTTTGCCGGCACCCGGGACCCTCCCTTTCTCTTGCCAAGATCGGGGTGGCCGCTGGGGCCACCCCGTCCCTTTGCCTGGCCTGCGCTTGCAGGCCGAACGGTTAGTTGGCGGTGATCGAGACGCGGATCACGTCGGTGTAGTCGCCAGCGAACAGCGGGTTGGCGTTGGTCGCCGATGCCGGCTTGGCAAGAATGAGCCGCAGGCTGCCGGTCTGGCCGTTCACGAAGGCCGCCGACGATGCCAGCGTGGTCGTGAAGGGCGTGGCAAGCGAAACCGGAGTGCCGATCGCGAGACCCGAACCGCCACCGTGGGTGATGGTGTAGGGCACGAAGCCGCGGCTTGCGCCGGAAGCGTTGTTCAGCTGGCCCGAGTTGTCCGAAGCAATCGTGCGGGTGAAGCCGTTGGCGCCGTTGCAGCGATAGGTGAGGCTCCCGGCGCCCTGCTCGGTGGTGAGGTTGAGGTCGACCACGACGTCGCGCTCGTCAGGGGTGACAGTGCACGCCAGGGCGATGTTGCCCTTGATCGACAGGTCGGCCTTGTCGTCGGCCATCGCCGGAGTGGCCGAAATCGCGGAGGCTGCAACGGCAGTCAGGAGAAGCTTCTTCATAACAGACATAACCTCTTCATTTGCGAAAGGCAGGTGCGCCTGACGCATTGTGGTTGACCAGACAGGTTTGCTGGACGCCACGCGGCGTCTCAGCTTGTGAGCGACACAAGGAGGGTGAGGGGCTTCGCGGAGCCCCCTTCTAATGCGATTCTTCCTGAAGAAGGGACGAGCCGCAGTGGCCCGTCCTGTCCCTCCCCGAGCCAGTGGTTAGTCCCGTCAGTTAAACGATTTCTTCACCAATCTTGGTAGAGCCCCCGAGAATCGGCACTTCGGGGGCTGCTGGGCACGCTTTCCCCTCGTGCCGCCGAACCGTGCCGTTGCTGCGATGTCCCGAATTGGCACCGAAGATGCGCCTGTGCATCGCTAAATCCAGGTTAACGATCAGCGTGCGGACAGGAGAATTGGGCGTCGATCCAAGCAATATTTGCTGGTTTCTCAGTAGTATAATCTAGGTTAGTTTTTCTGGCCGGGTTATTTATCAGACATTACCAAATGAATCGAAGCGAAGCGGCTCCCGGCGCCGCCACGCAGCGGGGGAGACAATCGAGGGTGTGGGCAAATCGTGAATAGCGACGTCTCCAGGCAGGCGGCGCTTCCATCCTTCGTGGTCTTGCCACTGATCATGGAGGAGTGGCTCTCCGCGTCCCATTTCCCCACTGTGATTTGCGACGCGCAGCAGCGCGTGCTGTGGCACAGTGCAGGCCTCCTGACCTATCTCGAGGGCCGGACCTGTATCCGGATGGAGCGGGACCATCTGGGCTTGAGCGACAAGCGTGCGCAGGCGGCCTTGTCCCAGTTCTTCCAGTCGGCCGACGCGCCGACAGCAGTGATCGCCCTCGAAGCGGAGCACCATGGCAAAAGCCACGTCCTCCAGTGCCGGCGGCTACGGGGCGCGACTGATGTCACAGCCTTCGGCCTGCGCATTATCTGCGATGATGGTTACCGGGAAAGCGCCGTCCTCCACTTCGACGAATACTACGGCCTGACGCGCCAGGAGACGCTTATCTGCCGGGCCCTCCTGCGCGGGAAGACGGTGCAAGAGATCGTCGAGGCGGTGAACAAGTCCTCCGACACCATCAGGTTTCATATTCGCAATATTTATCAGAAGGTGGACGTGTGCTCGCGCGAGGCCTTGCTGGCGAAACTCCGGTTGTTCCTGTTCGATTAAGGTCTTCGCCAGACGCGCGCCGGCACAGTCAGGCGGTAGGGCAAGACCTGCGGCACACTTCGCCCGGAAGTATCCACAGCCACTTTCCCCAGATGGAGGAATATGGCGCAATAGCGTTGGATTGGTGGCCTCACGTGCCGAAATTGGTCGGGGAGAGAGGATTCGAACCTCCGGCCCCTGCCTCCCGAAGACAGTGCTCTACCAGGCTGAGCTAC
>JAIEOM010000142.1 GCA_019750455.1 Sphingomonadales bacterium | reverse complement strand
AGGCGTGCGGGCGTTTCGGGCATGGCGCGCCCGGTCAGCCGCGCATGAATGGCCGCGGCGGCGAGCGGTTCGGGGGCGAGGTGAAGGCGCGACAGCCCCGCCGCGAGCGCAATGCCGATATCCTGCCACAGCCGGTCGATGGGGTAATACTGGTAGGTCGTCTCGCGGTGGTGGAACTGGGTCGCGGTCGCGCCAAGCGCGTCGAGCGCAGCTTCCAGCGCGGCCCGGCGCGGATCGGCATCGAGCGCGGCGCGGTCGAGCTTCAGCAACCCCGTCGCCGCGTCGGGGGCGTAGAGCGCCGCAAGCCACGCCGCCAACTCTCCGTCCAGCGCCCTGACCAGCGCATCGCGCTTCTCTGCGGTCAGCATCGAGGGGACGGGGTTCAGCAGATCGAACAGGAAATTCTTGCGCAGACCCGCCCCGAACAGCGCGGGCAGGCGGACGATCAGGCTTGCGGGGAAGCGCGTTTCGACAAAGGCCTCAAGCGCGCGGCGGTGGCGGCCATAGGCAAGATCGTGCTGGAAGGCGGTGCTGCCCTCGTCATCGCGTCCCGCGAAATCGGCGAGCACGGCAATGGAGGAAACCAGCACGAAACGTTCCGCCTTCACCCGTTCGAGCCGCGCGATCAGCGCGTCGATCTGGGCCTTGTCGCGTTCGGGTGCGCGATTCGCTTCCAGCATCGATCCCGGCGCGGCGGCGCAGACCAGCGTGCCGAACGCCCGCCCTTCGATATCGGCGATGTTGCGGCTGTTGTAGCAGGCGTCGAACCCGGTCTGGCGCAGCAGTGCGCCGCCGACAAAGCCGGTATGGCCGATCAGTCCCTGAGGCAGCGAGGATGTGTCAGCGGGGTTCATTGCGTATTGGGCCGGGGTTGCTTTCGTGTCCGCAGATTGCGTCCCGACCAGCCCGACAGCCGCGAGGCCGCCGGACACAACCGGTCCGCCAGCCTCACGCGATAATTAACATTGTTCTATATAAGGTTAACCAAGCGCCTCAGGCGCGGGCGGCGATCTCGGCGGCGTCGAAGTAGTGGATGCGCAGCTCGCGCAGCAGGCCGTCTTCGAAGCAGCCCGCCTCGCAGATCGTCTGCGTGAAGGGGGCGGAGCCGTCCTTGGGGTGCATGGTCAGGCGGATCATCATCACCGCCCATGTGTCACCGCCCGTGCAGTCGAGCATTTCGAGATTCGTGTCGGCCCAGGTGCCATACATCGCCGCCGCGCAGCGTTGCAGCGCGTCCTTGCCCCGCCACTCGCCCGCGAAGGGGAGCGAATTCGCCTCGTAGAGCACGAAATCGGGGTGGATCAGCGCCTCGACCGCCGCCCAGTCGCGGGTGCCGGCGGTGGCGTAGACCTTCGCCAGCATTTCCCTCGGCGTGAGTCCTTGTTGCCCTACCGCTCCGCTACTTGAGGGCGTCACTCCTCAATGGTCCCGATCAGATCACCGACCTTGTAGACCGCGCCTTCCTCGCCGGTGGGACGGATGATCCCGGAGGCCTGCGCTTCGATCTCGGTCGTGCTCTTGTCGGTTTCGACCGTGTAGATGATGTCGCCCTTCTCCACGCGCTCGCCATCGCCGAACATCCATTCGACGAGGGTCATTTCTACCGCGCTCATGCCGAGCTTGGGGATGCGGATTTCGCTCGCCATTACAACTTGCCCATGCTTGCTTTGATTTGTTCGATGATGTGACCCTTGTTCGGAATCCACGCCTGTTCGAGGTGGGAGGCGAAGGGCACAGCGGAGAAGGTGCCGCCGACGCGCCGGACGGGGCCCTTGAGGCTGTCCCAGCACTTTTCCTGAATGTTCGCGGCGATTTCCGCGCCGGTGCCGAAGGGGCGCACGGCCTCGTGCAGGGTCAGCGCGCGGCCGGTCTTGCGAACCGATGCCAGCACGGTCGCCTCGTCGTAAGGCGCAATGGTGCGCAGATCGACGACTTCGACACTGATGCCTTCCTTGGCGAGATCATCGGCCACGGCGAGCGCATCGAGCACGGTGCGGCCATAGGTGATGATCGAGATATCGGTGCCTTCGCGCGCAATCGCCGCCTTGCCGAGCGGGACGCGGTAGCCGGGGCCGGGGTCCTCGGCCTTGAGGCCGTAGCACAGGATGTTCTCGATGAAGATCACCGGGTCATTGGCGTCGATGCTCGCCCGCATCAGCCCGCGCGCATCGGCGGGGTTCGACGGAGTGACGACATGAATCCCCGCCACGTGCGCGAACCACGCTTCGAGCATGTCCGAATGCTGCCCGCCAAAGCCTACGCCGACACCGGTGGTGGTGCGGATCACGATCGGGCACGGTGTCTGCCCGCCCGACATGAAGCGCAGCTTGGCGGCGTGGTTGACGATCTGGTCCATGCACACGCCGACGAAGTTCATCAGCATGATCTCGGCGATGGGTCGCTGCCCCGCGAGCGCCGCGCCCACGGCGGCACCGATGATCGCGGTCTCGCTGATGGGCGTCGCGCGGATGCGGTGTTCGCCGTATTTCTCGGTCAGGCCCGAGGTGACCTTGAACACCCCGCCCCCCTGCTTGGCGGACACATCCTCGCCGAGGCAGAACACGCCCGGATCGTCGGCCATCGCCTCGTCGATTGCGAGGTTCAGCGCCTGGGTCATGGTGATCTGGGCCATCAGGCGGTCTCCTCCAGCACGTCCTTGTAGATTTCGTCGGTATCGGGCAGCGGCGCGGCGAGCGCGTGTTCGACCGCGGCGTTGATCTGGGCGTCGATGTCGGCGACGATGGCGTCCAGCTCTTCTTCGGTGAACTGGTGTTCGAGCATCACCTTGCGCAGCTTGGGCAGAGGGTCTTCGGCCTTCATCTCGGCGATGTGTTCGGGCGGCATGTAGCTGAAGTCCGAGCCGAAGAAGTGGCCCATCATGCGGTAGCACATGGCCTCGACGAGGGTCGGGCCCTCGCCCCGACGGGCGCGGTCGACCGCTTCCTTCACTGCCGGGTAGATCTGGTTCACATCATTGCCGTCAACCGTCACCCCCGGCATCCCGTATCCCGCCGCGCGGCTCGCGATAGTGGGGCTGTCGGTGTGGTCGGCGTAGGCGGTGTGTTCGCCGTAACGGTTGTTCTGGCACAGGAAGACGACCGGCAGCTTGTAGAGCTGGGCCATGTTCATCGCTTCGTGGAAGCCGCCGATATTGGCCGCGCCATCCCCGAAGCTGACCAGCGTCACGCGCCCGTCGCCGTTGTTCTGGCTCGCCATCGCAAGACCGTTGGCGATGGGCAGGCCCGAACCGACGACGCCTGTCGTGACCATGATCCCGGTCTCGGGATCGGTGATGTGCATGGTGCCGCCCTTGCCCTTGCAGGTGCCGGTCGCCTTGCCGAGGCATTCGCCCCACCACTTCTCCATCGGGATGCCCTTGGCGGTCTGCTCGCCCTGGCCGCGATAGGTGCAGACGACGTAATCCTCCTTCGCGAGCGCCGCCATCGCCGCCGCCGAGACCAGTTCCTGCCCGCGCACGCAGTAATACATCACCGCCACCTTGCCGCCCATCAGCAGCTCGCGGAACTTCTCGTCGGTGCGGTTCACCTTCATCGTGCGGGTGTAGATGTCGAGCAGCTTGTCGCGGTCGATCTGCGCCATGGTTTTGAGCCTTCTTGAGGGGGATTTAGAACTGGACGCGCTGGGTGAACCCGCCGTCCACCACGATGTTCGCGCCGGTCATGTAGGGCACCGCGGGGCTGGCAACGAAGACGATCGCCTTGGCGACCTCGACCGGCTCGCCGAATCGGCCCGTGGGCATCTTGGCGAGGGTCGCATCATAGAGCGGCTTCATGTGCTCCTCGATGATCTCCCAGTTGCCGCCCTTGTAGTAGATCGCGCCCGGGCTGACGGTGTTCACGCGGATGCCCTTGGCGGCATAGGCCTGGCTGAGCTGCGAGGCATAGGTGATCAGCGCGGCCTTGATCGCGTTGAAGGGGTTGGGGGCGATGAAGGTTTCGAGCGCGGCCGTGCTCGACAGCATCACGATCGAGCCGGTGCCCGAAGCTTCGAGGTAGGGCGTCAGCGTCTCGACCGCGAAGGCCGCGCCCTTCAGATCCATGTCGAGGCAGGCCTGCCAGTCCCCGGCACCTCCCGTGCCCGAGGCAGACGCGGTGTGGACGAAAATGTCGCACCCGCCGAGTTCGGCCACGGCCTTCTCGAGCCACGCCTGATAGGCTTCCGTGCCGCTCGCCATGTCGAAGACTTCGGCAAACACCTTGCCCGGCCCGGCGGCGTCGATCTCGGCGACAGCGGCGGCGATCTTGTCTTCCTTGCGGGAGAAGAAAGCGACGTCAGCGCCCTCGGCGGCGAACAGCTTTAGGGATTGGAGGCCAAGGCCATGCGCCCCGCCGTTCATGATGACCTTCTTGCCCTTGAGTCCCAGATCCATAGCGCCTCTCCCCGGCTTGCCATTATTGCTGACGGGGATAGCCGAGGGATGGTTCGGGGCGTATCGTCAATTTTGGGGGTTGGGGCGGCAGATGCCTCGCCTCCCTAGCGCACGCTGCTCCACGGCTTGGACAGCAGCCCGGCACAGTTGATCACCCCCACCAACGAATAGGTCTGGGGGAAATTGCCCCACAATTCGCCGGTGCTGTAATCGAGATCCTCGCTGAGCAGGCCCGAGGCAGTGGCGTGGCTGAGCATCGCATGGAACAGCCGCCGCGCCTCCTCGCTGCGGCCGACCAGGTGGAGCGCCTCGATCAGCCAGAAGGTGCAGACGTTGAAGGCGGTCTCGGGCGCGCCGAAATCGTCCTCGGCGGCGTAACGCAGCATGTAATCGCCGCGCCGCAGCTGCGCCTCGACCGCCGCGAAGGTGGAAAGGAAACGCGGATCGTCCGGGGCGAGAAAGCGCAGCTCGACCATTTGCAGCAGGCTTGCATCCAGATAGTCGCTTTCGAAGCTGGCACCGTAATGGCCGCCCTCGCCGCCATTCTCGACCCATGCCTCGGTCTCGATTGTCGCGCGGATCGCGTCCGCCCGATCGCGCCACAGCGCGGCGCGTTCGGGCTTGCCGAGCCAGTCCGCTGTCATCGCCAGACGGTCGCAGGCTGCCCATCCCATCACCGCGGAATAGGTGTGCACCTCCTTGCGGGTGCGGAACTCCCACAGGCCGGCATCGGGCTGGTCGTGCATGGCGAAGGCCATTTCACCCACCTGCTCGAGACTGGCGAAATCGCGCTCGTGAGCGGGGCGCAGCAGGCGCTGGTCGATGAAGCCCTGCACCGTGGGCAGCACGATCTGGCCGTAGCAATCGTGCTGGACCTGGGCATAGGCGGCATTGCCGATCCTCACCGGCCCCATCCCGCGATAGCCGGCCAGCGCGGGGGCGGTGGTCTCGTGCAGTTCGGCGACCCCCATCACCGAATAGAGCGGCTGGATCTGCCCGCCCTTGGCCGCATCGACGATGTTGCGCAGATAGGCGAGATACTTCTCCAGCACATCGAGCGCGCCGAGCCGGTTCAGCGCCTGCACCGTGTAATAGGAATCGCGGATCCAGCAGTAGCGGTAGTCCCAGTTGCGTTCCGAATGGGGCGCTTCGGGGATCGAGGTGGTCAGCGCGGCAACGATCGCGCCGGTTTCCTCGTGCTGGCAGAGCTTGAGGGTGATGGCGCAGCGGATCACCTCGGTCTGCCATTCGAACGGCGTCGCCAGCCCGCGCACCCAGCGCTGCCAGTAGCTGCGCGTCGCCTG
>JAIEOM010000110.1 GCA_019750455.1 Sphingomonadales bacterium | reverse complement strand
TCTGTCAGCGGCTTGGTGCATTATCGCGGCTAACAAAGGGATCCGTCACAGATGAACCGCCGTGAACGACTGATCGCCCGTGCCCGGCAGGGCTACCGGCTGGCCTACGGGGTCGAGCCGACGCGGTTCTATGCCGCGCCGGGGCGGGTCAACCTGATCGGCGAGCATGTCGATTACAATGACGGTTACGTGCTGCCCTGCGCCATCGACCGCGAGACGATTGTCGCCGCCGGGCCGCTGGCTTCCCAGACCAGGGAAAAGCTGTTCGAGGCGGTCGCGCTGGATATGGGTGATATGGCCAGCGCGCGCGACAGCTTCGATCTGGTCGCCCCGATCCGGCCGGGGGAGAACAACTGGCAGAACCATGTGCGCGGGGTGGTGCAGGCGATGGGCCGCTATGGTCACCGCGTGCGCCCGATGCGGATCGCGATTGCAGGCGACGTGCCGATCGGTGCGGGCCTTTCGTCATCGGCCGCGTTCGGCGTGGCGGTGGCGCTGGCGGCGTCGGACTATTCGGGCCTCAATCTTGTCCCCGAAATGCTCGCCAAGATCGCGCAGCTGGCCGAGAACGACTTCGTCGGTTGCGCCTGCGGGATCATGGACCAGATGGCGTCTGCCGCCAGCGTTGCCGATCACGCGCTGCTGCTGGATTGCCGCACGCTCGAACATCTCCCCATCCCGATCCACAAGAGCCTTGCGCTCACCATCATCGACACCGGCCTGCGGCGGAACCTCACCGAAAGCGCCTTCAACCAGCGCCGCGCCGAATGCGAGGCCGTGGCGGCGCATTTCGGGGTCAAGGCGCTGCGCGATATCGATTACGGCCAGCTGCTGCTTGCCGAGCCGGATATCGATCCCGTGCTGTTTTCCCGCGCCCGCCATGTCGTGACCGAGCTGGAGCGGGTCGAGCCGGTCGGTGTCGCACTGGCGCGGGGCAACACCGCGCAGCTGGCCGCGGTGATGCGCGAGGCGCACCTTTCGCTGTCGCAGGATTTCGATGTCTCGCTGCCGCCGATCGACCGGCTGGCGCAGATGGTGACGGAGCAACTGGGTGATGCCGGCGGGGTGCGGCTGACCGGTGCGGGCTTCGGCGGGTGCCTGGTGGCGGTCACCGCTGCGGATGCCGTCTCCGCTATCGAAGCGGCCATCGCGCATTACAATTCCGACGCCGATCTGCCCGCCCGCGTCGAGACATACAGCGCCGCAAACGGGGCCGCGCCGCTGATCCTTGACTGAACAGGCGTGATTTTTGCCGCGCACCGGCCGAGGGCGATTTACACATATAAAAATATCTTTATATGCTCCTGTCACCATGGTGATCGAGGACATCTTCAAGGCTTTGGGTGATCCGACCCGGCTGCGCATCGCCCGCCTGCTCGGCGCGATGGAGCTTGCCGTGGGCGAACTCGCGCAGGTGCTGGGTCAAAGCCAGCCGCGCGTCTCGCGCCATGTCGGCATCCTGTGCGACGCGGGTCTCGCCGAACGCCGGCGCGAAGGCAGCTGGGTGTTCCTGCGGCAAAGCGAATCCGCGGGGCCGGTGGTCGATGCGGTGCAGGACCTGCTCGCGCTCGCCGAAACGAACGAACCCGCCTTCGCCGCCCTGTGCGAGGCCGACCGCACCAAGCTCGCCGCGATCCGCGAGGCGCGCGAGGCAGCGGCGGAGACCTATTTCGCCCGCCATGCCGGTGAGTGGGATGAACTGCGCGCCCTCCACAGCGCCGATGCCGAGGTGGAAGACCGCTTGGCCGAGGCCCTGGCCGATGCGCCGCTGGGTGCGCTGCTCGATATCGGCACGGGCACGGGCCGCATGGCCGAGCTGTTCGCGCCGCACGCCGACCGCATCGTCGCGCTCGACAAGAACCTTGAAATGCTGCGCGTCGCCCGCGCCAAGCTCCAGCATCTGCCCGCCAGCAGCATCGAACTGGTGCAGGGCGACTTCGCCGATCTGCCCTTCCCGGCTGCCAGTTTCGATACGGTGATCCTGCATCAGGTGCTGCACTTCGCCCCCGATCCCGCCCCCGCGCTGGCCGAGGCCGCGCGCGTGCTGCGCGCAGGCGGGCGGATCGCGATCGTCGATTTCGCCAGCCACGATCACGAGGAACTGCGCACCCGCCACCAGCACGTGCGCCTCGGCTTTTCCGACCGTCAGATGGCCGAGCTGCTGCGCAGCGCAGGCTTCGCGGCCAACCCGCCCACCGCGCTCGAAGGCGGGGCGCTGGTCGTCAAGATCTGGACCGCGACGCGCGGCCCTGCCGCACCCCACCCCAAGTCCCCCGCTCTGGAAGCCGCACAATGACCCCGACCCTCGACCAGCTTCACGAATACCGCACCGCCACCGACACCCCGCTGTTCAGCGGCCTGCCGGGCGATGTCGCGGTGAGCTTCGAATTCTTCCCGCCCAAGAGCGCGAAGATGGAAGAGCAGCTTTGGGATGCAGTGACGCAGCTTAAGCCGCTCGCTCCCAGCTTCGTGTCGGTCACCTATGGCGCGGGCGGTTCCACCCGTGAGCGCACCCACGCCACGGTCGCGCGGATCATCGCCGAGGGCAAGCTGCCCGCCGCCGCGCATCTCACCTGCGTCGCTGCCAGCAAGGCCGAAATCCGCGATGTGGCCGAACAATATTGGGAAGCGGGCGTGCGCCACATCGTCGCGCTGCGCGGCGATGCGGGTGAACCCGGCGCGCCCTTCACCCCGCACCCCGAAGGCTATGCCAGCGCCGCCGATCTGGTCGCGGGCCTCAAGGCCATCGCCCCCTTCGAGATTTCGGTCGCTGCCTATCCCGAGACGCACCCCGATGCGACTTCGCCGCAGGACGACATCGACAACCTGAAGCGCAAGCTCGATGCCGGGGCGACCCGCGCGATCAGCCAGTTCTTCTTCTCGGCCGAAACCTTCTTCCGCTTCCGCGATCAATGCGCCGCCGCCGGGATCGACGCCCCGATCCTGCCGGGCATCCTGCCCGTCACCAATGTCGCGCAGGCGAGGAAGTTCGCCAGCGCCTGCGGGGCGGCGATCCCGGCGTGGATGGATGGCCTGTTCGAAGGCCTCGACGAAAAGCCCGCAGCGCGCCAGCTGGTCGCCGCGACGGTCGCCGCCGAGCTGTGCCGCCGCCTCTATGCGGGCGGCGTGCGCGATTTCCACTTCTACACCCTCAACCGCCCCGAGCTCGCCTATGCGATCTGCCACATGCTCGGAAAGCGCCCTGTCGGAGACAACGCATGAGCGCCCGCGAACAACTCCAGACCGCCGCAAAGGACCGCGTGCTGATCTTTGACGGCGCGTTCGGCACGCAGATCCAGAATCGCAAGCTGACCGAAGCAGATTACGCGGGCAACCTCGGCCTCACCGCCGACCAGAAGGGCAACAATGACATCCTCGCCCTGACGCGGCCCGATGTGATTGCCGATATCACCCGCGCCTATTTCGATGCGGGCTCGGACATCGTCTCGACCAACACCTTCTCCGCCAACCGCATCTCGCAGGCCGATTATGCCGCCGAGGCGCTGGTGCGCGATATCAACGTGGCGAGCGGCAAGATCGCCCGTGCGCTGGCCGATGAATATGCGGCCAAGGACGGCAAGCCCCGCTTCGTCGCCGGCGCGATCGGGCCGACCAACAAGACCCTCTCCCTCAGCCCCGACGTCGAGGACCCGGGCTTCCGCGAGATCGATTTCGATTATCTGGTCGACGTCTATCTCGAACAGGCGCGTGCGCTGGTCGAGGGCGGCGTGGACTTCATCCTGATCGAGACGGTGTTCGACACCCTCAACGCCAAGGCCGGGATCATGGCGGTCAAGCAGCTGGAGCGCGAGCTGGGCCGGGAAGTGCCGGTGATGATCTCGATGACGCTCACCGACCTGTCGGGCCGCAACCTTTCTGGCCACACCGTGGAGGCGTTCTGGTATGCGGTGCGCCATGCCAAGCCGCTGACCATCGGCCTCAATTGCAGCTTCGGCGCCGAACAGCTGCGCCCGCACGTCAAGGTGCTCTCGCAGATCGCCGATACGCTGCTGATGATCTACCCCAATGCGGGCCTGCCCAACGAGTTGGGTGAATATGACGAGATGCCGGACACCACCGCCGGGCTGGTCAAGGACTGGGCGGACCACGGGCAGGTCAACATCCTTGGCGGCTGCTGCGGGTCTTCGCCTGCGCATATCGCCGCCATCGCCAAGGCGGTCGCCAAGTCGGAACCGCGCGCCGTGCCCACGCCCGAACCGGCGATGAAGCTGGCGGGGCTTGAGGCCTTTATCGCTGCTTAGGCTGAAACCTGTTCGCCCTGAGCTTGTCGAAGGGCGGACCTTCCTTCCGAAGAAAAGTGCAGTGCTTCGAGAGGCTCAGCACGAACGGAACTGAAAAGTTGCTCTGATGACCCAAACGTCCTCCTCCTCCCGCTTCATCAATATCGGCGAGCGCACTAACGTCACCGGATCGGCGGCGTTCAAGAAGCTGATCATGGCGGGCGACTACCCCGCCGCGGTCGAAGTCGCGCGCCAGCAGGTCGAGAACGGCGCGCAGGTGATCGACGTCAACATGGACGAAGGGCTGCTCGATGCGGTCCACGCCATGACGACGTTCCTCAAGCTGATCGCCGCAGAGCCGGACATTGCCCGTGTCCCGGTCATGATCGACAGCTCGAAGTTCCACGTGATCGAGGCAGGGCTGAAGTGCGTTTCGGGCAAGCCGATCGTCAATTCGATCAGCATGAAGGAAGGCGAGGCGCAGTTCCTCGAACACGCGCGCATCTGCATGGATTACGGCGCGGCGGTGGTCGTGATGGCCTTCGACGAGACCGGGCAGGCCGATACCAAGCAGCGCAAGGTCGAAATCTGCAAGCGCGCCTATGACCTGCTGGTGGCCGAGGGCTTTCCGCCCGAGGACATCATCTTCGACCCCAACATCTTCGCGGTCGCGACGGGGATCGAGGAGCACAACAATTACGGCGTCGACTTCATCGAAGCGGTGAAGGAACTGCGCGAGCTGTGCCCCCACGCGCATTACTCTGGCGGTTTGTCCAACCTCTCCTTCAGCTTCCGCGGCAACGAGCCGGTACGCCGGGCCATGCACTCGGTTTTCCTCTATCACGCCATCCCTGCGGGCCTCGACATGGCGATCGTCAACGCCGGGCAGCTCGACGTCTACGACCAGATCGACCCCGCTCTGCGCGAGGCGTGCGAGGATGTGATCCTCAACCGCGATCCGGACGCGACCGAGCGCCTCATCGCGCTCGCCGAAAGCTTCAAGGGCAAGTCGGTCGCCGATGAAAAGGCTGCTGAGGAATGGCGCGGCTGGGCGGTCGAAAAGCGGCTCGAACATGCGCTGGTCAAAGGCATCGACGCGCATATCGTCGACGATACCGAACAGATGCGCGCGGCCATCGCCGCCAAGGGCGGGCGCCCGATCGAAGTGATCGAAGGCCCGCTGATGGACGGGATGAATGTCGTCGGCGACCTGTTTGGCTCGGGCAAGATGTTCCTGCCGCAGGTGGTGAAGTCCGCGCGCGTCATGAAGAAGGCGGTCGCCCACCTGATCCCCTTCATCGAGGCGGAAAAGGACCTGCTGCCCGAAGAGGAGCGCAAGGCCAAGGGCAAGATCATCATGGCGACGGTGAAGGGCGATGTTCACGACATCGGCAAGAACATCGTCGGCGTCGTGCTCCAGTGCAACGG
>JAIEOM010000023.1 GCA_019750455.1 Sphingomonadales bacterium | reverse complement strand
CTCGGGCTCGATCCGCAGACTTTCTACGACATTTCCAGCGTGTCGAGCGGTCAGAACTGGTCGATGACCTCCTACTGCCCCGTCCCCGGCGTCGGCCCCAAGACCCCGGCAGACAACGACTATCAGGGCGGGTTTGCCGCCGGGCTGATGCTCAAGGACCTCAAGCTCGCCATGGAAGCGGCCGCGGGGGCTGGGGCCAAGGTCGAACTGGGCGAGCACGCCCGCGCGATTTACGAGGCCTTTGCCGCCGATAATGCCGCGACCGATTTCTCGGGCGTCATCCGTACGCTTTAGGCGCCCAGCGCGGGGCAGCGCCGCTGCGCTGCCGAGCGCAGCCTGGCGGTTGCGTCTGCGTCGCGTTTTGCCAGAGTCTGAATGCCGATCTTCAGGGTGTTGCAATCGAACGCGACGCCGCGTGACATGCTGTCGATGGCGATCGTGGCGAAGGCCGCAGGTGGCATCACTTTCGCGCCGCGCCGCAGGAACGTGGTGTGCCATCGCTCTGCGCCAACCACAATCGCGACCATGGTGTCACGGCCCGAACCATCCGGGCCATCGAGAACCGCAGGCCCGAGTTCGGTCAGCAGGCCATCGGTTGTAGCGGAGCGCAGGAACAGTGCGGCGTAACGGCGCGCGGCTTCCGGTCGCTCTCCCGCTGCCAGCGCAAGGCGCAGCATGGCTTCCTGCGCCACCGGTTCGCGCCAGCCGCGGCGGCCCGCGATCTGGATCGTGCGCAGCCCCGCTTCGGTTTGCCCCGCCTTTGTCTGCGCCACTGCGAGCAATGTGAGGTGCTCGGCAGGAACCGGGCGACGTTGCACCAGTTTCTCGGCTTCAGCGAGTGCCCGGGCCGGATTGTCGCCTGCGAAAGCCGCGCGGGCAATCTGCTGCTGGGCTTGATCGCGCAGTGGTTCGGGCACCACCGCAGCAAGCGCAGGCACCTTGCGTGTCTGCATGTCGGCTTGCAGCATTGCCGTCAGCGTAGCGATCGAGGCCAGCGCGACGAACCAGATAATCCGTCCGATCATGCTCCGGCCCTCGGCTTGGCGGCGATGCGGGTGAGCAGCAATAGCGCGAAGGCGAGGATCGTCTGGCTGCGGAGAGGGTAGTCCGTAATCGACTGCAGGGCGATCGCCAGAAGGAAGGCGCTGCCCGACCATGCGGCCCAGCGCAGCGGCGCGCTGCGCGCACGCCAGCTCAACCAAGCGATCAGCACCAGCCAGCAAGCCGCGAGAACCAAGCCGGGTGCGCCAGCCTCAATAGTCAGCTCGATATAGTCGTTGTGCGCGCGACCCGGGCGGCGCGGTGTCAGGTTTTCGAGCGATTCATCGACCTGATAAATCTCGTCGAATGTCCCCATGCCTGTACCAACCGGCCAGAAGCGCCCGGCGGTGTAGGTTGCGTCGTCCCAAATGAAACGGCGCGGATCGTCCTTTGCCTCGAAGCGTTCGAAAGCCTCACCGATCCGCCCGGGAGCGGCAAAGATCATTGCGCCCGCACGGGCGGCGGAAGGCGCCTTGCCACCCTGTCTCAGTGCGTCCAGCCCGCGCGCGATGCCGAGCAGAACGGGAATCGCCGCAAGTGCGATACCGGTGCGCGATTTAGTCAGAGCGATGGCGACCAGCAACAGAACGCAGACAGCAAGCCGCACGGGAAGCACTGCCGGATGCCGGCGTGGAGCCGGGAGCAGCGCGGCAAGTATCAGCGTTAAGCCCAGAAACAGGCCGGTCGAATTGCGATTGGCAAAGGTGCCTAGCAGCAGCTTGCCGGGTGCCCGCGCGCCGTGGATCGTGCCTGCATCGGTGCTGGCACCGAGCGGTACAAGCCCCAGCAGGACCGTGACGAGGCCAAGGCCTACGACCATCCATCCCAAATCGAAAAGCCGCTCGCGCGAGAGGGTCCAGCCGGCGAACAGCACGGCCAGCGGTGTAATGAGCGCGGTGAGGGCCAGCAGCGTGCGCAGCGGATCGAAGCTTAGCGGCATCCAGCCGCCGCTTCTGCTGATCTGATCGAGCGAGCTTTTCATCACTTGCCGACCGGGCAGGGCGGTCGACAAGGAACCGGGGAGCGGGATGATCTGTGCCAGAGGCAGCGCGATTGTCGCCCCGATCAGATTGTACGGGCCGCTGAAGCTCAACTGGGTCATCGACCTGGGGCGACGCTTACGGTGCTCGTGGCGGCCGCCTACTCCGTCCGAATTGTCCGCGTGCGGCCGTGAGGCAGTGCGTCAAAGGCTTGCTGCAAGGATCGCTGCGATGCGTGCGCTGGCCGTGCCGTCGCCATAGGGGTTATGGGCGCGGGCCATCGCCTGATAGGCGCCCGGGTCGTCAAGAAGGCGGGTGGTTTCCGCAAAGATTACAGCGGCATCCGCGCCCACCAGCCGTGCCGTTCCGGCCGCCACGCCTTCGGGGCGCTCGGTCGTGTCGCGCATCACCAGCACCGGTTTGCCGAGCGAGGGAGCCTCTTCCTGGATACCGCCGGAGTCGGTCAGCACGATATCGCTTGCCGCCATCATTGCAACAAAATCGAGGTAATCCAGAGGGTTGATGAGCGCGATATTGGCATGCCCGGCCAGCGCCGGCCGCATCACACCGGCGACGTTCGGATTGGGGTGCAGCGGATAGATCAGCGCAACATCATCCCGCGCGGCAAGTGCCTGCAATCCCTGTGCAATCTGCTCCATCCCCGTGCCGAAGTTCTCGCGCCGATGGGCCGTGACCGCAATGATCCGCCTGCCCTTGAACCGTTCCCGCAAGGGGGCGATGGCCGGCGCGAGCGACGGGTCGGCGGCGATTTTCTGCTGCGCGAAAAGTAGGGCATCAATCACCGTGTTGCCCGTAATGTGTATGGAATTTTCCGGCACGTTTTCAGCGCGCAATGCCGCAGCAGCGGTGTCGGTCGGCGCAAAATGCAGGTTTGCCACCACACCGGTGACCTTGCGGTTCACCTCCTCGGGCCAGGGTGAGTAGATGTCCCCGCTGCGCAGCCCCGCCTCGACGTGACCCACGGGAATCCTTCGGAAATAGCACGCCAGCGATGCCATCATCGTGGTCAGCGTATCGCCATGCACCAGCACCCTGTCGGGCCGTAGGGTATCCAAAGCCTCCCCGAAACGGGTCAAAATTCGGCTCGCAAGACCATCCAGGGACTGGTCTGGAAGCATCAAGTCGAGGTCTAGGTCGGGTTGAAGCGAGGCTAGAGCCATCACAGAGTCGAGCAATTCGCGATGTTGGGCTGTCACCACGACCTTTACGTCGAACAGCCCCGTTTCGCGCAGCGCGAAGACCACCGGGAACATCTTGATGGCTTCGGGACGCGTGCCGAAGGTCACCAGGATGCGCGGTTTCGCACCAGCAGCATTCGTCACGCCGCTCACCTGCGCAACATGCCCCGCGTGTCGAACACGAGCTTGCCCGCAAGGTCTTCGGGCCCAAGATGCTTGAAGGCGGTGTGATCGACCAGCACCACCACAATCTCCGCCTGCCTGAGGCCCGCGTCAAGCGTGACCAGCTCGGCGCCCGTGCCGTCGAAGGCCTTGGGCAACTCGTCGGTGAAGGGTTCCACCACCAGAATGCGGTTACCATGCGTATGCGCCAGCGCCTCGGCGATTTCGAGCGCCGGGCTTTCGCGGAAGTCGTCGATGTCGGGCTTGAAGGCGAGGCCGAGCAGCGCGACCTTGCCCTCCGGCACCGCGTCGAGCAGCGCGCGGATCTTGCCTTCGGTGTGAACCGCCTTGTGGTCGTTCACTTCACGCGCGGTCTTCACCAGCCGCGCCGCGGAAGGAGCGCCCGCGACAAGAAACCACGGGTCGACCGCGATGCAGTGCCCGCCCACACCGGGGCCGGGCTGGAGGATGTTGACGCGCGGATGGCGGTTGGCGAGGCGGATCACCTCCCACACGTCGACCCCAATCACGTCGGCGATCATCGACAGCTCGTTGGCAAAGGCGATGTTGACGTCGCGGAAGCTGTTTTCGACCAGCTTAACGGTCTCGGCCACGCGCGCGGTGGTGTAGAGGCAATCGCCCTTGACGAAGGAGGTGTAGAGCACCGCCGCACGTTCGGCACAGGCTGCGGTCACGCCGCCGATTACGCGGTCGTTGTGCACCAGTTCGTTTACGATCCGGCCGGGCAGCACACGTTCCGGGCAATATGCGAGCGCGATGTCGGCATCCTCGTCGCTGCCGTCCTTCGGCACGACCAGATCGGGGCGCAGTTCGCTGATGATCTCGGCCACCCGCTCGGTGGTGCCGACGGGCGAAGTGCTCTCGACGATGACGCAGGCACCGGGCAGGATCTTGGGCGCGATCGCCCGCGCTGCCGCTTCGACATAGGTGATGTCGGGTGCATTGTCCGATCCCAGCGGAGTGGGCACGGCGATCATATAGAAGCTCGCCGTGGGAACCTCGGTCGAGGCGACCAGCGTTTGCGCGCTGATCGCTTCATGAACCAGCTTGTCGAGATCGCGCTCCTCGATATGCACGCCGCCCGCATTGACCGTATCGACCACGCGCTGCGACACATCGACACCGCACACGCTCCAGCCATAGGAGGCGAGCAGGGCGGCGGTCGGCAGGCCGATATAGCCCAGCCCGATCACGGCGACCTGATGGTCGGGCGCGGGATGGGCAAGGGCCTTGCGCCCGAGCGCGGCGGTGGCATCGAAAGGAGCGTTCATGCGGTCAAAGTCCCGGTTTTCAGCCGGGGTCATGACCCTAAAGCCCTTAAAATCGCGTTAGGCTTGCCCGGTTTTTTACCATGGGCGGGCCTTCCCGTGCGGCGCAGGCAACGCCGCCCGGCTCGGGCCGGTCAGGCCGGAACGCGGACAAGCATGCGGGTCACGGTCGCGTCCAGATCCTCGCGCGGATAGTTCGACCAGCGCGGGGCGATCTTCAGGTCCGATGTGTCAGCGCTTGCAAGGATCTCTTCGGACATGATCTCCAGCCCGGCCCGCTGGAACAGGGCGCGGAAATCGCTTTGCTGCCAGCGGTTCTGGCATTGCACCTCATTCTCGAACCAGCGCGCCCATTCGCTGTCAGAATACTGGAGATAGGCCTTGCGGTGCGCCGTCTTGGCATAGATGCACAGGTGATCGGACGGCACGATCTGCTGCGCGATCATGCCGCCCGGCTTGACCACCCGCGCGAGGCTGGCGGCGAGCACCGGCAGGCTCTCATCGGGGATATGCTCCATGACATCGCTGCTGAACACCAGATCGAGGCTGTCGTCAGCCAGCGAGTCCAGCGATCCATCGGGCGCGATCAGATAGGTGAAGCCGAGCACGGCATAGGCTTCATCGAAATTGCGGCATGCGGCAACCTTGGCAAGCAGGGCCTCGGCGCGGGCCATGCGTTCGGGCCCGCGATCGGTGAGTTGCGGCAGCGCTGCCTTGAGCGCGTTCACATGCGTCAGAAAGCCTTCGAACTGGCGGTTGTCCCACACATCGAAAACGGTCGCTTCCACCTCGTAGAAAGCGCGCAGGAACAGCGCTTCCCAATGGACCCAGCCGGTGCCCAGTTCGAGCACCTTCATCCCGTCACGGATGCCGCCGTGCTGCTCTATGAAGGCGAGGTTCTAG
>JAIEOM010000287.1 GCA_019750455.1 Sphingomonadales bacterium | reverse complement strand
TCGGCGCCCCGCGCTTGACACGGGGCTTGGCTCATCTTGCGTGCGAGGTGGCAGGTAGAAAAGCCTGACCCCGGATCAAGTCCGGGGCGACGAATGTTGAAGTGGCAAAGTCCCGCCGAATTCCGATCATTCGCAGGGGCGACACGCCCCCTGCCCTACAGATCTTCGAAGTTCGGCTTGCGGCGTTCCATTTCGGCCATGACCGCTTCGACCTGGTTGCGGCTGCGCATGATGGCGTGCTGTTCGATGCTTTCCTCCATCAGAATGGCGTTGGCATCCTGATCCCACATGCCTGCTTGCAGCCGCTTGGCGGCGCGGATGGCGTGGGGGTTTTTCAGCGCGATCTGGCGGGCGATGGCTAGGGCGCGTTCGCGCGGGTTGTCGTCGACATAGGTGGCAAGGCCCAGCGCCTGCGCCTCGGCCCCGTTGAATTCGCGGTTGGTGTAGATCAGCTCGCGCAGCACATCGTCACGCACCAGCCCGCGCCACAGCACATAGCCGCCCATGTCGGGGACGAGACCCCACTTCATCTCCATGATGGCGAGGCGCGTTTCGGGATGGACGATGCGGATGTCCGCCCCGCTGGCGATCTGCAAGCCCCCGCCAAAGCACACGCCATGCACGGCGGCGATCACCGGCACGGGCAGCTTGCGCCACTGCATCGCCACCTGCTGCGGGCGATTGGCATTGCCATAGGTCCGCTCGGTCAGGCCGGGTTCGTCCTCGGCCGGCTTGCGCGAGAAGTTCGACAGGTCGAGCCCCGCGCAGAACGCCCGGCCCTCGCCCGACAGCACCACCGCGCGCAGGCCCTTCATCCGCTGGAGCGCGTGCCCGGCCTCGATGATGCGTTCGAACATCTCGTGATCGAGCGCGTTCATCTTGTCGGCGCGCACGAAGCGGACTTCGGCGACGCCGTCCTCGCCAAGGGTGATGGCGACGCGGTCATTGGCGATGGTGGTGGCGGTGGCGGACATGGCAGGCGGATCCCTCGGCTTTTCTATCGGCGCGCGAGATTGGCGGATCGCCTGCGCGCTGTCCAGAGGCGCTAACCCGCGGCGGGCGGGCGCAGCACGGCGGGCGGCGGCACGTCGAGGAAATGGCGGCTGTCGCCATCGGTGCAGATCAGGTGCCCGACGCCCGCCGCGGCGAGCTTGGCGCGCACCCGGTCGAGATGGGCGGCGACGCCGTCATGCTCGGGATCGAAGGCGATGCGCCACGCCTGGGCCCGCAAATCCGCCCCGCCAAGCCGTTCGCCGGGGGACTGGGCAAGCCGCCACAGCAGCGCGAATTCGCACGGGGTGAGGCCCACCCAGCGGTCATCCACCCGCGCATCGCGGTGCGCCCGGTCGAGCACCAACTCGCCTGCCTCGCGGAACCGCGGGCCTTGCGCGCCGGTCTCGTCGAAGTAGGTGGATGGCAGCGGCGCGTTCACAGCAGCCCCCCTGCGCGCATCGAATAGACCGCATCGGTGGTGAAGATCAGGTGATCGATCAGCACGATGTCGAGCGCGCGGGCGATATCGACCAGCCGCCGCGTCGTGGCGATGTCGCAGCCGCTCGGGCGGCACGCACCAGAAGGGTGGCTGTGGGCGAGGATGATGCCCGCCGCATCAAGGCGCAGCGCCTCGCCCAGCAGCGCGCGCATCCGCAAGGTCAGCGAACTCGGCGTGCCGATGCCGCAGGGCGCATCCCCGAGCCATGCGCTGCCGGCGTCGAGAAAGATCGCGTGCCCGCGCTCGTGCTGCAAGGGCGGGGCGAGGACCAGAGAACGCAGGTAGCCGATCATCCCCGCCGTGCGCTGGTCCTGCCGGTTCGGGGGGCTGGCGGTTCTGGCGAGAGCCTGCATCAGCATGGCCTGCCTCCCGGGCTTTGACGCGCCGGCCGGGCGAGGCATGAAGCGGCGGCGGCGGCGGCGCTCGTCACGCGGCTGGTCCGTAGGGGCTGGCCTGCAC
Source organism: Sphingomonadales bacterium (assembly GCA_019750455.1). Lineage (GTDB taxonomy): Bacteria > Pseudomonadota > Alphaproteobacteria > Sphingomonadales > Sphingomonadaceae > Erythrobacter. Next base: position 3,571 of record JAIEOM010000287.1, on the reverse strand, counting down.
CATGCGCCATTCCCGGTACTGGCCAAAGCGCCGCTCGCGCCGGACGTGCCGGACAAAACCGCCGAGGATCAGCAGCAACTGGCAATAGGAAGGGCCGGTGATCAGGACCGTGAGCGCCAGCGGCGTTACGCTCACGTCGAGAAGCTGGACCATGTGCGATCCCAGCGCGACCAGCTGGAAGCCGGCCACCCACAGGGGATAGTTGCGATTGGCCCGCAGCGCGATGTTCACGAACAGCACTGTCGCGACGGCATCCGCCAGCAGATAGACCGGCATGACTGGATCTCCGCCGCTGCGATCGGGAAACAGCCACCACACGACATAGACCGGCACCACCATCGTCGCGAGAAAGGAGAGGCTCAGCCAACGCTCCGGGGCCCCGCCCCAGCGCCACGCCGCCCCTGCCAGCAGGATGGCGACGCCGTGCTGAACCGGGACCCGGAACGCGTTGAAGTAGAGCAGGAAGTCTTCCATCGCCTCAGGCTTGCAACCGCTCCGTTTCGCGAAGCTGCCGCGCGGGAAGCGCGTCGAGATCGCTGGGGGGGATCTTGGTCTGGTCACCCAGATCGCCGCCGGCGTGGACCCGCGCGACCTTGGTCAGCTCGTCATGCACGCGCAGCAGGTTGGTCGACATCGACAGGGCGTGGCCTTCGGCCTCGGTCAGGCGGAGCAGCGCGCGCTGGCCGGTGTTCACTTCGACCATCGGGTTCTGCCGTGCCGAAAGCATCGCCTGCTTCAGGCGGGCCATGGCGATGATCGCCTCGTCGGCCAGAGCTTCGGCTTCACGGATCAGCTTCTTGAGATTGTGCGCATCTGCGACAATACGGTTATCCATCGTCGGTCTCCTGCGAGGCCGGTGCTCAGCCGGCCGCCGCGTTGGTTTCCACGGAGAGATAAGCCTTGCCTTCCGTCGCTTCGCTGAGGGTCACCGCGGCGGTGATCACAAGGATCACCGACGCCAGAATGCCCGCGGCAATCCCGATGATCGCCCCCAGTCGCAGCAGGACGGCATGCTCACCATCGAGCACTCCGGGGACCACCTTCGGTTCCGCCGGTTTCAGCCATGGTGCCTGCTGCATGAGCGGCATGGCATCGCTGAGAACCAGTTGGCCGGGATCGTCCCGGCCGCCAATTGCCGCCGGACCGTCAGTCTCGTTAACCTGAGAAATTGTGTATGCAGGTTCGCTGAAGGGCCCGATCAGCCCGGTTTCAGGACCCGTTGCAAGGTCGTTCTGCCGCGACGCTTCGACAGCTTCGGGGCCAAGCGTGGCGCGGTAATTCTCGACCAGTTCCCCCAGGCTCGCCGCGTCGTAGAAGTCCTTCAGAGCGCGGATGTGCTGGTTTATCCGGGTCTCGGACACGCCGAGCTCGGAGGCGATCACCTTGATCGGAACGCGCCGGTCGATCCGCTCCATCACGGCGCGCTGTCTGTCGGTCAGCCGCTTTGCGGCTCCGGACGTCATTGCCAACTCCTTGCGATTACGAGCCCTTGTTACCTGCAAACTAACGCAAATCGGAGAGGAATTCTTCCGTTTCGGATCAGGTTGCCCTGTATGGCCGGTAACGCCTTAGGCTGCGGAACTGTTAACCCCCACTGACTGCAGGTAACGCTTGATGTTCCGCGCCGCCTGGCGGAGGCGCTGTTCGTTCTCGACCATCGCGATCCGGACATAGCCTTCACCATTCTCGCCATAGCCCACGCCCGGCGCCACCGCGACCTGCGCCTGGGTGAGCAACTGCTTGGAAAATTCGAGACTGCCCATCGATTTGAGCGCCGGGGGCAGCGGGGCCCAGGCGAACATCGAGGCGGGCGGCGGCGGGATGTCCCACCCGGCGCGGCCGAAAGCTTCGACCATCACGTCGCGGCGCTTGTGGTAAAGCTCGCGGTTGCTTTCGATGATGTCCTGCGGGCCGTTGAGCGCCGCGCAGGCCGCCGCCTGAATGGGGGTAAAGGCGCCGTAATCGAGGTAGGACTTCACCCGCGTCAGCGCCGCGATCAGCTGCTTGTTGCCGACCGCAAAGCCCATCCGCCAGCCAGCCATCGAATAGGTCTTCGACATAGAGGTGAATTCGATCGCCACATCCTTGGCGCCGGGCACTTCCATGATCGATCGGGTCGGCTTGCCATCGAAATAAAGCTCGGAATAGGCCAGATCGGAGACGATCCAGACCTGATTCTCCTTCGCCCACGCCACCAGCCGCTCGTAGAACGGCAGTTCCACCGTCTCGGCCGTGGGGTTGGAAGGGTAGCTGACCACCAGCACGCTGGGGCGCGGCACGGTGTAGTTCATCGCCCGTTCGAGCGATTCCCAGTAATGTTCATCGGGCGTGGTCGGCACCGAACGGATCGTCGCGCCCGCGATGATGAAGCCGAAGGTGTGGATCGGGTAGCTGGGGTTGGGCGCCAGCACCACATCGCCCGGCGCGATGATCGCCGTGGCAAGGCTGGAGAGCCCCTCCTTGGAACCCATCGTCACCACCACTTCGCTATCGGGATCAAGCTCCACCCCGAAGCGGCGGGCGTAATAGCCCGCCTGCGCGCGGCGCAGACCCGGGATGCCCTTGGACTGGGAATAGCCGTGCGCATCGGGCTTGGCCGCCACTTCGCACAGCTTGTCGATCACGTGCTGCGGCGGGGGCTGGTCGGGGTTGCCCATGCCAAGGTCAATGATGTCCTGCCCCGCCAGCCGGGCGGCATGACGCATGGCATTGACCTCCGCGATCACATACGGAGGCATCCGCTTCATGCGATAGAACTGGTCATTCATGGACGTCACACCCTTGTCTTGCGCGGGGCTGATGTAATTGCCGCAACATCTCCCTAGGCGAAACCCGCGGATCGTGGGAAGCGGGTTTTCGGCGAGTTGCGACGGGAACCGATTGGCGGCACTATCGCCGGCGCGCGCAGCAGAAGGAACGGATTGGCGGCAATGGCACAGGACAACGACCTGATGGCGGCAGCGGGCGAGAGCCTGAGGGGCTTCTTCGACATGCAAGGCGAGGCGCTGCGCGAGATGCTGGGCGGCAAAGCCCCCGAATCGCTGGTGGGCGCCGGGATCGCGCCGGGCGAGATGGCCGAATGGGCCGCCACCGCCACGCAACTCCAGCAGCTGTGGCTCGATTTCGCCACCCATCAGACCCACACCGCCGCCGAAAAGGCCGCGAAAGGCGCGGGCGCGGCGCTGATGGACCCGGCGCAGTGGCTGGTGATGTCGCAGGCGATGCTTGGCCAGATGCCGAAGGGCATTTTCGAATCCTCCGCCAAGCTGGCGCAGGACCAGATGCAGCTGTGGTCGGGCGTGATGCAAAGCTTTGCCGCAGGCGCGGCCAAGGGCATGGGGGCCGGGCAGGCCGCCGACGCGCCCGAAGCTGCTGCCCTTCCCCGCTCCGACCGCCGCTTTGCCGATCCGGCGTGGCGCGAGCATCCCGCCTTCCTGCTGCTCCACCAGACCTATCTGATGCTTGCCGATTATTTCCGGCAGGCGGTGAAAGGCATGGACGGGCTGGACAAGACCAAGCGCCAGCAGCTCGAATTTGCGGTCACCGCCCTCGCCGAGGCGATGAGCCCGGA
>JAIEOM010000198.1 GCA_019750455.1 Sphingomonadales bacterium | reverse complement strand
GTGCCGACGATCCCTTCGAGGCTGTCCTCGACCGAGTTGAGGTAGCACGAGATCGGCAGGCCGCGGTTGGTGCCGCCGTTCGACAGCACCGGGGTGGCGGGCATGAACCACAGGTTCGAAATGTAATCGTACAGGCGCTGGGCATGATCCTGATCGTCCGCATAGGCATCGGCCACGCGGGCGAAGAGGTCCTGATAGGTCTCTCCGGGCAGCAGATAGCGGTCGGTCAGGGTTTCCTTGCCGAAATCGGTGAGGCGTGCGTCGCGATCGGGATTGGTGACAATCGTGAAACGACGATCATTGACCTTCTTGCTGTCGGTCTTGGCCGCATCCTTCATCGCGGTCGCCATCGCGCCGACCAGCGCCTCGCCCGCCTTGGCGGCGATCAGCGCGTCGGAGCCGGTATCAGTCGTTTTCATCGTCACAGCCTTTTCATCACCCGCGCCCGCGCCGGTTTCGAGTTCATTGGTCACATCGCCGTTTACCGCGTCATTGGGCACGTTTTCGCTCGCCTTGAAATCCATTGTCAGCCCCCACTTTGTCCCCCGAATCGGGTCTATGGCACAAGGGGCCATGTTCCGATTCTGTTCTATACCGGCGGGTCCACAGACTTGCCAACAGGCTGCCCTCTTTCCGGGCGTGCTGACAGGTCGGTTGATCCCCTTTGCGGCGCGCGGCGAACCCTGAAGCCGGAGCGAATCCGTCCCTTATGCCCTCTGGCGGGGCGGCGGGAGATTCACCAAGGCTTGGGGGTCCGATTTGCGCCGAACCACTAGATGATGAATCAGACAGGGAATCCCGTCAACGGGCGATTAAGCACCTAGTTACCATTCCGGGGGCTTCATCACCCCGCCACAAACCCGCGACGCGTGGAGCAAGCTTGAGTCGCGAGGCACGCAAGCCCCAAACTGAATCTGTGAAGAAAAATATGGGGAGTGAATCATTCGAATCCACCCGTGAATCTTTTGCATGCGCGGGGGTTCGAATGTTGCGCCGGAAGGGTCGGAAAGGTGCGGCGGGCACGGGCCGCCAGATCACGGATGGGCCGGCCATCCATGCGCGCGGGCGACCGGCAAAATCACGCACCAGTTCCCGATCGCGAACCCCACCTTACCGCGCATGGCGCATGGCGAAGGCGGGATAGCTTTCCGTATCGCCCCGGCGAATCTGCGCCTCCAGCAGGGCAACCGCCGTATCCACATCGGCACCGGTGCCCCCCGCCGCCTGCGCCAGCTTCAGGCCGTGGTAGAATGTCCCCGGATATTCGGTGGTGTATTCATAGACGCGCGGATCATCGATCGGCTTGTCGAAACTGTACCACGGCTGCCGCGCGATATCGGCAGGCAGGCCGAGCACCTGCGCCATCTGCCGCCAGTCGCTGAACCAGCGCCCTTCCAGCCGCGCCGGCAGATTGAGGAAGCAGAACGGCCCGCTCGCCAGAAAGCGCCGCGCCTGGAACCTCTCCGCAAAGGCCACCTGCAATTGCGACCAGCGCGGATCGCCATGCAAGCGCCGCCCCCAGTCCAGCGTGAAGGCGATGTAGTTGACGATCATTCCGGTATAGACGCCGGGCCGCTGCCCCGTGCGGATCGATGGCCAGAAGGTCGGATTGGGCGCGCTGTCATATGCATCCTCCTCCCAGAACATCCCCAATTGCCCCATCCCCGGCACTGCAAGCGCCCTGACCGCCCGATCGAGGTTGGCGGAGAGGATCGCATCAAACCGCTCTGCCGATGGCAGCCAGTCAATCGCCGGCATGGCCCGGAGCAAGGCATAGGCCAGCACCAGATCGCGCATCGACCACGCCCAGTCGCGGCCCTGCCCCTGATCGATCAGCTTGCCGCTGGCCCCGCGATAATCGGGGGTGACGGTGTTGAGCACGGTGCAGGCGGAAAAGACCTGCTCCTCGACGAAAAACGGATGGAGTTCAGAGAGCAGGGCCGGAACGAACGCAGGGCACGGGCGGTGCGCATTGTCGATGTCCCATTCGAACTGCATTCCGGGGCTGACACCGATGATCCTCTCTTCTGGATAATTCTGGTAATATTGCTGCACTTTCAGCGGCGTGCCCGGCGTATCGAGCAGCAGCGGCAGTCCATCGGCCCCGCGCACATGCCAGGGGATCGATGCCGCGGTCAGCCCGTAATTCATGGTGACGCGCCGCATCTCTGCGCTGCGCTCGATGATGTAGCGCGCCTGCCGGTGGATAATCGGCCCCACCTCGTCGCGAAGGCCCGTGGTCCCCATGCCCGGCGTCAGCCCGCCCTTGTCCAGCGGCGTATAGTCCGGGACCGGGTCCATATAGGACCATTGCGATGGGGCCTGGAGCTTCGGCCCGAAGCCCCACGGCAACATCAGGCCGGAGGCTTGCCAGCGGTTCAATTCGCGATCGGACACCGGCCAGGCGCGCGATGCGACGACCCAGCGCTGGAAATCGCCATGACCGTAAAGCGGGAAGCTGTAGCCGAACACGCTCGCGCGGTAGCTGACCGCAGGGGTCTCCGCCGCCAGATTGGTCCAGCGTTGCCGCTCCACCACCACCACATCGAACGGCTTGCCATCCACCGGGGATGCCGCCTGCAGATACCAGACCAGCGCCCAGGGCCCCTTGCGCAGGAACACCCGCACAGTGTGCTGCCCCGCGCTCTGCCACACGGCAGCGGGATCATCGACCGACAAGATCGTGTCACCGAGGCGCACGGGCGGCGCGGCAGCCGCCAAGGCGGGATCACGCGGGATCGCACTCCCGCGGGCCGTCACCTGCGCTCGCAGCAGTGTGGACGCGGGGCCGGACGAAAACAGGCCGGGTGCAACGAATGCTGCCGCGCCACTGGCCATCATCAATCGGCGAGACATCATGTCATGCTTACCCCTGCCGGGCGTCCGGCTGCGTTCCGAGGCGGCAAGCTATATCACTGCTGATTGTCTTGCTACCGAAGCGGGCGATCTGACCCAGTAACGAACAGGGCTCACAATGTTCATTACTGCCGGATCGATATCGGCCGCCTTGCCAGGCACGTTCCGACCCTTCTCACGCCGCCCCGTCTGCAATGCCTTGCGCGGTCTTGTAGTCGGGCTTGCCGTTGTTGAGGCGCAGCGAGCGGTCGGTAAGGATGTAGCGGCGCGGGATCTTGTAGCCCGCCAGCCCCGCGCGGGCGTGGGCATCGAGCGCGGCTTCATCCACCTCGCTCTCGGGCTGCACCACGGCCACGACCTTGCGGCCGAAGCGCGCATCCGGAAGGCTGACGACGCGCACGTCCTTCACCCCCGGATGGCCCAGCAGCACCGCCTCGACCTCTTCGGGAAACACCTTCTCGCCGCCGGTGTTGATGCACATGTTGTCACGCCCGATGAATTCGAGCGTGCCATCGGAGGCCCAGCGCGCACGGTCGCCGGTCATCAGCCAGCGCTGGCCGCCGATGACGGGGAAGGTCTGGGCGTTCTTTTCATCCTCGCCGAGGTAACCAAGCGGCAACGGGCCGGTGCGCGCGACGATGCCGACGCCATCGGTGCCGGGGAGGATTTCGTTGAAGCGCTCGTCGAACAGCTTCGTCTCGCGTCCCGGCAGCGGCTGGAATTTGCCACCGCCGCTGCTGCCAGCAGCGGTGGTGATGACGATCCCGGTGCCCGAACTTTCCGACGATCCCAGCGCATCGACGATCATCAGCGCAGGGTGATGGGCGATCAGGCGTTGCTTCAGCGCAGGCGAGAACACCGCGCCCGAGGAGGTGATACTCCGCAAGCTCGCCAGCACCTGCGCCCCGTCGCCCCGCGCGTCCAGCCGGTCGGCCAGCGGCAGCGCGAAAGCATCGCCGACGATGAAAATACCGCGCGCGCCCAGCCGCCGCACCTCGTCCAGCGCCAGATCGGCATCGAATTTCGGCCCCGGCAGCAGCGCCAGCGTGCCGCCTTTCAAGAGGTGAATCACCGCCGTGAACTGCCCCGCGCCGTGCATCAGCGGCGAGAGCAGCAGCAGCGGCGAGGTGCTGGCAGGATGGTCCGGGCCAATCGCGGCGGCCTGCGCCACCTGCTCGGCAAGGCTCTCCACCATCAGCGGCGGCGTGCCGGGCGGGCGCTGCCACAGGCCGATATTGAACGCGCCCCACGCCTGATCCATCGGCCACATCACCGCCTTGGGCATCCCCGTGGTGCCGCCCGTCGCCGTGAGGAACAGCGCCTCCGGATCGTCATGCACCGCGAAGCCTGCTGGCAGAGCGGTCGCGCACAGCGCCGTCCACTCTTCAGCACCCACATCCATCGTCAGGGTGCCTTCGGGCATCGCCTCGCGGGCGACATCGGCAAAGTCACTTTCGGTGAACAGCGCCTTGAGGCCGAAGCGGGTGAAGATGTCGCCCAGCTCGCGCGCCTTGTAGTGGTAGTTCACATTGACCGGCACCACCCCCGCCTTCACGCAGCCGAAATAGGCGAGCATGTAATCGGGGGTGTTCCTCAGCATCTGCCCGGCGATGTCGCCCGGCTTCAGCCCGCGCGCGATCAGGCCCGCCGCAATCCGGTCAGTGATCGCATCGAGATCGCCCCAGGAGACGATCCTTTCCCCGTGCACCAGCGCGGGCCGATCCGGCGGAATCGCCGCTGCCAGCGCCTTGACCACAACCCCGAAATTCGCACCCTGAAACGCCATGCCAGCACCTTCTCCCTGTCTCTTTCGCTAGCCCCGCCCGGCCCCATGTTCCCCTACGTAAATGATGAGGGACATTGCCGGAAATTGCGTTACGCTACCCCGGCGGGAGAACTTTGGAGAGGAGCGAGGCTGACAATGGCCCATAATGTTGTCGAGCTGCGGACACCGCAAGGCCGCGAATCCCTTGAGCAATTGCTCGAATCCGTGACCATCACCTGCCCCGAGGACATCCATGATGCCGCGGTGAATCTGGCGCGAATCGCACAGGAGCGGGGGATGCAGATCGCGGTGTGCGACGACATTTCCTCGAAAGAACCAATGGTCGATGCCGATGGCACGATCCTCAACGCCGATATCTTCCGTTGGCTGGATGACGGCGCGCGCTGGTGGGAGGATCACCGCCTCGCGCTGCATTCACCCCTGCCGCGGGCATGCCGCTATGAAAGCGAGCCCTTCTGGGTCAACCAGCACGGCTTCAACACCCGCTGGCGCAACCACTATCTCGCCGAAATCGACCTCGCGGACTTTGAAAAGCGCGCCCTGTGCAAGGCGGCGATCGTGATCCCGGTGCACCTGCCCTTCGGCCAGATCAGCGCCAGCAGCTTCATCAGCATGGACAAGGACAAGGAAGACCTGTCCGCCGAATTCGCCCAGTTCGGCGCGCTCTTCGCGATGGTGACGCGGTGCTTTGTCGCGGGCTATGTCCAGGCCAACCGCACCAAGCGGCGCATCCCTTCGGACTGCGTGCTTTCCAAGCGCGAGGTCGAATGCCTGCGCTGGGCCGCGATCGGCAAGACCGACAAGGAGATCAGCATGATCCTCAACCGGTCGCACGCCACGATCCGCTACCACATCCACCG
>JAIEOM010000274.1 GCA_019750455.1 Sphingomonadales bacterium | reverse complement strand
TCGGAAGACCGCTCGGTCCGCGCGGATGAGGTGACATGGGACCGCAAGACCGGCCGCATCCTCGCCAGCGGCAACATCCGGATGGTGGATGAAGCGGGCAACCAGCTGTTCACCGATCAGGTCGAACTCACCGAGGAATTCGACACCGGCGCGATGAGCGAGCTGCTGATCGCCCTGCGCGCCGGCGGCCGGCTTGCCGCGCGTTCGGCGGAGCGCGGTGAAAACGGCGTCGCGGTGCTCACCGATGCCGCCTATTCCGCCTGCGCTGTCACGGGCGAGGATGGCTGCGCGCAAAACCCCAGCTGGCGCGTCACCGCGCGCCGCGTGATCTATGATCAGGCCGCCAGCCGCGTGCGGTTTGAAGGCGCGATGCTGGAGTTGTTCGGCGCGCGCATCCTGCCCATGCCGGGCCTCGCGATCCGCACCGATGGCCGGGCAGAGAGCGGCTTTCTGGTCCCCGATGTGCGGGTCACGCAGGTCAACGGCCTCGAACTGAGCGGCGAATATTATTGGCGCGTCGCCGATAACGCCGATCTGACGCTGGGTGCCTTCGTCTTCTCCAACGCCGCCCCGATGGCCAGCGCCAAGTGGCGGCACCTGACGGAGAAAGGCGCCTATCAGGTCACCGGCTATGCCACCTTCTCGGACCGCGCGACCGACTTTACCGGCGGCGAAAGTCTGCGGACCGATCCGCGCGGCTATCTCGATGCCAATGGCCGCTTCCAGTTTTCGCCCGACTGGAGCCTGACCGGATCGATCCGCCTCGCCTCGGACCGCACCTTCCTGCGCCGCTACGATATCAGCCGCGATGACCGGCTGCGCTCGACGATCAATCTGGAGCGGATCACCGATCGCTCCTACCTCTCGATCGCCGGCTGGGCGACGCAGACGCTCAGGCTCAACGCCGATCAGGGGCAGGTGCCGCTTGCCCTGCCCGCCATCGATTTCCGGCAAAAGATCGGCAACAGCGTGCTTGGCGGGAACCTGATGGTGCAGGCCAACAGCCTCGCCCTGCTGCGCAATGACGGGCAGGACACGCAGCGTGCCTTTGCCGGCGCGCAGTGGGATCTGAAGCGGCTGACCGGCATGGGCCAGCTGGTCACCCTGACCGCGCTGGTGCGCGGCGATGTCTACAACACCAGCAACACCCTGGCGACGACGACGCTGTCCTATCGCGGCACCGAAGGCTGGACCACCCGCGGCATCGCCACCGCTGCAATCGACATCGAATGGCCGTTTGTGGGCGAGGCTTTCGGCGGCACGCAGGTGTTCAAGCCGCGCCTGCAATTCGTCGCCAGCCCCAAGGTGCGCAATCTCGCCGTCCCCAACGAGGACGCGCGGGCCATCGATCTGGAGGATTCGAACCTCTTCGCATTGAACCGCTTCCCCGGATATGACCGGGTGGAAGACGGCAGCCGCGTGACCTGGGGTGTCGACTGGGAACTGCAACGCCCCGGCTGGCGGGTGCGTTCGACCATCGGCCAGTCGTTCCGGCTTGAACGGCCCGAACCCGGCCTGTTCCCCGAAGGCACCGGCCTGTCCGAACGGGTCAGCGATTTCGTGGGCCGCACCGAAGTGCGCTTCCGCAACCTTGTCAGCTTCACCCACCGCTTCCGGCTCGACAAGGACAGTTTCGCGGTGCGCCGCAATGAAATCGACGCGACCATCGGCTCGCGCCGCACCTATCTGGAAGTCGGCTACCTGCGGCTCGACCGCAACATCGCCACGGTCGAAGACCTGCGCGACCGCGAGGAACTGCGCGCCGCCGCGCGTGTGGCGATCGGGCGGCGGTGGTCGGTGTTCGGATCGGGCGTGTTCAACCTCACCGATCCCGATGAAGACCCTGTGTTCCAACCCGACGGGTTCGAGCCGATCCGCACGCGGCTGGGCATTGCCTATGCCGATGACTGCATCGAATTCGGAGCGACCTGGCGGCGCGACTTCATCGACGCGGGCGACGCGCGGCGGGGCAACGCCTTCCAGCTGTTTTTCGCCCTCCGCAACCTCGGTTTCCGTTAGCCCCCGCCGATTGTCTGCAAGAATTGGCAGGGCCGGGAATTGGCGTTAAGGAGCGCGGCGGAAGACCGGCTGGTGCGGGCGGGACTCAGCTTCCATTCAGCCGGTGCGGTGCAACGGCGCAGGGATCGCGCCGGTGTGGTGCGGATTATTCGGGATGTAACGAGTGAGTGTGAAGCAGTTGACCAAGGCGCTGTTTGCCCGGACCGGAACCGTGATGGCGGCAGCGGCGATGACGGGCCTTGCCCTCGCCCCGATGGCGGCGGGCGCGCAGACCGTGGCCGTGCCCACCGCGGACAATCCCTTCGGCCTGCCCGAAGACATCACCCTGTTCGGCAAGACCGATCCCGACAAGCGCACCGCCAAGGCGATCGTCAACGGTTTCGTGATCACTGGCACCGATATCGACCAGCGCGTGGCGCTGGTGACGGCGGCCTCGGAAGCGCCGATCTCGGAAGAGGAAATGCTGCGTCTGCGCGTGCAGGTGCTGCGCAACCTGATCGACGAAACGCTCAAGATCCAGGCGGCCGAAGCCAACGAGGTCGCGGCCAAGCCCGAAGAGGTCGAACAGACCTACCAGCAGCTCGCCGCGCAGAACTTCGCGGGCGAGCCCAAGAAGATGGACGCCTATCTCCAGTCGATCAATTCCTCGCCCGCATCGCTGAAGCGGCAGATCGAAGGCGAAGTGGCGTGGGAAAACCTGCTGCGCCGCCTGATCATGCCCTTCGTCAACGTCTCGGCCGAAGAGGTCAACGACGTGCTCAAGCGCATGAACGAGGCCAAGGGCACCGACGAATATCGCGTGGGCGAAATCTATCTGCCCGCCACCACCGAAAACCGCGCCGCCGTGCTCCAGAACGCGCAGGCGATCATGCAGCAGTTGCAGCAGGGCGGCAGCTTTGTCGCCTATGCGCGCCAGTATTCCGAAGCGAGCACTGCGGTGGTCGGCGGCGACCTGGGCTGGGTCCGGCTGGGCCAGCTCCCGCCGCAGCTTGCCGCGGCGCTGCGCACCATGAACACCGGCCAGTTGCAGGGCCCGATCGAGATTCCGGGCGGTTTCTCGATCATCTACCTCATCAACAAGCGGCAGGTGCTGATGGCGGACCCCGCCGAAGCCGTGCTGAGCCTCAAGCAGATCTCGATCAGCTTTGCCCCCGGCGTCACGCAGGAACAGGCAGAGGCGCGGGTTAACGAATTCGGCGCCTATATCGATGGCCTGCGCGGCTGTGCGGATGTTGAAGAAGGTGCGAAGAAGATCGGTGCCGACGTCGTGTCCAACGACCAGATCAAGGCGGCCAACCTGCCCGAACAGCTGCGCAACATCCTCCTCAACCTCCAGATCGGGCAGGCCACCCCGCCCTTCGGCGGCATCCAGGAAGGCGTGCGCGTGCTGATGCTGTGCGGGCGCGATGATCCCAAGGATTCGGGCGCGCCAACCTTCGCGGCGGTGATGGACCAGATCGAGCAGGAACGCGTCCAGAAGCGCGCCCAGCGTTACCTGCGCGACCTGCGCAACGACGCCTATATCGAATACAATTGAGCCGGCTGCCCGCGCCTCTGGCGATCACGCTCGGCGATCCGGCCGGCATCGGGCCGGAGGTGATCCTTGGCGCGTGGTCGCGGCTGCGGGCTGAATGCCGTGCGCCGCCCGCCTTCGTGACCGGCGGCCCCGGCCTGCTGCGTTCTTGCGGCGAGGCGCTGGGGATCGATTGCCCGGTCGTGCCGATTGCCGAACCGGCGGAGGCGGTGTTGGCCGCTGCCGCAGGCTTGCCGGTTCTGGCCGCGCTCGATGCCCCCCTGACCCCCGCCAGACCCTCGCCAGAGGGCGCCCGGCTCGCGCTTGCCTCGCTTCAATGGGGGGCCAAACTGGTGCTGGCCGGCGAGGCTGCCGGACTGGTGACAGCGCCGGTTTCCAAAGGCGCGCTCGCGGCGGTGGGGTGGGACTATCCGGGCCAGACCGAGTTCCTCGCCGATGCCTGCGGGCGGCCTTACCGCGATGCGGTGATGATGCTGGCCGGGCCATCCCTGCGCACCGTGCCGCTGACCGTCCATGTGGCGCTCTGCGAGGTGGCGGGGCTGATCTCGGCCGATCTGATCGTCCACAAGGCGCGCATCGTGGCGGCCGGATTGCGGCGTGATTTCGGCCTTGCCGCGCCCCGGCTCGCGATCGCCGCCCTCAACCCCCATGCGGGCGAGAACGGCCAGTTCGGGGACGAGGAAGCGCGCATCATCGCCCCGGCTATCGCTGCGCTGCAAGGCGAAGGGATTGCCGCATTCGGCCCCGTGCCCGGTGACGCCCTGTTCACCCCGCGCGCCCGCGGCGGCTATGACGCGGCCCTGTGCATGTATCACGATCAGGCGCTGATCCCCCTCAAAGCGCTGGAATTCGACGAGGGCGTCAACGTCACCCTCGGCCTGCCGATCATCCGCACCTCGCCCGATCACGGCACCGCCTTCGACATCGCGGGCCAAGGCAAGGCCGATCCCGGCGCGATGGCGGCGGCGATTGTGATGGCGGCGCAGATGGCGGCGGCGCGGGCGGCTGCCGGTGCCTGATCTTCCCCCCATCCGCGAGGTCATCGCCCGCCACGGCCTTGCCGCGTCCAAGGCGCTTGGGCAGAACTTCCTGCTGGACGAGCAGCTGCTCGCCCGCATTGCCGCGCTGCCGGGCGACCTTTCGGGCCAGCAGGTCCTCGAAGTCGGCCCCGGCCCCGGCGGCCTCACCCGCGCCCTGCTGCGGGCGGGTGCAAGGGTGACCGCCATCGAAATGGACCGTCGCTGCCTCCCCGCCCTAGCCGAGCTGGGAGATGCCTTCCCCGGCCAGCTCACTGTAGTCGAGGGCGATGCGCTGAAGCTCGATCACAATGCGCTGATGGGCGGGGAGCCGTTCCACGTGCTGTCGAACCTGCCCTACAACGTCGGGACCGCGCTGTTCGTGCGCTGGCTGGGCGGAGAGGCTTGGCCGCCGCTTTGGCAGACCCTTACCCTGATGTTCCAGCGCGAGGTCGCCGACCGGATCGTCGCCAGCGCGGGCGAGGATGCCTATGGCCGCCTCGCCGTGCTCGCCCAGTGGCGGGCCGAGGCAAAGCTGGCGATGAAAGTCCACCGCAGCGCCTTCACTCCGCCCCCCAAGGTGATGAGCGCGATCGTCCACGTGACCCCCGCCGCCATGCCCGAAGGCGTCAGCGCGCGGATGCTCGAACGCCTCACCGAGGCCGCCTTCGGCCAGCGCCGCAAGATGCTGCGCCAGAGCCTCAAGGGCGTGGCCGGCGCGCTGGAGGCGCTCGCCGCGCTGGGGATCGACGAAACCCGCCGCGCCGAAACCGTCAGCGTGGCGGAGTTCGTTGCAGTGGCGAAGGCGCTGTCCTAACCTGCCTTCTTGCGAAGCCGCCACGCGTGCAGCAGCGGTTCGGTGTAGCCCGACGGCTGTTCCACGCCCTTGAAGATCAGGTCCTTGGCCGCGCTGAAGGCTGCGCCGTCTTCATT
>JAIEOM010000191.1 GCA_019750455.1 Sphingomonadales bacterium | reverse complement strand
CGCGCAACGATCGCATCGCGCTTGACGCGGAAGCGGCTGGTGTAGCTCTTCTCGATCCGGTCGTTGACCGCCTTCAGCCCCTTGACGTTCTGCGTCAGGAAGGCGCGGTAGCCATCAAGGATCGGCTGGTATTCGGGCGCGAGGCAATTGAGCGCGGCAACGTTCCAGGCCGAGCGCAGGTTCCAGACCAGCTGGTCCCCCGAAAGATTGGAGTTGACGGTGACGCGCCGCCCGTCAGGCCCGCGCGCGGGCAGGTTCATGACGTAGTGTGCGCCGCCCGGCGGAAGCGGGCGATAGGGCACGGCCTCGACCACCACGGCCGGCGGCGGAGGGGGCGGCGGCGGGGGCAACGGCGCGGGGGTGGCACAGGCGCCGAGCAGCGCCGCTCCCCCGGCCAGCGTGGTGATCGTCAGGCCGAAAGGCGTGCGCATCGTGCTGCGGGTCGGGGGGGTAGGCGCGCTCATCAAAGGTGTCTCTCTCTTGCTGCGGCCGGGGATGCCGCATCCGCCGCGATGTTGCACAGCGGCAGCTTGCTCCAGCCTGAAGCGCCGCGATAGCCGCAGCCGCCCACAATGCAAATGCCCGGGAAGCCGGTTAGGCCCCCGGGCATTCGATCTTTCAACACCTCTGCGGCAGGCCGTTGGCCGCGAAGCCGCAAGGCGCGCTTACTCGCGCAAATTACTCGCGATTGCCGAGGAAGCTGAGCAGGAACTGGAACATGTTGATGAAGTCCAGATAGAGGCTCAGCGCGCCCAGGATCACGGCCTTGCCGGCGAATTCGGTGCCGCGCAGGTAGGTGTATTCCTCCTTCAGGCGCTGCGTATCATAGGCGGTCAGGCCGGCGAAAATCAGCACGCCGATAAAGCTGATCGCGTAGTGGAACGCGGGGCTCTGGAGGAAAAGGTTGATGACCATCGCCACCAGCAGGCCGACCACACCCATGATCAGGAAGCTGCCCATGCCGGACAGGTTCTTCTTGGTGGTGTAGCCGAACAGCGACAGGCCGGCGAAGGCCGCCGAAGTGGCGAAGAAGGTCGTCGCGATCGAACCGCCGGTGTAGACCAGGAACACCGAGGACAGCGACAGGCCCATCAGCGTGGCAAAGCCCCAGAACATCAGCTGGAGCGTGCCGGTGCTGAACCGGTTCGCGCCGAAGCTCATCGCGAACACGATCGCCATCGGCGAAAGCGCGACGATCCAGCGCAGGATGCCGCCGGTGAAGATCGCCGCGGCGGTGCCGCTGGTGAAGGCCAGCAGCGCGACGATCCCGGTCAGCAGGATGCCCGAGGTCATGTAATTGTAGATCGAGAGCATGTGCTTGCGCAGACCCTCGTCATAGCTCACGCGGCCGGCGACATCGCCTCCGGCGCGGGGCACGGAGCCCAGACGCTGCGCACTGCGCGAGGGGTCATTCCAGTCAGCCATTGTGAAACCCTTAGCCTTTCATGTTGGAGCGCGGGAAATGCCCCGGCTCTGCAATGAAGCGAATATCGGGGTTTCCTTGCGGCTTTTCAAGCGAAACCGGATTGCAAAGGGCGCAATTCGTTCAGATTAACACACGTTAATCTTAACTGCCTTGCGAGAGTGCGGCGCCCTTGTCCCGCGTGGCGGCGAGGGTCCTTGCCAGCAGGCGGCGAAGGGTCTGCCCATCGTCGAGCACGTTGAGGCCCTCGCGGGTCATGCCGCCGGGGCTGGCGACGCGGTCGGCGAGGATCGCGGGGCTGGCATCCGACGCGGCGGCGAGCGCGGCGGCCCCCTCCACCGTGGAGAGCGCGAGGTGCGCGGCGGTGGCATCGTCGAGCCCGAGATCGGACGCTGCGCCGGCCAGCGCATCAATGAAGCGGTAGACGAAGCCGGGCCCCGAACCGGCCAGCGCCGTGACAAGATCGAACTGTGCCTCGTCCTCCAGCCACACCGCGCTGCCGAGTGTG
Source organism: Sphingomonadales bacterium (assembly GCA_019750455.1). Lineage (GTDB taxonomy): Bacteria > Pseudomonadota > Alphaproteobacteria > Sphingomonadales > Sphingomonadaceae > Erythrobacter. The sequence continues at coordinate 3,557 of JAIEOM010000191.1, read as the reverse complement.
TCGAACAGGGCAAAGGCGGCGGCGCACCCTTCGGCATCAAGGCCGCTCTGGGCAAGGATGACCGGCGATTTGTTGATGCGCGCGGCGAGGTTGGGCATCACGCGGACATGGCCTGCGCCTTGCGGAAAGGCGGCGGCAAGCTGGTCAACCGTGATCCCGGCGAGCAGCGAATAGACCGTGCGCGCTGCGGTCACATCCTGAAGCCCCAGCGCCAGGGCGGCCAGTTGCTGCGGCTTGAACCCGAGCAGCACCGCGTCATGCGTGCCCGGCACTTCGGCGGCATCACGGTAAAGCGCCACGCCTTCGGGTGCATCGGGCAAGGCCGGATCGAGCACGCTGAAGCGCGCGGGATTTTCACCCGCAGCCAGCCACCCGGCGAGCATCGCTCCGCCCATGTTGCCGCAGCCGATGATGAGGAGGTGGTTCATGCGCGGCGGCGTATCAGGCCTCGCCTGCCGCGTCGACCATCGCCGCTTCCAGCGCGGCCCGCGGGCTCTTGCCGCCCCACAGCACGAACTGGAAGGCGGGATAGAAACGGTCGCACTCGTCGATCGCGCTCTCGACCAGCGCCTGCGCCATGTCGAGGCTCAGGCGGCCATGATCGCCAAGCAATGCGCCGTGGCGGTAGAGCAGCACATCGCCGTTCGACCAGATGTCGAAATGCCCCAGCCACATCTGTTCGTTGACGAGGCACAGCAGCTCATAGGCCGCGGCGCGCTTGTCATCGGTGACGCGGATGTCGGGGAGGCACAGGAACTGGAGCACGCTGTCTTCGGCCCGCCAGATCGCGCGCAGCTGGTAATTGGCCCAGCTGCCCTGCACCTCGCCGGTCATCTCGTCTTCCGAGACCAGCTCGCAAGGCCACCCGCGCGCGGCGAAGAGGCTGGCGAGCATGTCGACGGGGGCGGCATCGTCCTCGGCGGAATAGTCCATGTCAGCAGCTCTCATGGGCGGGCGCTTGCGGGGCGAAGGAGCGCGGGGGGGAAGGGTTGGTTCACCATCGCAGCGAGGGATGGACGCTTGCGGGGGCGATTGGCAATCACCCTTTGTCTGGCGGTTGGGGAGAACCGGACAAGCTTGTGCAAAGCCTGTGCACAGAAACCCGCGGAACCTACTTAAGCGGCTGAACTGCCTCGCCTTCTTCACTCAACCACAAGAAGGCATCCATACCCTTCTTCTTCAACTCGCGCACCAGAGCCTCGGCCTTGTCGCGGCTGGCAACGGGGCCGACGACGAGGCGGTTGGTCTGCCCCCAGCGTGCGGTGTGCGCATCATAGGGCGCGAGCAGCTTGCCCCCCTCGCGGCCGATGCGCTTCCAGTCGAAGGCGAGCGCGTCGATCTTCTTGCCGGTCGCCACCTGCACCCAGACACGGCTGGGATGGACGGGCTTGGGCGGCGCCTTGGGCTTGGGCTTTTCGGCTGGCTTGGCAACCGGCGGCGGTGGCGGAGGAGCCTCACGCCTCACCTCGATTCGCGCCAGATCGACCGCATCACCGCCCACCTTGGCATCAGGCAGCGGCGCGCCGAGATCGGCGAAGGCATCGGCGACGCGCAGCGGCGGCTGCGGCGGGGCGGGGCGCGGCGCGGGAGCGGGAGCGGGCGCTGGCGCAGCCGGCGCAGAAGCAGTGGTGACAGCCGCCGGCGTGACAGTCGCCGGTTGCGGCTGCGCCGGGACGGGTGCCGGTGCAGGTGCAGGTGCAGGCGTTACGGCAACTGCCGCGGAGGTCACGGGTGCCGATCCGATCATCGAAGCCGCAACCGGCTCGGCATAGACCGTGGTGTTCGGCGCCGGAGTCGGCACGCTCGCCGCCACCTGAGCAGGCCGCGCGCCAAGCGGCGGACCGGCAGGCGCGAGACGGCTGTCGGCACGCTCTTCGGCAGCAAAGCGGGCCAGACGCGGATCATCCCGCCCGATATCCGCCGCCCGCGGGAATATCCCGAGATTGGCCGCCGCCGCCTGCTGCTGCTTCGTCAGGCGCGGCATATAGGCAAGATAGGGCACCAGCCGCGTCGCCAGATCGCGCGGCATGACCTGTTCGACAATCGCCGCCGCACGCTCGTTTTCGCCCATGATGGCGAGGCCGAACGCGCGGGCGCGCTGCGCGGCCATGTCGCGCCGGTCGAGCAGCGGGCGCAGCGTGTCTTCAAAACGGGCACGGTTGCCCGAGATGGCAAAGCTCACCGCCAGCCGCCGCCGTGCCTCGTCATTCGCGGGGTCACGTTCGAGCGCGCGGGAATACGCCGCCTGCGCCGCCGGATGCTCGCCGACCAGATCGAGGGTCAGGGCACGATCGGTGAGGACCGAAGCCTCGGCGGCCCCGGCGGCCAGCGCCCGGTCGAATTGCACCAGCGCCTCACCCGCGCGGCCGGCGCGCAGGTAGACCGAGCCAAGCCCGGCGGCGACACCAGGGTGTCCCGGATCGACATCCGCCGCGCGCCCGAAGAAGCCGATCGCCGCTTCCAGATCATCGACGCCCAAGGCCGCCTGCCCCGCCTCGACCAGCGTATCGCGATCACGCGGAGCCTTGGCGAGCGCCACAAGCGCACGGTTCAGCCGCTGCACCTCCTCCGAGGGAAGCGCCTGCACCACCGGCTGGGCGACAACATCCTGCGCCGCAGCACCGCCGGCGGAAAGCGCAGCGGCACCCAGCGCGAGGGTGGACAGAACGGAAAGGCGCGACACCATCATGCGGGGCTCTAGCAAGCCGCGCACCGCATGCCAGCGGCGCTGCGACGTGGCGCGCTGCCTGCGCGCCTACTGGTTGTTCTGGCGGCCGAGGAAGCGCGGGATGCTGAGGGCCGGGCCATCATCATCGCCGTCGTCATCATCCTCGTCGTCGCGTGCGCTGCTGCGCGAAAGGTTGGCCATGCGTTCGAACAGCGTGCTGCCGCCCGCACCGCCACCTGCGCCGCCGCCCTCGCCGAGCAGCGACCGCCGCCGACCGCCAAGCTTGGCTTCGACCGGACGGTCTTCCGCAGCGAGGCGGTCTGCACTGGCAAGCAGATCGTCCTGCGCAGGCCCTTCACCGGCTGCGTCCTCGTAATCGGCGTAACCACCGAGTTCGAGCGCGTCGTCCGCCGGTTCAGCCGCAGCGGCATTGCCATCTGCGCCAAGTCCGTAACGGGCGGCGTCTTCCGCACCGCGAAGACCTGCGAGCGGATCGACGATGCCATCGACATCGTCCTCGTATTCCTCGCCGTAATCGTCGCCGGCCTGCATCCCCGTCAGCTCGAAGGGCGCAGCCGAAGCAAAGGCGCCCTGATCGCCGCCCTCTTCCTCGTCACCGGCCTCGTCAGCCAGATCGAGCATGTCCTCGTCATCGAAATTGTCGGCAGCCGCGCTTTCGTGCCCGCCGAGGTCGAAGGCCGGCGGCGCCGCAACGGCGGCGGCCGCAGCCACGGGCGGTGCAGCGCCGAAGCCATCATCGTCCGAAAGTTCCAGCACCGGGCGCTTGGGCGCACGCGACGCACTGAGCGAGACGGTCTGGCTGCGGTCATAGGCGCCGGCGGCGCTCTGTTCGATCCCGGTGGCGACCACCGAAACGCGGATCTTGCCC
>JAIEOM010000081.1 GCA_019750455.1 Sphingomonadales bacterium | reverse complement strand
CACTTCCTCGATCTCGGCGATGCCGGGGGTGACGCGATTGCCGCGATGCTGAACGACGCGATCGACCGCAAGGCCGCGCGTGCGGGCAAGCCCAAGGGCGCGCCCGATGCCGACGCGCCGCTGGCGGGCCGGGTGCTGGCGCTGGTGTTCGAGAAGAACTCGACCCGCACCCGCGTCAGCTTCGACATCGCGATGCGTCAGCTGGGCGGTACGGTGCTGTTGCTGGATTCGGCCTCGAGCCAATTGGGGCGCGGGGAGAGTATCGCCGATACCGCCCGCGTGCTCAGCCGGATGGTCGATGGCATCATGCTGCGCACCGATGATCACGCCAAGATCGAGGAAATGGCGGCTCATGCCACGGTGCCGGTCATCAACGGCCTCACCGACATGTCGCACCCGTGCCAGATCGTCGCCGATCTGCTGACGGTGATCGAACACGGCAAGGCGCTTCCGGGCCTTGAGGTGGCGTGGTTCGGTGACGGGAACAACGTGCTGCATTCGATCCTCGAAGCGGCCGGGCTGTTCAAGTTCAACGTCCGCGTCGCGGTGCCGGCGGGTTACGAGCCCGATCCGGCCTTCGTCGAACTCGCGCGCGCGGGCGGGGCGGTTGTCACTCTGACGCGGGATGCGCAGGCGGCGGCCAGCGGCGCTGACGTGATCGTTACCGACACCTGGATTTCGATGGGGCAGGCGCATGCCGAGGCGAAGCTCGCGGCGATGGCGCCCTATCAGGTCAATGCCGACCTGATGGCGCTGGCGAAGCCCGATGCCGTCTTCCTCCACTGCCTGCCCGCCCATGTCGGCGAGGAAGTCAGCGAGGAGGTGTTCGAAGGCCCGCAATCGGTGGTCTTCGACGAGGCGGAGAACCGCATCCACGCCCAGAAATCGGTGCTGCTGTGGGCCTTCGGGCTGCTCGGCAGCTGACGGGGTCTTCCGCCCGGCGCCAAGCGTCCCCATATGGCGGCGCATGAACGAAACGATCCAGACGGCCGAGACCTTTTCCGACACCCTGATGGGCTTCACGCTGCCCTCCCGCAATGCACGCGGGCGCGTGGTGCGCATGGAAGGCGTGCTCGAAGAGGTCCTGCGCGCCCATGATTACCCCGCGCCCATCACTCACCTGCTCGGCGAGGCGCTGGTACTCGGCGTGTTGATGGGCGGGTTGCTCAAGGGCGAAAATGCCCAAATGACCATGCAGGCCCAGACCGAGGGCGGCATCGTCAGCCTGCTGGTCTGCGATTATCGTGCTGGCGCGGTGCGCGGCTATGCCGATTTCGATGCCGAGCGGTTGGCCGGGCTTGGCGCGAACCCGTCGCTTCAGGCGCTGTTCGGCGGCGGATATCTCGCGGTCACCTTCGAGACCGAAGGGCGCCAGCGCTATCAGGGCATCGTTCCGCTGGAGGGCGACAGCCTCGCCGAAGCCTGCGAGAGCTATTTCAGCCAGTCCGAACAGATCCCGACGCTGATCCGCGTCGCCAGCCGTGCCGGTGCGTCCGGGCGCATGGCGGCAGGGCTGCTGGTGCAGCACCTTCCCGATGGGGAAGAAGGGCGCGAGCGGCTGCACGTTCGGCTCGACCATCCCGATTGGGAGCATGTCGCGGTGCTGGCTGGCACGATCAGCCATGACGAATTGCTCGATCCGGCGCTGTCGCTGGAGGCGATCGCCTGGCGGCTGTTCCACGAGGAGGACGAAGTGCGCGTTGCCCCCGGTGCGGCGCTTTCACGCGGGTGTCGCTGCACTGCGGCGCATTACGAAAGCATCATCGCCCGTTTCCCGGAGGAAGAGCAGGCCGAAATGCGCGGCCCCGACGGTGTGATCGCGGTCGATTGCGCCTTCTGCTCCAAGACCTTCGCTCTGGCGATCTGACGCTTGGTCGATAACATCGTCAAATCGGCAGATTTCCGACGCATTCTTGCAATGCGCGCGATTATATTGCTGGCATGAGGACAGGCATGATCGACCGGATGGACAGCAGGCATGGCAAACGCGCGGTTTGGGCGCTGTTGGGGGCGGGGGCGATCCTCGGCCTTGCCGTGCCGGTGCTCGCCGCACAGGGCAACGGGTTGGCCATGCTTGGCACGCTCACCAAGGGCGAATGGACCATCAAGCAGCGCGGCCGCGCACCCGATCGCAAGATCTGCGTCAAATCCGGAGCGGAGCTGATCCAGCTGATGCACCGCGAAAGCGGCTGCAACCAGTTCATTGTCGAGGACGGCGCGGCGCGGGTCACGGTGCAATACACCTGCCCCGGCAACGGCTATGGCCGCACCAGCATCCGCCGCGAAACGGGCGCTCTGGTGCAGCTAGAAAGCCAGGGCATTCACGGCGGCATGCCCTTCCAGATGACCGCCGAGGCGCGCCGCACCGGATCCTGCTGAGGGGCATCACGGCATCGGGTGCGCATTGCCTTTGCGCCGCGCCATGATAGGGCCGCGGGCATGAGTGATCCGGGACAAACCAAGCCGCTCGCCGTGGTGCTGCTTTCGGGCGGGCTGGATTCGATGGTGACGGCCGCGCTGGCGCAGGAAGCCGGCTTTGCGGTCCACGCGCTGAGCGTGGATTACGGGCAGCGTCACAAGCTTGAGCTGCAATCGGCCGCGCGCATCGCCGAAAAGCTGGGCCTCGCACGCCACACCTCCATCGCGCTTGATCTGCGTGCGTTCGGCGGATCGGCGCTGACCGACGCGATCGAGGTGCCCAAGGGCGGGGTGGGTGACGATATCCCGGTGACCTATGTCCCGGCACGCAACCTCGTCTTCCTCGCGCTGACCACGGCCTGCGCCGAGGCGGCGGGCGCGCGGGACGTGTTCATTGGGGTCAATGCGCTGGACTATTCGGGCTATCCCGATTGCCGACCGGAGTTCATCGCCAGCTTCGCCGAAACCGCACGGCTCGGCACCAAGGCCGGGGTCGAAGGCGCGCCCTTCACGATCCACGCCCCGCTTCAGCACATGACCAAGGCCGACATCGCCCGCGAATGTGCCCGGCTGGGGCTCGATCCGGCGTGGAGCTGGTCGTGTTACGACCCGACGCCCGAAGGCCTTGCCTGCGGTCTGTGCGATTCCTGCCGCCTGCGGAAAAAGGGTTTTGCCGAGGCGGGGATTGTCGATAGCACACACTACAACGCCTGACCGGCCGCGCGCCGGTCTCGAGCAAGTTTACGGGATAGGGGATCGGTTTTGAGCGAGGACACCACGGCGGCACCGGACCGCAGCGAGGCGCCTGCGTCCGCTTACAGCTGGTATGTGCTGGGCGTGCTGGTTGTGGTCTACATCCTCAACTTCATCGACCGGCAGATCCTCGCGATCCTCGCGGTGGACATCAAGCGCGATCTTGCGCTGGACGACGACCAGCTCGGCTTTCTGGGCGGCGCGGCCTTCGCGGTGTTCTACGCGCTATTCGGCGTGCCTCTCGGGCGGCTAGCGGATCGGTGGCACCGGGTGCGACTGCTGACCATCGGGCTGGTGCTGTGGTCGACGATGACTGCGCTGTCGGGCCTTGCGCGCAATTTCGTCTCGCTCTCGCTCGCCCGCATGGGCGTGGGGGTGGGCGAGGCGACTGCGAGCCCGACGGCCTATTCGCTGATCTCGGACTATTTTCCCGCGCGTCAGAAAGGGACCGCGCTCGCGGTCTATTCCTCAGGCCTGTATATTGGGGGCGGGGTATCGCTGCTGATCGGGGCGAAGATTTCGCAGGTGTGGGATGCGGCCTATCCGGGCGGCGGCATTGGCGGGCTGGTCGGCTGGCAGGCGGCGTTTATGGCGGTTGGCCTCCCCGGCGTGCTGCTGGCGCTGTGGGTCGCGTCGCTGCGCGAACCTTCGCGTCAGCCCGACGCAGCGACTGGCGTTCGCCATCCGCTCGCGGATTTCTTTGTTGATCTGTCGATGCTGTTGCCGCCCTTCACACTGATCCACGCGGCCCGGCGCGGGGTCAAGGCGGCGCTGATCAACCTGGCTGTCGCGGTCGCCATGATCGGCTTTGCGTGGGTGATGATCAAGCTCACGAAGAACCTGCCGCAATGGTCGGCCATCGCCTTCGGCTACTACGCGGTGTTCTCGTGGGCATCGACCCTCAGGCGCCATGATCCGGCGACGTTCAAGCTGATCTGGGGAACCCCGGCCTTCATCTGCACCGCGTTGGGCTATGGGCTGGTCTCGCTCGGCGCCTATGCGCTGGCGTTCTGGTCGGCGCCCTATGCGGAGGAAGAGCTGGGGCTGCCCAAGGCCGAACTCGCCTTCGTCCTGGGCGGGAGCGGGGCGCTATCCGGATTCCTCGGGGTAATTCTCGGCGGACGCATGTCGGACTGGTTGCGGACGCGCAATCCCTCGGGACGGATCCTCGTGGTCATGTTCGGGATCGTCGCGCCGGTGGTGCCGATCTGGCTCGGCTTCACCACGGCCAGTCCGACGCTGTTCTATGCCATGAATTTCCTTGCGGGGATGTTCGCGGCGGCAGCGCTGGGGGCAGCGGCGGCGACGACGCAGGACCTTGTCCTGCCCCGGATGCGGGGGACGGCGACCGCCTCGTTCTTCCTCGCCACAACCTTGGTGGGACTCGGTCTCGGGCCCTACATGGTCGGGGCGATCTCGGAGCTGAGCGGCAGTCGCCAGACAGGTGTGCTCTCGCTGATCGGGGTAGCGCCGATTTCGCTGGCGCTGCTGATCTACGCCTACCGCACCTTGCCGCAGGCCGAGGCGACGATTGCCGAACGCGCGGCGGCTGCTGCGGCAGGCTGACCGCCGCACTCCCTGCAAACGCAAAAGAGCGCGCCGCAGTGCAGGCCCCAAGCCTGCACTGCGGCGCGCGCTTTTGTGGCCGAGGCTGGGGGGCGGTCAGTGGAGGTCGTCTCCACGCCGGGCCCGCAATAAGGCGATGCGCACCCTCGCGACTTGCCTGCGAAGCCGCGATATCTCCGGCGGGCAAAGAAAAAGGGGCCGGATTGCTCCGGCCCCTTTTCCTGTAGCCTTGAAAGGCTGGGCTTACATGCCCGAGCCCGGACCGTAGGTCACTTCAACGCGACGGTTCTGCGCTTCGCGCACGCCGTCAGCGGTGGGGACCCGCGGCTTGGTTTCACCGAAGGCCTGGCCGGTGATGCGCGCAGCAGGGATGCCGCGGCCGGTCAGGTAGGTGGTGACAGCCTTGTTACGACGATCGGCGAGGCCTTCGTTGTACTTGGTGCTACCCGCACGGTCCGTGTGACCGGCCAGCATCACGCTCGCCGTGCCGCAGTTGGCGTAGGCGGTGACGGCGCTGTTGAGGATGCCGGCGGCTTCCGAAGTGATGTCCGACTTATCGAAGTCGAAGAACACGATGTACGGACCCGTGTTGCACGCAGCCTTCGGCGGGGGCGGCGGCGGCGGCGGCGGGGGCGGCGGCGGCGAGCCGGAGTTGAAGCGCACGCCGAGCGGGGCGGTCGCCTCGTTGTAGTGGCCGTTGAAGCGGCCCGTGTCGGTGATCGCGCCGGCGCCGCCGCC
>JAIEOM010000263.1 GCA_019750455.1 Sphingomonadales bacterium | reverse complement strand
GCGCGGATGAACCCGCCTTCACCTTCACCGAAGCGATTGAGCACTTCGCCGCTTACGCCGTCCTCGACCCGCACCGTGCCGTCAGGCTCGTCAAAGAACTTGAGCGGGCGGACCTGCGCAGCAGTGATGCCGGCGGCGGCGCGCGCTTCGGCGGGCACCGATTGCTTGGGGACGAAGCCCATCGTCACCGAGGCTGTGAGCACCAGCGAGGCGGCCACGATCCCGCCCATCAGCAACAGCGGCACCTTGTGGACAGTGATTTCGTCCTTCTCGTATTCGCGAACGATCATGCTGGGGCTCCCTCAAGTCCCGGCTCGCCGCGGCGGATGGCCGGGGCAGGGCGCGTGGGCACGGCTGTGCCTTGCGGAGCGGTTTGCCCGCCAGCCGGAGCGGCTTCCTTGATCTCGCTCAAATTCCGTTCGATCGCGCCAAAGCGCGCGCGGGTTTCGGCGATGGTCCGGGCAAGCGCGGCGGCATCGGGCACGGCGCGCAGCATCGGCTGGGGCCGGGCATAGCGCCACGGGCGCACATGCGGCCACAGCAGCAGCGTGCCGAGCAGGCGGTCACCGGCGAGTTCGAAGGCGATGTCGCCATGCCCGCGCTTGCCTTGCAGGGCAAGGTGGGCGGCGGTGATCTGCTTCAGCGGAATGTTCACCCGCGTCTCGATCGCCACGCCGATGCGCATGATCAGCCGCGTGTCGGTGAGGATGTAGAGCGTGCTGCGCGCACTTGCCCAGGCGAGCACATAAAGGATCGCGACCAGCGCGGTCCCGAGCACGCCGGCAACGATCGCGGCATCGGGCTTGCCCAGCACCAGCGCGACCACCGCGAGCCCCGCCATATAGGCGCCGAGCGTATGCGTGTGGAACGCCGAGCGTGCCAGCAGGCCAAGCTGCGGACGGCCCTTCCACAGCACCTGTTCGTCAGGCTGCGGCGTGCCCATGCGGTCGCCGAAAGCCTGCGGGCCTTCATTCTCGAGCGCGGAGTGATCGAACCCGCCAGGATGACCCTGGGGTGGCAGCGGCGTTGCTGCCGCTGCCACCTTGTCCGTCACGACCGCTTCGGTCTTCAGATCCATGCTTCCGACCTTTCCGGCGTCGCATACATGTAGCCCCCGCCGAAGTAGGCCTGGATGCGGTCTTCCTCGTAGCGGGTGATGGTGCCGGCGGTTTCGAGCGCCGGGACGGCGTCGAACTGCGCGGCGGTGATCGCGTCGATCTCGACATATTCGGGCTTGTCGCTGGTGATGGGCAGCAGTGCATCGATCAGGCCGTTGCCGTGGACCACCGCGACCATCATCGGCGCGAGCACCTTCTTGCCGCTATTGGTCTCGACTTCGAGATAGCGGATCATGTGTTCGGCCTGATCGACCCAGATGTCGCTGACCTTGCCGACAGTCACGCCATCGGCGGCGACCACCGGGAAGCCGACCAGTTGCGGATCATTGGGTGCGATCACCAGCTCGTGGCTCTGGGCGATGGGCACGATGCGCGGGCGGCCGTCGAAGGTGAGATCGGGATACTTCGCACGGTTGGCCCAGGCCGCCGGGCCCATGCCATCGACCATGGCATCGCCGGTCGGCACGAAGGGCGCGCCAGCGGCGCGGAAGGACTGGACTGCGGGGACGTTCACGTCATCGCGGGCAACGTCCTCGGGCACATAGGTGCCGCGGCCGTGGGGCAGCTGGAAGGTCTTCTTCTCGCCATCGAACAGGCTTCCGGGCAGGATCTTGCCGTCTTCCTCTTCCTCAAGCGGGTAGCCTTCGCGGCGGCTTTCCTTGTTGAGGTAGAACACCAGCGCGACGAAGAAGCCGAAGAACAGCAGGAAAGCGAGTTCGGCAACATCGAAGTTGCCGACGATATAGGCAGCGTTCATTTCACATTCCTCTCATGGAACAAAACCGGCTGAGGCGAAGCCGGGGCAATGGGACGGTACAGGCGGGCACGGGTAATCATGTCGGAAACTCGGTAAGGCCGAACGGACGGGCATCAGGCGCGTCCTCGCGCGGTTGAAGACGGCTGCGATGGCCCACCAGAGGCCCGATCGCAGCGAGACCGATCAGCAGCAGCGCGATCTCGAGAATGTAGACGGCGCCATAACCGGTCGCGCGCATCGCCATGCTGGCACTGGGCGCATCGCTTTGCAGCAGCAGCGCCACCCCGTCGCGCAGCAGGCCGCCGAGAGCGATGCCGAGCCCCGCGCAGGTCGCCTGCACCGCGCCCCAAGCGCCCAGCGCAAGGCCTGCGCCTTCGCCCTCGGCAAGGTTCATCGCTTCCATCAGCGTGCCGACCGAGAACAGCCCGAGGCCGAGGCCGATGCCAAGCGCGCCCGCATAGAGCATTACCGGCGCAGAAAACGGTCCGGCGAACAGTACCAGCAGAAAGGCATTGATCCCGATCACCATGCCTGCACCGGCCAGCCGCAGCGGGTCCCACCCGCGCCCGAGCGCCGCGCCCGAGGCTGTGAAGCCGATCAGCGAGCCGAGGGCCCAGGCTCCGGTCAGTCCGGTGGTCGCCCCGACCGAAAGCTTGAGGATCTCGCCGCCATAGGGTTCGAGCAGCGCGTCCTGCATCGCAAAGCCTGCCGCGCCGATCCCGATCGCGGTCAGCATCCGGGCATTGCGGCCATCGCGCACGAAATCGCGCCACAGCTGACCGAAGGTCGGCGCGCCCGGTTCCGGACCCTTGGTTATGGCTGGATTGCGCGCCTCCTGCTTCCAGATCGCGGCGACATTGAGGATGATGGTCAGCACCGCGCAGCCCTGAATGACCTGCACCAGCTTGGTGTTTGAGAAGTCCGACAGGATGCCGCCAATGACAAAGGCGGAGAACATCATGCCGATCAGCAGCGTCACGTAATGCAGCGCAACCGCACGCGGCCGCTTGTCGCGCGGCGCGAGATCGGTGACCAGCGCGAGCCCGGCGGTCTGCGTCATGTGAAAGCCGGTGCCGGTCAGCAGGAAAGCCGCCGCGGCCGCCACCATGCCAAGGGTGAAGCGGTCGGGCTCGTCCAGCAGCAGCAGGGCGAAGGGCATGATCGCCAGTCCGCCGAACTGCATCATCGAACCGAACCAGATATAGGGCACGCGCCGCCAGCCGAGCACCGAGCGGTGCGTGTCGGACTTGTGGCCCATCAGCGCCCGGAACGGGGCTGCCAGCAGCGGCACCGCAATCAGCAGCGCGACCAGCCAGGTGGGGGTGCCGAGCTCCACCACCATCACCCGGTTCAACGTGCCGTTGAGCAGCACCATCGCCATGCCGACGCTCACCTGGAACAGCGACAGGCGCAACAGGCGCGGCAGGGGCAGATCGTCGCTCGCCGCATCCGCAAAGGGCAGCAGCCGGAACAGCAGTTCGGCAAAGCTTTGCGGGGGTGCAGGGCGAGCGGGACGGTTCATCCGTGTCTCACCAGTTCGAGTGCCTGCGAGGTGTAGAACCCGCTGCTGACACGGTGCGTGCGGCCGATGCTCCAGCCTTGCAGGCGAGCGAGGCGTTCGCGCAATTCGCCCTCTGCCACCGGTACGATGGCGGGCGACCGGTCGGACTTGGGGAAGACCTTGCCGATATTGTGCATGGCGCTCAGCAGCGTGGTGCGCGGCGCGAAGGTGAAGAGGATCGACTGGGTGGTGCGGCTTGCCAGCTTGGCAAGGGCGGCGACCAGATCCTCGGGCTCGTAATGGATCAGCGAATCCATCGCCACCACGTGGGCGAAGGTGCCGAGCTGGGGATCGAGCATGTCGCCCGAACGCCAGTGAATGCGCCCGTGGCCGATGAAGGAGGGCGTCCGCTCGCGCGCGACTTCGACCAGCCCTGCGGCCACATCGATGCCCGTAACTTCGGCCCCGCGGCAGGCCGCCGCGACGGCGAGCGAGCCGGTGCCGCAGCCCGCATCGAGAATAGCCGTGCGCCTGAGGTCGGTCGGCAGCCATTCGAGCAGGGTCGCACGCATCGCATCGCGCCCCGCGCGGACCGTGGCGCGGATGCCGCTGACCTTCGCGTCGGATGTGAGGTCGATCCACGCCTGCCGCGCGGTGCTGTCGAAATAGGTCGCCAGCGCCTCGCGGCGGTCGTCATATTCGGAAGGATTGCGTGTCGCCATCACTCGAACCCCAGGAAGTCGAAGATGTCGCGGTCCTTCATCGGCTGCGCCGTCGAAGGATCGACCCCGGCCCACAGCATCGCGGCGAGGCGCAGATATTCGTCCTGCGCCGCAACCACTTCGGGATCGTCGCCCATCTCGAACAAGGTGCACTTCTTCAGGCGCGAGCGGCGGATCGCGTCGACATCCTTGAAATGGGCGAGACGCTGCATGCCGATTTTGTCGCAGAACCGGTCGATCTCGTCGGTCTCGCGGCTGCGGTTGGCGACCACACCGGCAAGGCGCACATCGTAGTTCTTGGACTTGGCCGCGATCGCCGCGACGATGCGGTTCATGGCGAAGATGCTGTCGAAGTCGTTCGCCGCAACCACCAGCGCGCGTTCGGCATGCTGGAGCGGGGCGGCAAAGCCGCCGCACACGACGTCGCCCAGAACGTCGAAGATCACCACGTCGGTCTCTTCGAGCAAGTGGTGCTGTTTCAGCAGTTTGACCGTCTGTCCGACAACGTAGCCGCCGCAGCCCGTGCCCGCGGGCGGCCCGCCCGCCTCGACGCACATAACGCCGTTATAGCCTTCGAACATGTAGTCTTCGGGCCGCAGTTCCTCGGCGTGGAATTCGACCGTTTCCAGCACGTCGATCACCGTCGGCATCAGCTTCTTGGTGAGGGTAAAGGTGCTGTCATGCTTGGGATCGCAGCCGATCTGCAGCACGCGATGGCCGAGCTTCGAAAAGGCCGCAGACAGGTTCGACGAGGTGGTCGACTTGCCGATCCCGCCCTTACCGTAGACCGCAAAGACCTTGGCGCCCTTGATCTTGTCTGCCGGGTCCAGCTGGACCTGGACCGAGCCTTCCCCGTCGGGCGGGTTGAAGCTGGATGATGGGCTGTGGAGGTTCATGTCGGTCTATCCCTTGGTCATTCTGCCGGGAACACGCCTTCGAGGCGGTCCTCCAGCTCGTCATTGGCTTCGCGCAGGGCGGCGAGGGTCGCGTCGTCGGGGGACCACAGATTGCGGTCGCAGGCTTCGAGCAGACGCCCGGCTACACGCCCGGCGCTCTTGGGGTTCAGCTCGGACAGGCGGCGGCGCATGTCGGCATCGAGGACGAAGGTCTCGGAAATCTTCTGGTAGACCCAGGGTGCGACCTGACCGGTGGTGGCCGACCAGCCCAATGTGCTGGTCACATGGCCTTCGATCTGCCGCACGCCTTCGTAACCGTGCTGGAGCAGGCCTTCGAACCACTTGGGATTGAGCGTGCGGGTGCGCGC
>JAIEOM010000071.1 GCA_019750455.1 Sphingomonadales bacterium | reverse complement strand
GGGGTCGATTGCTGACCGTCCGTTTTTGGCAGGAAAAGCCGGTTTCCTGCCGCACTCTCACCGCGTCGCGGCGAGGCTTTGCATGCGTTTGAGGTAGCGGGCCAGAACATCGATTTCGAGGTTGACCGCATCGCCCTCTGCAAGGCTGCCGAGGGTCGTCACCGCAGCGGTGTGCGGGATGATGTTGAGCAGGAAGTCGCAGGTGCCATCGGTGCGGTCGCGCACGTCGTTGACGGTGAGCGACACGCCGTTGACCGTGATCGAGCCCTTTTCGGCGATGAAGGGCGACATTTCCGCCCGCGCGCGGATCGCGATGTGCCAGCTGTCGCCGGACTGCGCGACCTTCACCACCTCGCCCACCGAATCCACGTGGCCGGTGACGATGTGGCCGCCCAGCTCGTCGCCGAGGCGCAAGGAGGGTTCGATATTGAGCTGCGCGCCCGCGTTCCACATGCCGGGCACGGTGCGGCTGACGGTCTCGCCCGAAAGGTCGACATCGAACCACGCATCGCCCGCGCTGCCGCCGCGTTCGACCACCGTCAGGCACACGCCCGAACAGGCGATCGAGGCGCCGATGTCGATCCGCGCGGGATCGAGCGGGGCGGTGATGCGCAGGCGCAGATCGCCGCGTTGCTCGGCTGCGGCGATGGTGCCGATGGCGGTGACGATGCCGGTGAACATGGGCGGTGGTTCCTTAGGGGTTATCGGGTCCGCAGATAGGCGGCGAAGCTGTCGCTGCCAAGCTGGCGGCGTTCGTGGCCATGCCAGCGGCCATGCGCCGCCCTCAGATCGGCAAGGCCAAGCGGGCCGAGCGCGCGCTTCCCGTCACCGATCAGCACGGGCGCGGTGTAGAGGTGCAGCTCGTCCACCAGATCGGCGGCGAGGAACGCGGCGGCGGTTTCTGCCCCGCCCTCGACGTAGAGGTATTGCACCCCTTCAAGGCCCGCGATGGCCTGGGGCGCGGGGAGGGCGGTGGTGCCTTCGGGCGCGAGGCCGCGGGTCAGGACGACGCGCTGCGGCGAGCGCGCCTCCAGCCCCGGCAGGCGCACATCGAGACGAGGCTTGTCCGCCCGCCAAGTGCCGCCGCCCACCAGAATTGCGTCATGGCGCGCGCGCCGGGCGTGGACATGGGCGCGGGCAGCCTCGCCGGTGATCCACTGGCTGGTCCCGTCGGCGACCGCGATGCAGCCATCGAGCGAGGTCGCCAGTTTGAGCGTCACCCAGGGTCGTCCGGCGCGCTGGCGGGTGAGGAACCCCGCAAGGCTGGCGGCGGAGGCAGGGTCATCCAGCAGCGTCACCGCAATCCCCGCCG
Source organism: Sphingomonadales bacterium (assembly GCA_019750455.1). GTDB lineage: Bacteria > Pseudomonadota > Alphaproteobacteria > Sphingomonadales > Sphingomonadaceae > Erythrobacter. Next base: position 4,046 of record JAIEOM010000071.1, on the reverse strand, counting down.
CTTCCAGCCGCGCCATGCCTTGCCCGGCGGTGCGCGGGTCGGGGTCATGCTGGCCGATGACGACGCGGGCAGGGCGCGCGGCGAGGATCAGGTCGGTGCAGGCCGGGCCTCGATCCGACTGGTGGGCGCAGGGTTCGAGCGTGACGTAGAGCGTGGCGCGCGCCAGCTCTTCGGGCGCGAGGCCCGCCAGCGCCATCGCCTCGGCATGGGGGCGGCCCCCCGCCTGCGTCCACCCGCGCGCGATCACGCGGCCATCGGCCACCACCAGCGCGGCCACGCCGGGATTGGGGCGGGAGAGCGGGCGCGCGCGCGCGGCAAGGCGCGCGGCGGCGGCCATCCACTCGTGATCGGAAGGCGGGAGCGGTGCGGCTATTGTCCGGCGCTTTCGCTGGCGGCGGGCTGAACCCGGGCGGCGCGTTCCTCGCGCTCCTTGGCCTCTGCGGCGGCAGCGGCAGCGCGCTCGGCCTCGGCCTTGCGCTCCATGGCCTCGACATCGATCCCGGTCGCCTTGCCCAGCGCCTTGTACATCTTGCGCTTTTCCTCCGCGATCCGCTCTTCCTCGGCGGCGCGCAGGTCCTTTATTTCCTGATTGGCGCGGTTTTCGGCGAGGATCTCGGCATCACTGCGCCCCTCGGGCAGGGTGGTGATGTAGTTGATCCGCGGCCGCTCGGGCTCGCCATAATATTCCTGCTCCAGCGCCCAGCCCATGATTGCCGCGACCGGCATGACCGACAGGGCAAGGATCGGCCAACGATAGGGAGTCGGGCGCCGGATCTCGTTCCAGAAATCGGCAATCCCGCCGACCGGATTGAAGCGCGACTTGGAGAACGACTTGATGGGCATGGGAGCAATATAGGCGTTGCGGGGCGCGAGGCCAACCGCTGCGTCAGCCGAAGCTGGCATAGAGGCTGCGGCCATGGTCCTTCAGCCAGCGGTCAGCGTCCGCAATCTCGCCTTCGAAGATCCGTGCCAGCAAGGCATGGAAGGCGGGCGAGTGATCGAAGTGGACGAGGTGTGCGACCTCATGCGCGACCACTGAACGCCGCACGAAATCGGGGGCCTGCACCAGACGCCAGTTGATGCGGATGCGGTTCTTGTCGGAGCACGATCCCCAGCGCCGCTGCGCCCGGGTCAGACCCATCGGCACCGGATCGAGCCCGGCGGCAGCGCAGTAATCGCGCATGTCGCTTTCCGCGAGACGCAGCGCCTCGCCCTCCATCCAGCGCTTGAGGCGCGCCTCCAGCCCGGTCTGCGGCCCGCCGATGCGCAGGGTATCGCCTTCCACCACCGGGCGGCGCGGGGCGCGGGCCTCCCACGCCAGCCGCAGCGCCCGCCCGCGATAGCGCACCTCGCCGCCCGGTTCAGGGGCGGCACGCTTGGGCAGGCGGGCCATCTGTTCGGCGAGCCAGCCGTGGCGCGAATGGGCAAAAGCCAGCGCCTCGCGCCCCTCGGCCCAGGCGGGCAGGGTGATCCTGACCTCGCTGCCATCGGGCGCCAGCCGCAGCGTAAGCCGCCGCGCATTGCGCATCCGCTTGAGCACGATCGGCACCCGTTCGCCGCCGATCTCGATTTCGGGATCGATCGGGCGCTTGACCGAGGCACCGCGCAGCCAGTCGATCATGCGCCATCCTCGGCAGCGCGAACGTCCCAGTCGCGGCGGGCGGCGGGCCATTCGGTGATGTGATGCTCCATCGGCCCGGCATCGACCTCGCTCACGACCCGGCCGATGATCGAGACCCCGGCGCGCCGCACGGCATCGCGGTCCCCCGAGATGAGGTAATGCCACCCCGGCAGCGCCCGTCCATCGGCGCGCAGCCGGTAGGCGCAGGTCTGGGGCAGCCAGCTCACCTGCTCGACGATCCGCAGCGTCAGCCGCAGGCAATCGGGGACGAAGGCCTTGCGGTTACGATAATCGGAACATTGCGCCGTGCCGGTATCGAGCAGACGGCAGGCGATGTTGGTATCGACCACCTCACCGGTGTCCTCGTCCTCCAGCTTGTGCAGGCAGCAGCGGCCGCAGCCGTCACACAGCGCCTCCCATTCGGGCCGGGTCAGCTCGCCCAGCGGCAGCTCCCAGAAGCGGTCCCTCAGCTCACCCATCGATCCAGTTCCGCCGCGACCGCCTTGGCCCCCTTGTCGGTGGGGAGCGTCGCGATCGGCGCGCCATCGGGGCCGAACAGGTACACGATATTGGAATGATCGACGAGATAGCCGCCGCCCGGCTGCGTCTCGCCCTTGGCGTGGAACACCTTGAAGGTCTTGGCCGTGGCGGCGATCTGTTCGGGCGTGCCGGTCAGCCCGACGATATCGGGCGAGAAGGCGGCGGCAAATTCGCCGACAACGGCCTGCGTGTCACGATCGGGGTCGATGGTGATGAAGATCGGCACGATCTTGCCCGCCTTGTCCGGATCGGCGGCCTTCAGTTCCTTCAGCCCTTGCGCCACGCGCTGCATGTCGGTGGGGCAGATGTCGGGGCAGAAGGTGTAGCCGAAATAGACGATGCGGTACTTCCCCGCGAAATCGCCCCAGCGCACCGTTTCGCCCTTGCTGTTGGTCAGCGTGAAATCCCCGCCGATCGAAGCGCCCGCCAGCGGCGGTTCTTCCGCCGGGGCGGCCCCGTTGCAGGCCGCCAGCGTCAGCGACAGCGCGATTGCGACGGAACGGATGGCGGAAGGCTTGTTGATGCGGTTCATGCTCTGCTAACTGGTCGCTTGTGAAAGGCGTTGCGGCTCATTCCCTCGCGCCATCCCACCTGCGGGACGTGTGGCAGGTAATGCGAAAGGATCAAACCTTGGTTCATGGTGTTTTGCGCAAGTTAGGGGCTCTGGGCGTGATTGCCAGTGCCGTGATGCTGGCGTTCGCCGCTCCCGCTGCCGCGCAGTTCCAGTCCGAAGGCTACCAGTTCCTCGAAGCGGTCAAGGAACGTGACGGCGACAAGGCCACCGACATGCTGTCGAAGCCCGGCACCCAGATCGTCAACGCGCGCGACATCACCAGCGGCGACACCGGCCTGCACATCGCGGTGCAGCGCAGCGACCTGCTGTGGGTGCGGTTCCTGCTCCAGCGCGGGGCCGATCCGAACATCCGCAACAAGAAGGGCATCACCCCGCTCCAGCTCGCCACCGCGCTGAGCTTTACCGACGGGGTGGAGGAACTGATCAAGAAGGGCGCCAACATCAACATCGCCGACCAGACGGGCGAAACCCCGCTGATCGCCGCTGTCCATGCGCGCAACGTGGCGCTGGTGCGACTGCTGCTGGCCAAGGGTGCCGATCCGGACCGCAACGACAATTCGGGCCGTTCGGCGCGCAACTACATGGAACTGCAATCGGGCAACACGCTGCTCAAGCAGGAATTCACCGAAGCCGATGCCAAGCGTGCCGCGGCGGGAACCAAGAAAGATTACGGGCCTTCTTTCTGACATGACCGATTTTGCCGATCTGACGCTGGACGAGCTGCGCATCGCGCTCGCGCCCGACATTGCCGCTTCCGCGATCTTCGATGGCTGGAACGAAACCGCGCTGATGGCCGCGGCCGAGATGGCGGGGTGCGATACCGATATCGCGCGGCTCGCCTTTCCGGGCGCGAAGCCGATGGACATGATCGCGGCGTGGATCGCCTCGGTGGATCAGGCGATGGCGGAAGAATGGCCGGCGGAACGGCTGGCGACGCTCAAGATCCGCGAGCGCATCCGCACGCTGGTCGCCTTCCGGCTGGAAGCGGTCGCGCACATCGATGAAGCCGTGCGCCGCGCGCTGGCGGTGATGGCGCAGCCGCAGAACGTGGCGACCGCGCTGAAACTCGGCTGGCATTCGGCGGACATCATGTGGCGGCTCGCGGGGGATACGGCGACCGATTACAACCACTACACCAAGCGCGCGATCCTTGCCGGGATCTACAGCGCGACCCTTGCCGTGTTCGTCAACGACGATTCGGAAGGCAAGGCCGATACCCACGCCTTCCTCGAACGGCGCATTGATGGGGTGATGAAGTTCGAGAAGGTGAAGGCGCAGTTTCTCGGCAAGGACCGCGAATTGCCGAGCCTG
>JAIEOM010000157.1 GCA_019750455.1 Sphingomonadales bacterium | reverse complement strand
CGTGTTTCGAACCTGCGTTAGGGCGGTCCCTCGCAAGGGTGTGCATCAGCCCGGGCCGAGCCTCGCGGAGCAGCCATGAGCTGCACCCGCCCGCCCGTTTATGACAAAGGAGCAGCGACACGCCGATGGCCAGCGCCGCCACCCTTACCGACCTGTCTGACGCCGAGGTCACCCAAGTAGGAAAGGCCGCAATGCGCCTGCGCGCCGGGTTGCGTGTTGCCGGTGCGGGCACGCTGCTAGCCATGTTGCTGCTGCCTGTGCTGCCCGCCTCGCAAGGCCATCCGGGCAGCGCAGTCGCCGGCATTGCCCGGATGCTGCCCGCTGCTGCGGACCGTCCGGAAATGCAGCCCGCCGATCTGACTGCCGCCAGTTTCGCGCTACCGCCCGCGCAGCCTTTCATCGCCAGCTACGGCGATGCCGCCAGCGCCTTGCGGGCCGAAACCTGCCTGACCGAGGCGATCTATTACGAAGGCGCACTGGAGCCCGAAAGCGGGCAGCGCGCTATTGCCCAGGTGGTCCTGAATCGGGTGCGCCACCCCGCCTATCCCGACAATGTCTGCGGCGTGGTGTTCGAGGGGCAGGAACGCTCCACCGGCTGCCAGTTCACCTTCACTTGTGACGGATCACGCGCCCGCCCCCCGGTGCCGAGCCTGTGGGCACGCGCCAACCGCATTGCCAAGGCGGCGCTGGGCGGCGCGGTCGCCAGCGAGGTGGGGCTTTCGACGCATTATCACGCCGATTACGTCTCGCCCTACTGGAGCGCGACGCTCGACACTTCGGGGCAGATCGGGCGGCACATCTTCTACCGCTGGAAGGGCGCCCCCGGCCAGCCCCAGGCCTTCACCCGGCAATATTCCGGCCGCGAGCCGCTGATCGGCGCATGGGCGGCCCGCGCCCTGCAACCGGCGGACGCGGGTGGTGGCAAAGAGGGTCCGGCGCTGACACTTGCCGCCCTTACCGATAACGCCGCGCCGCACACTGCCCCGCCGGCACCGCCGCCCCCCACGCCTGCACCGTTCCGCGCGCGTCCGCTCCCGCTTGCCGCCAAGGCATCCCCGGCAACGGAGGGCGGCGCTCCGTGAGGCGCTGGCGGGGGCACGTCATCGCCGGTCTCGCTGTCGCCAGCCTCGTCCCGGTGCCGACCGGTGCCGCGCTGGCGCAAGAGGCGCAGGCAGAGGCCGTCGCAGGCTTCGAATCCGCCGGTGAATTGCTGCGCAAATGTCGCGAGAATTCCAGCTTCGCGCGCAGTTTCTGCTTTGCCTATCTCGCCGCTGTCGCCGATGCCTCGCGCGCCTACAGGGTTTGGATCGGATCGGGCGATCCGTGCCTGCCCGCAGGATTGACGATGGGCAAGCTTGCCGACACGTTCGAGGCCTATCTGGTCGCCAATCCGTCGCAGACGAAAGCGCAGGCTGCCTCGGTGATCGTCGCCAGCTTGCAGGAGGCCTTTCCCTGTCCGGCCGCACCACAGCCATCCGTGCCGATGCCGCTGCCCGGGGCCTTACCAGACAAGCCGGATGCCAAAATAAATCGCGGCCCACAGCAAGGCGGGCAGCCCCAGCCATAGCAGGACGCGCACCGGGCGGGGAAACTTCGTCTGCTTCTGCCGACCGGCCACGATACGGGGCTGCCGGCGGGGCACCTCGCCTTGCGTGGCGGCGCGCCCTTTGTCCCGGGTCTTGCCCGCCAGACCGGTGTTGCCAATCATAACCCTGTTTACCTTCAGCCATCCGGCTCTGCGCCGACCCGTTGCTGTCCCGCTATCACCGGTGTCGGCGTGCAAGACGTTGTTAACCTATCCTAGAGCCAGTCGGGCGTCCGCGGAATAGACATTTGGCATGAAGGCAGGGGCCTCATCGCAAAATCCGTAATTCACCCGCATCGGCACGATGCGGACGACCCGAAAGGTATGAGGGACGTGTATATCGAACCGCGAGACGCCTTCCCCAAACACGCCCAGTTACGCACATGGAACAGATGGCCACAGGGTGTGCCTTCACGGGCGCTGGACATCGCCATTGCGGCGTTGGCGCTGCTGTTTTTCCTGCCGCTGTTCCTGCTTGTTGCGATCGCGATCAAGCTGGCGGACCCCGGCCCCGTGTTTTTCCGACACCGCCGTGTCGGGCTGGGCGGGAAGACCTTCGGGTGCTGGAAGTTCAGGACGATGGTGGTCGATGCCGAACAGCGTCTTGCAGCGATCCTCGCCAGCGATCCCGAAGCGGCGCGCGAATGGCACGAGAGCCAGAAGCTGACCCATGATCCGCGCGTCACCTGGCTCGGCAACTTCCTGCGCCGCTCCAGCCTCGATGAGCTTCCCCAGCTGTTCAACGTGCTGATGGGCGAGATGAGCATCGTCGGCCCGCGCCCGATCGTCGAGACCGAGGCCGCGCGCTACGGGCAGCATTTCGCGCTCTATTGCCTCGTGCGCCCCGGCATCACCGGCCTGTGGCAGATCTCGGGCCGCAGCGACGTGCGTTACTTCGAACGCGTGCTGATGGATGTGCGCTATGTCAGCAGCCGGACGATGCTGCGCGATTTGCGGATCATCGTCCTGACCGTGCCCAGCGTGCTCGCCGCGCGCGGATCACGCTGAGGCGCGCTCAGTCAATCAGATGATAGGGCACGATCCGGCGTCTCAACGGATCGACCGCGATCTTCTGGCCGCTGGGCGGATAGGCGCGCTGTTCGCAATCGGGGCGTGGGCAGATGCGGCAGGACACGCCGATCGGGGTAACCGCCCGTCCCGAGGCAAGATCGAGACCGTCGGCATAGATGAAATCGCCCGCATGCTGCACCTCGCAGCCCAGCGCCACGGCATAGCGCCGCGGGGTGCGGTCGAACCGGCCCGAGGCTTTCACCAACCCCTTGGCGATCGAGACATAGCGCAGCCCGTCCGGCGTTTCGGCCAGCTGCACCAGAATGCGGTCGGGAATGGCGGCGGCCTCGTGCACGATCCATAGGGGGCAGGCCCCGCCGAACCGCGCAAACTGGAAGCGCGTGGCGCTGTGGCGCTTGGTGATGTTGCCCGCCATGTCCACGCGGCAGAAGAAGATCGGCAGGCCACGCTCCCCCTCGCGCTGCATGGTCGAGAGGCGGTGGCAGGTCTGTTCGAAACTGGTCTGGTAAGCGAGCGCCAGACGGTCGACATCGTGGCGGAATTCACGCGCCAATCGGCGGAAGTGGCCATAGGGCATCAACACCGCGCCTGCGGCGTAATTGCCCAGGCCCACCGTCAACAGCTCGCGCGCGACGGGGCTGCGCAGCCGCGCGCCGGCCACGGTCCCGCGGATCACCTCTCCCAGCGACACGGCGGCCACGTGATAGGCCAGCTGGAAGCGGACGCTGGCGGCGGGCTGGCTCGAATCGATGCGCAGCACCCGCTCTCCCTCATCGAAGCTGCGCAGGGAATCGGCCGGGCTGAGATCGACCGCGATGCCAAGCGTGCCGGTCAGGTGGCCAAGCAGCGCGCCGGTTGTGGGCACCCCGTCCGCACCCGCCAGCCCCGCCCCCAGCTGCTCGGCGGCGCGGTCGATCGGGTCGACGTAATTGTTGGACAGGTGGAACCAGTCACGCACCTCCTCCCACGGCAGACGGGTGCTTTCGTCGGTTTCGACCGAGATCGCCTCGTCCACCATCTCGAGCCGCTGGTTGGCGCGGCGCAGCGCCTGATGGAGTTCGACAAAGCGGCGCGCGAAGGCCGGTTGCTGCTGGGCGAGCCGGGCCACGGCATCGGGTGCCAGCGGCGTATCGAAGATCGGATCGCCCGCCGCCTCGCGCAGCATGATCGAGAGCTGTTCGGCATCCTCGGCGGGGAAATCCTGCCATTCGAGCGGGAAGAGGTTCGCCACCCGTTCGATCAGGCGCGGGGTCAGGGGCCGGTCGTCATGTTCGATCTGGCTGAGGTAGGACGGGCTGATCGACAGCTGCTGCGCCAGATCGGCCTGCATCATGCCGCGCCGTTCGCGAAGGGTGCGCAGCTGTGCGCCTGCAAAGATTCTCGGCCGTGTTCCCATAGGGAATGGATAGTTTGCAAATTGATGGTTTGCAAATTTGCAAATTAACATTGGACGACCTGCCCGAGTTGCGCGAAGCATCACCCCTCACGAATTCTCGCAGGGAGACTGCCCGTGGCCACCAATGTGCTGGAACTTCGCCGGTTTGACAGCAACGGGGCAACCCCGCACCCGCACCGCGATGCGATGATCCGCACCCCCGACGATATCCTGCCCGCCGCGCAGCTGCTGGCGCGCAAGGTCGAAGGGCATGGCCTCAGGATCATGGTGTGGCACGATCTCGCCACGCTGGCGGAGCCCGTGGACATCGATGGCACGCCGATCAACGCAGCCGCGTTCGGCTGGTCGGAAGACGAGCTTGCCCCCTGGCGGGAGGTCGACCGGGCGATGCGTTCTCCCATGCTGCGCGCGGCGCGGGTGGCGGCTGAACCCCTGTGGATGAACCGCGGCGGCATCCACAGCCGCTCCGCCAACCGCCTGCTCGAACAGATCGACCTCGCCGATATCGGCACGACACCGACGCCCGAGGCAGGCATCGTCATCCCGATCCACATGCCGTTGGGGCAGGTCGGCGCGGCGATCCTGACCGCGCCCGATGCCGGCACGATCGATCTTGCCGCCGCCTTTGCCGCCAGCGCCGCCCCGCTGGCTCCGGCGATCTGGCAGTTCATCACCAGCTACGCCAGCGTCAGCCGCGACGAACGCTACCTGCCGACCGAAGGCCTGCTGTCCCCGCGCGAGCTCGAATGCCTGAGCTGGGTCGCGCACGGCAAGACCGATTACGAGATCAGCATCATCCTCGGGTGCAGCCATGCCGGCGTGCGTTATCACGTGACCCGCGCCTGCGCGAAGCTGGGGGCGGTGAACCGCGCACAATCAGTGTTCCGCGCCGCACAGCTCGGCTACCTAGGCGTCTCGCCCGAAATGCGCCCCGAACCACGCAAGCCGCTGGCCGCCGCCCGCATCAACTGACTGCACCTCCCCGCTTGCAACGGCGGGGCCGGATCGGGGCGGTTATTTGCAAATCGGGCAGCTCCAGGTGCCGACCTTCCGATAGGCGCGAAGTTCCATGACTTGTGATGGCCCCGGGACACTCGTGCCCCGGCGCCATGCGCTCTCGTAGAATTCCCGATGCAGCGATGATCCCTGCCGCAGTAGCAAATCGTCATGAGCAGCACCGATGATCGCAGGTCAATTCCGGCGGACCTTCTGCCGGACCGC
>JAIEOM010000070.1 GCA_019750455.1 Sphingomonadales bacterium | reverse complement strand
GGAGCGGGCGAAGGGATTCGAACCCTCGACCCCAACCTTGGCAAGGTTGTGCTCTACCCCTGAGCTACGCCCGCTCACTGGCGCTGACAGAAACCGCTGAATCGGCGGGTTTCTGCCGGAGAGGCGGCGCGATTAGCAGCGCCTTCCCAACCCTGCAAGCGCAAAATTGCCGCTGTCGGCTCACATCACGATCGTCGCGATTAAGGCTTGATCGCGCAGGCTTGCGCGGCCAGCACAAAGCGGCGCTTCACAAGCGCATGAGAGCATCCCACATGGGGGGCGAACGGGCGCAAATACCGCGCCTGCCACAGCAGGAGCAGATATCTTGGCCAGCATGGGACTGAGCATCGACGAACAGAAGGCGGTGGACCGTTTCCGCAAGACGGTGGTGGAGCCATCGCAGAGCAAGCTCGTGATTCTCGACTTCTGGGCGGAATGGTGCGGGCCGTGCAAGGCGCTGACCCCGGTGCTGGAAAAGGTCGCGGGCGAATATGCCGACAAGGGCGTGGTGCTCGCCAAGATCAATGTCGACGAGGAACAGTTCATCGCCGCGCAGTTCCAGGTGCGATCGATCCCGACGGTCTATGCGATGTTCCAGGGCCAGCCGGTCGCCGATCTGACCAGTGCGCGCACCGAATCGCAGTTGAAGGCGATCCTCGACCAGCTGCTGTCCCAGCTGCCCGTGCAGGGCGGGGCCGCCGATGGCGCGGCCGCACCGCAGGGCCCCTCGCCCGAAGAGCTCGCCCAGTTCGTGAAGATGGGCGAAGAGGCGCTGGCCGCGGGTGACGCGCAGCGCGCTGCATCAATCTTCGCGCAGATTACCGAATTTGCCGAAGACAATGCCGCCGCTCACGCCGGGCTGGTGCGCGCGCTGGTGCAGATGGGCGAGTTCGATCAGGCGAAGCAGGTCATGGAGGTGATCGATTCCGATCCCCGGCTTGCCTCCGATACCGCCATCGGCCCGGCCCGCAGCGCGCTGGAACTGGCCGGCACCCGCGTCGACGACAGCGAGCTGGCCGGCCTTCGCGCCGCCGCCGAAGCCGATCCCGCCAACATGGACGCACAGTTTGCCTATGCCGAGGCCGCCTTTGCCGCCGGCGAGCGCGATGCCGCCGCCGATACGCTGCTGGCCATGATTACTGCCGACCGCGAATGGAACGAAGGCGCGGCGCGGGCAAGGCTGCTCAAGATTTTCGAGGCCACCGGTCTGGAAGACGAATGGGTGGTCGGCGTCCGCCGGCGGCTTTCACGCGTATTGTTCGGATGACCAAAAGGCTTCCCATCTTCCCCCTGACGGGCGCGGTGCTGTTTCCCGGCATGCAGTTGCCGCTGCACATCTTCGAGCCGCGCTACCGTGCCATGGTTGGCGATGCGCTGATCCGCGACCGGCTGATCGCGATGATCCAGCCCCAGCGCGCTGTCGAAGGTGCGCCGCTGTATCAGGTCGGCTGCATCGGGCGGATCGGGGAGATTCAGGCGATGGATGACGGGCGATATAACCTCATCCTTGAAGGCACGGCCCGCTTCCGCATGATCCGGGAACTCGATGTCACCACCGCCTATCGCCAGATCGAGGCGGACATCTACGACGAGGACGAGGACGAAACCCTCACCCACGCCCAGCGCGGCGGGTTCGAGCGGGAGGCGCGGCATTTTGCGGATTCGCAGGGCTACAGCGTCGACTGGGATTCGGTCGAACGGCTGGACGATCGCTCGCTGATCAATGGTGTCTCCCAGATCGCGCCCTTCGATCCGGCGTCCAAGCAGGCGCTGCTGGAGGCGAGGACCCTCACCGATCGCTGCGAATTGCTGGTGCAACTGATGCAGTTCTACGGTCGCCACGATGGCGGCGAGGAAATCGTGACGCTGCAATAGCGCCTATCCCGGCGTCCCTCTTTCCAGAACGGGAAACCCCCGCCTTGCAATTCGCGATCCACGTGCAGCTCGATTACCACTTCGCGCAAGCCTGCGACGTGCTGCTCCAGATCGAGGCGGCGGCGCTGCCCGATCAGGTCATTGAGGATGCCGCGATCACCATCACTCCGGGTGAGCACTTCGCCCGCGTTCCGGCGCAGGACGATATCGGGGAGCGCATCTGGCTGCGCATCGGCGGGCCGATGGTGGTGGATTACCATGCGCGGGTGAGCGTGGACCGCGCCGCTGCCGACCTCGCCGATCTGGCCCGGGTGCCGCCGCACCGGCTGCCGGGGGAGGCTGTCCCCTATCTGATGCCGTCGCGCTACTGCCCCTCCAACCGCTTTGCCGAACTGGTCGCGACCGAGTTCGCCGAGGTCGAGGGCGGGGCCAAGATCATCGCCATGCGCGATTGGATCGCGGCGCATCTGGTCTATGAAGCGGGCGCCAGCAACAGCGATACCACGGCGATTGACACCTTTGTCGACCGCAAGGGCATTTGCCGCGATTACGCGCACCTGATGATCGCGCTGGCCCGTGCGGCGGACATTCCGGCACGGATCGCCAGCGTCTATGCGCCGCGTGTCACCCCGCCCGATTTCCATGCTGTGGCAGAGGTGTTCCTGGGCGGCGCATGGCATCTGGTCGACGCCACCGGCATGGCCGAGGCCGAGGAGATGATCAGGATCGGGATCGGCCGCGATGCCGGGGATGTCGCCTTCCTGACCGCTTTCGGCGCGCTGGAAATGAACAGCCAGACCGTATCGGTCAAAGCGCTGTGATTTAGCCGAACAGCCGCCCGGCGACCGCGTCCAGCTTGGCCATCAGTTCGGGATCATGCTCGTCCGGCGCGGTGATGACCGCATCGTCAAGCGCGGTGTCGATGGGGGAAGGTTCGCGCTCCTCGGGCAGGGCGGCGATGAAGTTCTTGACCATCGCCCGCGCTAGCGCGCCGTTGGCCTGCATCTGGCCGACCACCTGCGCCACATCCACCGCCTCGCCTTCGCGCCAGCAGTCGTAATCGGTGATCATGCCGACGAGCGCGTAGGGCAGCTCCGCCTCACGCGCGAGTTTCGCCTCGGGCATGGCGGTCATGCCGATCACGTCGGCGCCCCATTGGCGGTACATCCGGCTTTCCGCGCGGGTCGAGAATTGCGGGCCTTCCATGGCGAGATAGGTCGCGCCGACCGCCACCTTGCCCCTGGCGGCGACCACTGCCTGCGCGGTCATGTCCGACAGGCGCGGGCAGACCGGATCGGCCATCGATACATGGGTGACAAAGCCGCTGCTGAAGAAGGTCGAAGGCCGCGCCACGGTGCGATCGATGAACTGTTCGACCACGGCGAAGCGCCCCGGCTCCAGCTCCTCGCGCAGAGAGCCCACGGCGCTGATCGCGAGGATATCGGTGCAGCCCGTGCGCTTCAGCGCATCGATATTGGCGCGCGCGTTCAGCTCTGTGGGGCTGATCGGGTGCCCGCGTCCGTGCCGGGGGAGGAAGCGGACCTTCACCCCGCCCAGCGTTCCGCACAGGATCTCGTCGGACGGATCGCCCCACGGTGTTTCGACCGCGATCCACTGCGCGTCCTCGATGCCGTCGATGGCATAGAGGCCCGATCCGCCGATGATCCCGATGCACCACTCGCTGGCCATGCGCCCTGCTGCCCTCCCTTTCGCCATAAGGCCTTAGGTCAGGTCGAAGGGCGTGGGCAAGGCCTTGCGGACGATCTTTTCCGCCACGGCATAGGGCTGCGCGATGGCGGGAAGCGCCTGCATCGCGGCAAAATGCGCGGCAAGGCCGGGCCAGCGGTCGAGCGGGGTCTCGGCCACCAGCGAAATCTGCATCAGCACACAGGCCACGGTGATGTCGGCAATCGACAGCGCATCGCCTGCGAAGAACGCCCGGCCATCGAGGCGCTGTTCCAGAATGTCGAAGAGCAGCGGCAGCTGGTTTGCCCAGGCATCGCGCGCCTTTTCCAGTCCCGGCGCCTCGCCCTTGCTGATTGCGAAGAAGATCGGGCGGAAGATGCCGAGGCCGCCCGCCATCGCCAGCGAGGTATCGGCGAATTCCTCGATGAACAGCGCCTCTGCGTAAGCCATCGGCTCCTGCGGGTAGAGCGCGGGGGCAGGGTGCTTCTTTTCGATATAGGCGCAGATCGCCGAGGAATCGGGGATCGTGCCCGCCACGCCCTCTTCCGCAACCGAACGGTCACGCAGCACCGGAATGCGCTTCATCGGGGAGATATCGCGGAACCACGCCGGCGGGTCGAAAACGTTCACCGCCTCAACCTCGTAAGCCACATCCTTGGCGATGCAGAGCCCTGCCACCTTGCGCACAAAGGGGGAAATGGGGCTGCCATAGATCACCAGATCGGGGCGGGCTTCGGTCATGGGTGCAGGTCCTCTCGTCATCAATCCGGCCCCTCACATAGGTTGGTCGCGGCGTAGCGCAATCATCAGGTGATCGCTGTCGCACACGTCGCTAGGGACAGGGCAACGCAGTGATTGCGTTTTCGGATGCAACGCGCCAACCTTGGGGGGAGAGAGACGACTCCCCCATTCGACGAGAGGACACAATCATGGTCACCCAGTACAAGAACCTTATCGGCGGCGAGATGGTCGGCACCGACCGCTGGCTCGATGTGGTCAACCCCGCCAACGAGCAGGTGATCGGCCAGGTCCCGGCCTGCGGCAAGGCCGAGCTCGACCGCGCGGTTGCCGCTGCGCGTGCCGCCTTCAAGACCTGGAAGAACACCCCCATCGAGGAACGCCGCGCCGCGATCATGGCGATCTCGGGCGCGATCAAGGCCAATGCGGAAGAACTCTACCGCCTCCTCACCAGCGAACAGGGCAAGCCCCACGATCAGGCGCGCGGCGAAATCTACGGCGCCGCCGCAATGAGCGCGGCGCAATCGACGCTCAGCTTGGACGAGGAAATCAACGAGGACAGCGACACCCGCCTCTCCCGCACCCGCCGCGTGCCGGTGGGCGTGGTCGGCGGGATCGTGCCGTGGAACTTCCCCGTCATGATGGCGATCCAGAAGATCGTCCCCGCCATGCTCTCGGGCTGCACCATCGTGTTGAAGCCCTCGCCCTTCACCCCGCTCACCACCCTGCGCATCGCCGAACTGATCGCGGACAAGGTGCCGGCCGGTGTCGTCAACATCATCACGGGTGAGGATGACCTCGGCCCGATGATCACCAGCCACCCCGATATCGACAAGATCACCTTCACCGGATCGACCGCGACCGGCAAGAAGATCATGGAAGGCGCCTCGGCCGACCT
>JAIEOM010000063.1 GCA_019750455.1 Sphingomonadales bacterium | reverse complement strand
GCCTGTCCCGGGCTGCCGGCCTTGATGCAGGGGTTCACGCCATCGGGCAGCGGCATGCCCGGCCAGTCGATCCACGCATCCCGGTGCTCCGGCGCGGCGACGGTGACGCGCATCGCGGGGGCAAGCTGCACCCCCTGAAGCTCGCCCGGCCCGTCGACCAGCCGGATCGCGAGGTCGAGGTTCGCCTCGGTGAAGTCGGCATGCTCATCGGGCGCGAGGATGTATTGGATGCCGGGGGTTCCGGCCTGGAACACGGCAAGGCGCGGGGCGAGCCACTCGGCGTAGAACTCGCGCGGGACGGCGATGGTATAGCGGTCGGACGCCTGCCCGGCCTGCATCGCGGCGACGCTTTCCTCGAACCTCAGGAACCCTTCGCGCAAGGGGTCCAGCCCCGCCTCGCCCTCGGGCGTGAGTTCGAGACCCTTGGAGGTGCGGCGGAACAGGACAACGCCGAGCACGTCTTCCAGCGCGCGGATCTGCTGTCCGACGGCGGCGGGGGTGACGGCCAGCTCGTCCGCGGCGCGGGTGAAGGAAAGGTGCCGCGCGGCGGCATCGAACACGCGCAGGGCGTTGAGGGGCAGGTGGGTGCGCTTCACAGCCCAGCGATTAGGCCCGCCCGCGCCGCCTCGCAAGCCCCAGCACCCATGCTAGCGGGGGGAGCGGCCCTCTGCCGTTTCGGGCGCGCTGAGGGGGAAGAACGGGATGCGCACCTCGCAACGGTCGCCATCGGCACGTTCGAAGGTGTAGAAACCTTCCATTGACCCGAACGGGGTCGTCAGCGGGCAGCCCGAGACATAATCGTGGCTCTGCCCCGGCTGGAGCAGCGGCTGTTCGCCCACCACGCCTTCGCCATCGACATGGTTCACCATCCCGCGCCCGTCGGTGATGCGCCAGTGCCGGGTGCGCAGGCGCAGCGGCTCGTGCGAGGCGTTCTCGATGCGGATATGATAGACCCAGAACCACTTGCCAGCCTCCGGATGCGACTGCTCCGGTAGGTAATTGACGGCGACCCTTACGGTAACCCCGTCGGTTGTGGCGGCGTGCTGGAAGAATTCTTTCATGTCGCCCCCAAGTTAGCGATTCTCTACGCGGTCACAAGAGCAGCAACGCGCTTAATCCCAGCTGTATCCCGAAAGCGGCGGATTTTGCAGACGGGTGGGCCGGGCGGTTGCGGGCGGGCGGCAGATGGCATAGCCGAGGGAGGCGATGCACCAGCCGACCGCCCTGCCCCCTGCCCTCACCCGCCGCATGGTTCTGGCGGGCATGGCCGCGGGCGCGGTGTCGGCCTGTGCGGGGAGCGGCTCGCGGAGGCAGCCGGCGCTCGCCCCGCCGGTCGACCCGCAGGCAACGGCGACACCCGATCTGGTCGATCTTGCGCGCTTCGATCCGCGCCTCAGGCTCGACATCCGCTACGCGACGCCCGCCAACTTCATGAGCCGCACGCTCTACCCCGTGCCCCGCGCAGTGGCGCAGCGCCCGGTGGCAGAGGCGCTGGCGAGGGTGCAGACCCGCGCCGAGGCAGCCGGATATGGCCTCCTGATCTTCGACGCCTATCGCCCATGGCGCATCACGAAGGCGATGTGGGACCAGACCCCGCCCGCCAAGCGCGAATTCGTCGCCAACCCCGCCACCGGATCGCGCCACAATCGCGGCTGCTCGATCGACCTGTCGCTCCATAGCGGCGGCGTGGAGGTCACCATGCCGAGCCCCTATGACGATTTCACCCCCGCCGCCTACCGCTCCAACACCACCGCCCCGCCCGAGGCGCTGCGGTTGAGCCGCCTGCTGGAAGGCTGGATGGTCGCCGAAGGCTTCGTCCCCCTCGCCAACGAATGGTGGCACTACGACTGGGCCGAGTGGCGACGCTACCCGATCATGGATGTGCCGCTGGAGGCCGTGACGGCGGGCTGACCGCGCGAGCAGTGTTGCGACGCTTTCATGGTCTGCTTTGGCGGTTGGCAGGGCAAAAGTGGACGGGCGGCTATCGACCCATTGCCGACATTCGCAGTCCACTGCATGTTCCTAGGATGAGTGACCCAAAACTGCTTATGGTCAAAAGTGTGCTGTACTGGGCATGGGACCCAATCGGAGTCCGTGGGGTCGAGGAGGCTCGCGATGAATACGACAGTTACGCGCTCAACGTGCTGGAACGGCTTGAACGTTCCTCTCCCCAAGATGAGGTTGCCGCCTACCTTGGCTGGGTACAAGTCGAGCGCATGGGCCTTCCTCACAACCCGGATAAGAATGCTGACGTGGCGGCCCTTTTGATGGAGCTTCGAGGTTTGTTCGCCTAAAAGCTAATGTCTGCATTCTACCCATAACCAGCCATCAGCTAGGCCAGCGGGTGCCCCCGAAAGCCGTCTTCAAGCCCGTCCGCCTTGAACACATGAATCCCCCCGGATCACGTCCCGGCCGCAGCAGCCGGGCCGCCGCCCTCACTTCCCCGCAACCGCCACCGGATCGGCCGGGTTGTGCTTCGCCAGAAAGCTGTCGAGCGCCTCGAACCACGCCTGCGCGTTTTCGGGCTTGGAGAAGGAGTGCCCCTCGCCCTTGATGACCAACGTATGCGGGGGGACGGGCGCGGCGCGGGCGGCTTTTTCGAAGATGTTGTACTGGCTCAGCGGCACGCGCTGGTCCTCCGTCCCGTGGGCCAGCAACACCGGGCGCGAGAGCTGGCCGGCGGTGCGATAGGGCGAGACCGCATCGAGATCTGCGGTCTTGTCGCCCCGCACCCGCGCCTGCCAGTATTTGTTGACCCGCGCCGAAAGGTAGCGCCGGTCATAGCGCAGCATCTTGGCCCAGTCGGTCACCCCTGCCCAGCTCGCGGCGCAGCGATAGCGTTCGGGGTTGCGCAGCACCGCCCACAGCGCGGCATAGCCGCCATAGGAGCCGCCGACGACGCACACACGGGCGGGATCGGCGATGCCCTCCTTCACCGCCCAGTCCATCGCATCGTCGATATCGTCCTGCATCTTGCGCCCGATCTGGCCGGTGCCAAGCTCGAAGAAGGCGTCGCCATAGCCGCCCGATCCGCGGTAATTGGGCTGGAGCACCGCATAGCCGCGGTTGGCGAGCAACTGCACCTCGTCGTTGTATTCCAGCTTGTCGCGGATGCCGTAAGGCCCGCCGTGGGGCATCAGGATCAGCGGCAGTCCTTTGGCCTCGCGCCCCTTGGGCACGGTCAGATAGCCGCGGATCAGCGTGCCATCGCGCGCGGTGTATTGCACCGGCTTCGGGCTCGCGAGCATGCGGATATCAAGCTCCGGGCGGTACTGTGAGATTTCGTTCATCGCTTTCCCCGCCGGATCGTAAAGATACAGCACGCCCGGATCGTTCTCCTGCCCGGCATAGACGAGCATGCGGGAATCATCCTCTGCCCGGCTGACGATCCACACCTCGCCATTGCCCAGCGCCTTGCGCAAAGCCCGGTCACGCTTCTGGATGGCGGGATCGAACCAGTGCACCTCGTCCCGGTCGGCGGTGTAGAAGGCGGCATAGGGCTTGCCATCCTTCAGCGTGACGCTGTCGATGTCCCACTGGGGATGTTCGTAGACCGTTTCGATCACCTCGCGCGTTGCGAAGTTGAAGCGCCTGAGGCCGACGCGCCCGGTCTCGCCTTGGGACAGGACGTAGCCCTCGTCAGAGCCGCCGAGGATCTGGAGCGCATCGAAATAGCTTTCGGCGCTGTCATCATCCTTGAGCCGAGCGACCAGCTTCAATTCCTGCGCGGCGCCGGCGCGGTAATAGATCTTGAGCCGGTTTTCGATCCAGCCGGTGCCCATGCGCACCACGCCCTGATCATCGGTAACCCAGTTCCACACGCCATCGCGCGGGTCCTGCACCTTGGTCATCTTGCCCTTGGGCTTCAGTTCGTGACGCATCACCGAGGGGTAATCATAGATCGTCTGCTGGATCGCGACGAGGATGTGCGAGCCATCCTTGGCGACGTGGATGACATTGTCGCCCTCCACCACATCGCTGCGTTCGAACAGGCGGGTCATCACGCCGCTCGACACCTCGACCAGCACGAGGCGGGTGTAGCGGACCTCCTCGTCGAAGAAGTAGCCGGGGGTCGAGACGGAGAGCAAAAGCTTGTCGTTGGTGACCCAGCGATACCATTCCAGCTCGTCCTTGGGATCAGCGGCGAGCGCGCGGACCAGCTTGCCCGTGACGGTGTCGGTGATGATGAACTGCTTCGTGCTCTCGCCGTGACGCATGAAGGCGAACATCGACCCATCGGGGGAAAGCTGGGTGTCCCAGAAGGCGGGACGGCGCGCGAACTGGCTGGCGGGGATCAGCGGCGGGCGGATTTCGGGGGTGGCGGCGGCCTGTCCGGCAGGCGCGGCCGAGGGGAGCGTGGCGGCCTCCTGCGCATGCGCCGCGCCCATGCCGCAAGCCAGACCGGCGGCCAGCGCCAGCCCGGCAAAATACCGGAAGAATCGTGTCATGCGCCCCTCGCGTCCCCTGCGCCCCTGATTCGCCAACCCTATGATATGGCGTGCGATTGGCAAGAGCCTTGCAGCGGGGTGCGCGGGCGCCTCAACCCTTGGCGAGCAGCTCCTCGATCTGGCCCAGGCGTTCCTTACCGAAGAACATCTCGCCCTGCCCCTTGGGACCGACGAACATGGTCGGGATGCCGAAAGCCCCGCGGGCGACGACTGCGTCGGTGCTGGCAGCAAGGCCCTGCTTGACCGCATCGGTGTGGGCGCGGGCGAAGAGATCGGCGGCATCGAACCCGGCTTCGGTCACCGCCGCGCCAATCGCCTCGGGCGAGGAAATGTCGAGGCCGTCCTCCCAGATCGGGCGCAGCAGGCTTTCGGCAAATTGCACCCCGCGCCCGTCCTGATCGGCCGCGTAGAGCATCCGCTGGAGCAGGATCGAATTGAACGGGAATTGCGGGTGGAGGCGATACTTGCCGAGGCCATGCTTGGTGATGAAGCGCTGCATTTCCAGCATCGCGTATTCATTTTTGCCCTTCACATCCTTGTCGCGGATCATCGGCGGGGCATTGCCGGTCAGCTTGTGCATCCCGCCGAGAAAGACGGGGATCACATCCAGCTCGGCCTCGTAGCGATCAAGCAATTCGCGCAGCGGCCACCAGATCAGGTAGGCGTTGGGGCTCACGAAATCGAAAACGAGTTCAACGCGTTTGG
>JAIEOM010000079.1 GCA_019750455.1 Sphingomonadales bacterium | reverse complement strand
CTCGAATTCCTGCGCGGGATCCCCGGCACGGTCGGCGGTTTCGTGCGCATGAACGGCGGCGCTTACGGGCGCGAGGTCGCCGATGTGCTGATCGACTGCGCGGTGATCCTGCACGATGGCAGCTTCATCACCCTGACCGCCGAGGAGCTCGACTACTCCTACCGCCACTCGGCCCTGCCCGAGGGGGCGATCGTCGTTTCGGCGCGCTTCCGCGGCCATCCCGGCGAGCCTGCCGCCATCGGCATCGAAATGGCCCGCATCGCCGCCGCGCGCGAGGCCAGCCAGCCGCTGCGCACCAAGACCGGCGGATCGACCTTCAAGAACCCCGATGGCCACAAGGCTTGGCAGCTTGTCGATCAGGCGGGTTGCCGCGGCCTCACGCTCGGCGGCGCGCAGGTTTCCGAAAAGCACACCAACTTCCTCATCAACACCGGCACCGCCACCAGCGCCGACATCGAAGGGCTGGGCGAGATGGTGCGCGACAAGGTTTACGCCCAGACAGGCGTGAGCCTCGAATGGGAAATTCAGAGAGTGGGACGTCCGTGACTTTTGCCAAACCCCTCCATGTCGCAGTCCTGATGGGCGGCTGGGCCAATGAACGCCCCGTTTCGCTGACCAGCGGCGCGGGTGTGGCTGATGCGCTTGAGAGCAAGGGCCACCGCGTCACCCGCATCGACATGGGGCGCGACGTTGCCCTCAGGCTGCATGAAGCGAAGCCTGACGTGGTCTTCAACGCGCTCCACGGCGTGCCCGGGGAGGACGGGACGGTGCAGGGGATGCTCGATCTGATGGGGCTGCCCTATACCCACTCGGGCCTCGCCACCTCGGTCATCGCCATCGACAAGCAGCTGACCAAGCAGGCGCTGGTGCCCCACGGCATCCCCATGCCGGGCGGCCGGATCGTGACGCGTGACGAGCTGTATCAGCGCGATCCCCTGCCGCGCCCCTATGTGCTGAAGCCGGTCAACGAGGGTTCCTCGGTGGGCGTCGCCATCGTCACCGCGGACAGCAATGTCGGCAACCCGATCAGCCCGGACGCCAAGGGCCCGTGGCAGGAATTCGCCGAACTGCTTGCCGAACCTTTCATCAAGGGCCGCGAGCTGACGGCAGCAGTACTCGATGGCCCCGATGGCCCGCGCGCGCTGGGCGTCACCGAACTGGTGGTCGCGAGCGGGTTCTACGATTTCGAGAACAAGTACACCGCCGGGCGCACGGAGCATATCTTCCCCGCGAAGCTTCCGCCGGAAATCACCGCCCTGTGCGAGGCCTATGCCGTCAAGGCGCATCAGGTGCTCGGTTGCCACGGCACCAGCCGCACCGACTTCCGCTGGGATGACGAAGCGGGCGAGGACGGGCTGTTCGTGCTCGAAACCAACACCCAGCCGGGGATGACGCCCTTGAGCCTCGTCCCTGAACAGGCGGCGGGTTGCGGGATCAGCTATGCCGATCTCGTCGAGATGCTGTGCGCCGAGGCGCTCAGGGTCCATGCCCTCAAGAAGGGAGGCCGCGATGGCGCAGCAGATCAGGCGTAACGGCACGTCGGGTGTGCGCCGCGCCGCCAAGGCGCAGAGCCGCGCGGTCACCGTTCGCAAGGCGCGCGGGTCGGCCAGCGGCGTGATCGACCGGATCATGGGCATCCTTCCTTTCACCGAAGAACAGTGGAGCCGCATCTGGCTCGCCATGATCATTGGTGGCGGGGTGGGGATCGCCTTCGTCATCGCCAGCCTTGCCGGCGTGCCCGCGCTGGCGCAGGCGCAGGTTGCGGCGATTGCCGGGGATGCGGGCTTCACCGTCCAGAACGTGCGCGTCACCGGCACCAACCGGATGGATGAACAGCAGGTCTATGCCCGGGCGCTCGCCCAGCGCAATCAGGCCATGCCCGATGTCGATATTGCCAAGCTGCGCGAGGAACTGCGCGCCCTGCCGTGGGTCAAGGACGCGCGCGTTTCGATCCAGCTGCCCCACACCCTCGCCATCGACATCGTTGAACGCACGCCCCACGCGGTACTGGAAAAGCCCGACCGCCTGGTGCTGATCGATGCGACCGGCGTGGAGCTTGAGCCTGTCGCCGCCGACCGCGCCAAGGGCATGCTGCGCCTTGCCGGACCGGGAGCGGGCAAGCAGGCCCGCGCGCTCGAAACCCTGCTCGCCGCCGCGCCCGCCCTCGCACCCAAGGTCGAGGCTGCCGAATGGGTCGGCAACCGCCGCTGGAACATCACCTTCACCACCGGACAGCTGCTCGCCCTGCCCGAAGGCGAGGTCGAGGCAGCGACCGCTCTGGTCAAATTTGCGCGGCTGGATGGCAAGAACCGGCTACTGGGCGGCAAGGTGCTGGCTTTCGACATGCGCACGCCCCCGCGGCTCTACATGCGCCTGCCCGAAGCGGTCGGCCAGCCCAAGGTTGTCGCTGCGGGCGAGGAAGGGGAGACCACCTGATGGCATCGCGCGCCGCCACCCCGCCGCGTCGCCTCGCGCGGACCTATGCTGCGGTGAACATCGGCAGCTTCCGGATCAGCGCCATGATCATGGGCGAGACGGAAAGCGGCGATCTGCAGGTGCTTGGTTCGGGCCACCGCGCCAGTGCAGGGGTCAAGCGCGGCTATGTGACCGACATGGGCGCCGCCGCACACGCGATCCGCGATGCGGTGGAGCGGGCGGAGAAAGCCTCCGGCACCCCTGTGCGCAGCGTGTGGATCGCCTGCGCCGGGGCGGGTCTCGCCAGCCATGTCGTCTCCGTCGATATCGAGATCGGCGGGCGGCGCATCGAGGACGAGGATGTCGAAGCCCTGCTGATCGAGGCGCAGGACATGATCCAGCCCGATGGCCGCAAGGTGCTTCACGCACAGCCCGCGCATTACACGCTGGATGGCGCGCACGGCGTCGCCAATCCGCGCGGGCTTCATGCCGAACGGCTCGGGGTCGATATCCACGTGATGCTGGCCGATGGCGCGCCGGTGAGGAACCTCACCGAAGCGGTCCAGAACGCGCATCTGGAAGTCGAAGGCGTGGTCGCCGCCCCGCTCGCGGCGGGGCACGCCTGCCTCACCCCCGAAGAACGCGAACTGGGCGTCGCGCTGGTCGAGATCGGGGCGGACATCACCAATGTCGCGGTGTTCGCGGGCGGCATGCTGCTCGGCCTGCATGCCGTGTCGATGGGATCGGGGTCGATCACCGATGCGATTGCCAGCAGCTTCGGCATCCGCCGTTCGCAGGCAGAGCGCCTGAAATGCGTAGCGGGCTCGGCCATTGCCAGCCCTTCCGATCACCGCGAACTGATCCCGGTCAGCGGACCCGGCGAAGCTGGCGGCGAGAGCGGCGATGGCGCCGCGCCCGCAGCCCCCTTGGCGCGCGGGGCGGATGACAAGAACCGCATCGTGCGCGCCGAACTTGTCGCGGTGGTCACCCAGCAGCTTGGCGAGCTGACCGGCGAGATCGGCAAGGCACTGAAGACGATGGGCTTCGCCGGATCCCGCGCGGGGCAGGTAGTGCTCACCGGCGGCGGAGCCGAACTTGCCGGCATGGCCGATTTCATGCAGGGTGCGCTCGGGCAGCCGGTGCGGCTTGGCCGTCCGCCGCAGCTTGCCGGCATGCCCGAAGCGCATCACGCGCCGGGCTTTGCGACGCTGGCGGGGCTGTGCCTTTATGCAGCCGATGATCCCGTCGATATCCGCGCGGTGGGCGCGGGGCGCGGCGGGGTTTACAAGGCTTTCACGCGAGAAGCCGGTGTCATGGCGCTTGTCCAACGGCTGTTCCGCGCGCTCAAGGAGTATTTCTGATCGCGTGCGGCGCGGCCCCGGTGCGGCCTGACGTAGCGGCCATGGGGAAATTACCCCGTCCCGAGGCTGTGGATAAGGGCTGTGCCGCTATAAAATGTGAACTCGGATTATGTCAGAGACGATAAATTCGCGAGGATAAGGTGAGTATGTCCCGCCCTTGCGCCTGGAGGATCAGCTGATGAGCATCAATATCGGACCCGCTGCGAGCGACGATCTGCGCCCGCGCATCACCGTGATCGGTATCGGCGGGGCCGGCGGTAACGCCATCGCCAACATGATCGCGGCCGAGATCGAGGGCGTCGAGTTCATCGTCGCCAACACCGACGCGCAGGCGCTCAGCACCTCCCCGGCGGAAAAGCGCATCCAATTGGGTCCCGATATCACCGGCGGCCTTGGTGCAGGCGCGCGGCCCGAAGTGGGCAAGGCTGCGGCGGAAGAAACCGTTGCCGAGATCGAAAAGGCGCTCGAAGGCGTCAACATGTGCTTCATCGCCGCGGGCATGGGCGGCGGCACCGGGACGGGCGCCGCGCCCGTCATTGCCGAAGCTGCGCGCCGCATGGGCGTGCTGACCGTGGGCGTGGTGACCAAGCCGTTCCTGTTCGAAGGCACCCGCCGGATGCGCGCTGCCGAAGCCGGGATCGACGAGCTCCAGCAGCATGTCGACACGCTGATCGTCATTCCCAACCAGAACCTGTTCCTGGTCGCCAAGGCGGAAACCACCTTCAAGGAAGCCTTCCAGCTGGCTGACGAGGTGCTCCAGCAGGGCGTGCGTTCGATCACCGACCTGATGGTCATGCCGGGCCTCATCAACCTCGACTTTGCCGACGTGCGTTCGGTGATGAGCGAAATGGGCAAGGCGATGATGGGCACCGGCGAGGGCGAGGGCGAGAACCGCGCGCTTGACGCGGCGGAGCAGGCAATTGCCAACCCGCTGCTCGACGGGGTCAGCATGGCGGGCGCGCGCGGCGTGATCATCTCGATCATCGGTGGCGAGGACATGCGCCTGCTCGAAGTCGATGAAGCCGCCAACCACATCCGCGAACTGGTGGATGAAGACGCGAACATCATCTGGGGCTCGGCCTTCAATCCCGATCTCAAGGGCAAGATCCGCGTCTCGGTGGTCGCCACCGGGATCGAACAGAGCGCCGCCGGCGCCTATGACCGCAGCCAGACCGTCTCGCTCAGCGCGTCGCGTGCGCCCAAGCGCCCGGTGCTGGAACTTTCGGACGATGATGGCTTCGGCGCT
>JAIEOM010000182.1 GCA_019750455.1 Sphingomonadales bacterium | reverse complement strand
AAGCCAAGCGCCGTCACCAGCGCCCCCGTCGGCGCGCCGGGGCGGTGGATGTTGGCGATGGCGCTCCTCAGCAGCGGATTGCGCGGTCGCGGCAGGCGGCGGGCGAGGGTCTGGATCGCCCAGCCGAGCCCCGCCAGCAGCCCCAGAGCCAGCCCTGCGCCGATCAGGAACCCGCCCGACAGCATCGGCTGCGCGGTCGTCAGCAGCGCCAGTGCGCAAATCGCGGCAAGGCCCAAGCCTGTCGCGGCCAGCGCCTGCTTGTCGCGCGCCAGCGGCACGATGCCCGAGCGCATCAGCGCCATCGCCGGAAAGGTCCGCGCGCGCAGCAGGGGCGCCGCGGCAAAGGCGAAGGCCACCAGCAGGCCATAACTCGCCGCGAGCAACAGTGCGCCCGGCGCAATGATGAACCCGCTTTCGACCGGCAGCAGTCCTTGCAGGGCGCTCGCCAGCAGGGGTGTCACCAGCACGCCCGCCGCCAGCCCCAGCGCGCTGCCCGCCAGTGACGCCACGCCGATCTGCATCGCATAGATGCGCACGATATCGCCGGAGGTCGCCCCCAGCACCTTCAGGGTCGCAATCCCGGCGCGCCGCTGATCGAGATAGGACGACACGCCCCCAGCAATCCCGATCCCCGCGATCACAAGCGCGGCAAGGCCCACCAGCGTGAGAAAATCGCTCATCTGCCGCACAAAACGGTCCGCGCCGGGTGAGGCACGGTCGCGGGTGCGGATGTCGAAACCAGCCGTGGGGAAGGCCTTGGTCAGCGCCTCCTCCACCGCTTCCGGGTCACGCGAAGGATCGGCAAAGGCGATGCGGTGCTTGCTTTGATAGAGTGCGCCCGGCGCGATCAGTCCGGCCTCTGCGGGCACGCCCTCGGCGACGATGATCGTCGGGCCGAGCTGGAAGCCTTCGGAGAGGCGATCGGGCTCGTCCTTGATCACGCCCGCAGCGCGCAGGGTAACGGTGCCGACCTTGAAGCTGTCACCCACCTTGATCCCGAGCCGTTCCAGAGCGGTCTCGGCAATCCATGCCTCCTTGCCCGTCGGTGCGCCGACGCTGCGGCCATCGGCCAGCACCAGCTGCCCGAACATCGGCCATTTCGCATCCACAGCCTTCAATTCGATGGGAGCCGCCGCCTCGGGTGTGCTCGCCATGGCCTGCATGCGGTAGCCGCTGGAAATGGTGCCATAGGCAGACAGCGCCTTGACCTCTTCGGGCCGCAGGGTGCGCTGCCACACCTCGACCTCCAGATCGCCGCCGAGCAGTTCCTGCCCGCTGGATTCCAGCTCGCGCGAAATCGCGGTGGTCAGCGTTCCGATCGCGGCCAGCGCCGCGGTGCCGAGGAAGATGCAAACCAGCAGCAGCCGCAGGCCCCGGAAACGCGCATTGAGATCGCGCCGGGCGATGCGCCACGCTGTCGAAAGCGGCAGGCTCATGCCGCGGCCACGGATACGGGCTGCGTGTCCGAGACGATCACCCCGTCCGCCATGGTCAGCACCCGCTCGCAGCGGCTCGCCAGGGCGGCATCATGGGTGATGATCAGCAATGTCGCCCCGGTTTCCGTACGGCGCGCGAAGAGCAACTTGATGATCTCCTCGCCGGTGGCGGCGTCGAGATTGCCGGTAGGTTCATCGGCGAAGATCAGCCCCGGGCGCGGCGCGGTGGCGCGGGCGATGGCGACACGCTGCTGTTCGCCCCCCGAAAGCTGGGTGGGATAATGCCCGGTGCGGTGGCCAAGCCCGACCGCTTCCAGTTCCGCCAGCGCGCGCGGGGTGGCGTCGGGCATGGCGGCCAGTTCCATCGGGGTCGCGACATTTTCCGCCGCGGTCATGGTGGGCAGCAGGTGGAAGGCCTGAAGCACAATCCCGATCCGCCCCCGGCGCGCGGCGGCCAGCCCATCCTCGTCCAGCCCGGCAAAATCCGCCCCCGCGACCATCAGGCTCCCCCCGCTGGCGCGCTCAAGGCCCGACAGCACCGCCATCAGCGAGCTTTTGCCCGATCCGGACGGGCCGAGCAGGGCGACCACCTGTCCTTGCGGCACATCCAGATCGATCCCGCGCAGGATCGTTACCGGCGCGGCATCGCTGCCGAGGGTCAGGGTCAGGTTACGGGCGCTGATTGCGAGAGAGGGACTTGTCACGCTGTTCCGATGGCATAGGTGAGGTGTAGCAACAAGCTACAGGTATGGAAGGCTCGCGGATGCACAAGCGCACTTGGTCGAATATTGCTCTGGCGGGCGCAGTGTCGCTGGCGCTTGCCGCGTGCGGTGGGGCTGCGGACGAAGCGGCGAACGCGCCCGAAGTGGCCGAAGATGGCAAGGCGGCGCTCCCGGAAATTCCGGTGATGGGGCCGGAGCGGGTGATCATCGCCTTCGGGGACAGCCTGTTTGCCGGATACGGCCTCGACCCGCGCGATGCTTACCCTGAAAAACTGGAAGGCGCGCTCAGGGCCAAGGGGATCAACGCCGATGTGATCAATGCAGGCGTTTCGGGCGATACGACCGCGGCAGGCCTGCAACGGCTGGAATTCACGCTGGCGGCGCAGGACACGCCGCCGGCGCTGTTCATTCTGGAGCTTGGCGGCAATGATCTGCTGCGCGGCCTTTCGCCGGAAGAAACCAAGGCCAATCTCGGCAAGATGCTGGCTGTCCTGCAGAAACAGAAGGTGCCCGTGTTGCTGATGGGGATGCGTGCCCCGCCGAATTACGGTCCGGAATATCAGGCGCAGTTCGATGCGATCTACCGCGATCTGGCGAAGGAATACGGCGCGGCGCTCATCCCGTTCTGGCTGGAAGACATCTATCAGGAGCCCGCGCTCTTCCAGCAGGACAAGATCCACCCGACCGCCGAGGGGATCGAACGGCTGGTGGGATCGACCTTGGACGAGGTCGAGGGGGCACTGCCACCTGCACCGGCACCGACAGCCCCCTAAACCCGCTCCACACGCCCGCCGCTGACCCGCCACACTGCTGCCTCCGCACGAATGCTGTCGAAGGGAGCGAGTTCGGTGCCTGTCATCCACACCTGTGCCCTGCCGGTCCGGAGCCGGTTGAACAGTTCCGTTCGGCGCACGGGATCAAGGTGCGCCGCAACTTCATCAAGCAGCAGCACCGAAGGCCGCCCGGCCGAGGCAAGGATGCCGTGGGCGAGCGTGATGGCGATCAGCATCGCCTTCTGCTCGCCGGTCGAACAGGCGGCGGCGGGGTGACCGCTGGAGGCCATGCGCACCTGCAATTCATCGCGTTGCGGCCCGGCAAGCGCGCGGCCCGCTGCCCGGTCACGCGGGCGGGCGCGGGCAAGTTCGGCGCGCAGGGCAGTCTCGTCGGTCGGCCCGCCGGGCAGGTAGGTGAGGGTAGGCCGCGCAAAGGGCTCGGGCGGCAGAGCGGACAGCTCGTCAGCAAGGCGCAGCACCAGGTCCGAGCGGGCGCGGGCTACGGCGGCTCCGTGATCGGCTGCCTGTGCTTCAACCGCATCGAGCCAGCGCGGTTCGCCGCCTGATTCCAGCAACTTCCCGCGTTCCCTCAGCGCCGTTTCGAGCGCATTGACCCGCCGCGCATGATCTGGGGCGAGGGCCAGCGCCATGCGGTCCATGAAACGCCGCCGCGCACCCGCACTGTCGGTGAACAGCCCGTCCATCGCAGGGGTCAGCCATGACAGCGCCAGCCATTCCGCAAGGCTGGAGGCGGTCGCCGCCGCTCCATTGACCCGCACCAGCCGCCGCGACGGTGCGCCCTCCTCGGTATAGGTGCCGATGCGGGCGGAGACGGTTCCGGCCTCGGTCAGGCTGGCTCCGATCGCGAAGGGCAGGGGGTGCGTGCCCGCCACCGCCCGCCGCGCCAGATCGCCAAGGTTCGCCCGTCGCAGTCCGCGCCCCGGGCCAAGCAGCGACAAGGCTTCGAGAATATTGGTTTTCCCCGCGCCGTTCTCGCCCACCAGCAGGTTGAAATGCGCCGTCTCGCCAAGCTGCGTGGCCGCATGGTTGCGGAAGTTTTCGAGGCTGATCCGGCTGAGGCCCATGGCTGATCTGCGGGTAGCGGGAGGCAGGCGGTTTGGCCAGTGCGGGGCCAGTGGAATCGCCATTCCCAACCCTTGGGAAAATTTCCCAAGCTTTCGTTTGCATGAACGATCCGTTTGCGGCGTGAAAGCAAGAGAACCGCAGATTTCCGACATTTTTCGAGTTTGGCACGGCTGATGCAAAGTATCCGGCATCCCCGGGATGGTCCCGGAAACAACGCAAGACACACCAAGGAGACTTCAAAATGTTCGCCATCGAAACCAGCAACCGCCTGTTCGCCGCCGCTTTCTCGCTCGTGCTCACCGCCGCCAGCTTCGCCTACGCGATCATTCCCGCCACCCCGACCCTCGTCGCCTGATCGACCGCACTCTTCACAAGGACCAAGACCATGTTCGCACCCGATACCGCCGCCCGCTTCGCCTCCGCCGCCTTCGCGGTGATCCTGACCGTGGCGAGCTTCGCCTACGCCATCGTCCCCGCCACCCCCGGCCTCACCGCCTGATCCGCCGCCACATCGAAAGGAGCCAGACCGACATGAACAACATCACCGGCAATTCGGGCGGCACCCCGCCGAGCCGCAGCTTCCGCCTCGACAAGCACAGCGGCAAGGTTTTCGGTGTCTGCGCCGGGATCGGCAACTACTTCGGGATCGACCCCCTGCTGGTCCGCATCGGCTTCGTGCTTGGCACGCTGCTTGGCTTCGGCAGCTTCATCCTGATCTACCTCGCGATCGCGCTGATCGCGGATTGAGTGCAGCGACCACAAAGCGGTTCCCGGTTTATCGGGCCGCTGCACCTGATTGGACGAAACCGGGAGGGGCCGAAAGGCCCCTCTCTTTTTGCATGGTCAGGAAAAGTGGGAACCGGTTTTCCGGTTCGACCATGCAAAGACCGATTTGCATGGTCAGGAAAAGTGGGAACCGGTTTTCCGGTTCGACCATGCAGAGACCGAAGACTCACATGGCGCTGATGCCGCCATCGAGCTTGAGTTCGGCGCCGGTCATGAA
>JAIEOM010000252.1 GCA_019750455.1 Sphingomonadales bacterium | reverse complement strand
CTTACCGTTCCAGCAGGTTGCGCGCCTGACTGGCGATCTGCGCCAGCATCGCCGCGCCGACCGGCGGACGGGACTGGGCGCGGGCGATCATGCTGCGGAATTGCGCCACACCCTGCTGGTTGCGCGCCGCCCAGTCGGCCACGGCGCCGCGCGGATCGGTCTTGCCGGCCTTGGCCTTCATCAGCCGCCGCAGGAATTCGATGCGCATCTGCTGGAAATCGCGGGCGAGGCCCGAGACCAGCAGCCGCTCCCACACGTCCGACGGGCTCATGTGTGCCGCCGTGCCCTGCGCCCAGTCGAGACCCAGCGCCGTGCCGATATCGGTGAAGGCATGGGTGAGCAGCCGTGGCTCGATTCCGCCCGTGCGCGCCGCCTCGGCAAGGCCCACCGCCCCGTCGAAATCGAACAGCGCGGCGACCCGTCCGGCCAGCGCCTCGGGCGCGCCAAGGGTGACGAAGCTGTCGCGCAGCGCATTGGAACGGGCGCGGGGTTCATCGGTGAGCAGCTCCTCGCGGCCTGCCACCAGCGCGGTCACGCCGGCGGCCAGATCGCCGATCATGGCGCCCGCCGCGACCTTGCCCGAAGCGGTGCGCAGCACATCGCTCATGAGGTTTCCGATCGCCGCCGCCAGCCTGTCGAACAGAGCGAGGCGTGCGGTTTCGGGCATGGCAGCGCTTTCCAGATCGCGCCACAGTGACTCCAGTCCGAACAGGTTCTCCGCCACCACGAAGGCCGCAGCGACCTCGGCGAGGCCGACGCCCTCTTCTTCGGCCAGTTCGAACGGGTGGACCATGCCCAGCCGGTTGACGATCCGGTTGGACAGGCTGGTCGCGATCATCTCGCGCCGCAGCCGGTGGCCCTTGATCTCGGCGGCGTAGGTCTTGCGCATCGCGGTCGGGAAACGCGCGATCAGCAGCGGTTCGAGCACCGGATCATCGGGCAGCGCACTTGCCTCGATCGCCGATTGCAGCGCCAGCTTGGCCGAGGACAGCAGCACCGCCAGTTCGGGGCGGGTCAGGCCCTGCCCGTCAGCGGCGCGGCGCACCAGCGTCTCGCCATCGGCAAGGCCTTCGGTGCGGCGGTCGAAATCGCTGACCTCTTCCAGCCGTTCGATCAGGCGCACCTGAGCAGGGATCGCCCCTGCCCCGCCGCTTTCGGCGATCGACAGCGCCAGGGCCTGCAAACGGTTGTCCTCCAGCACGAGGGTCGCGACCTCGTCGGTCATGGCGGCGAGCAACGTGTTGCGCTTCTTCTCGGTGAGCTTGCCGTCACGCGTCGCCGCGGCGAGCGCGATCTTGATATTGACCTCGTTGTCGGAACAATCGACGCCAGCCGAGTTGTCGATGAAGTCGGTGTTGATGCGCCCGCCCTTCATCGAGAAGGCGATGCGCCCTGCCTGCGTCACGCCGAGGTTGGCGCCCTCGCCGATCACCCGTGCGCGGACCTCGGTGGCATCCACCCGCAGCGTGTCATTGGCCGGATCGCCGACCTGGATGTGGTTTTCCTGCGGGGCCTTCACATAGGTGCCGATCCCGCCGAACCACAGCAGATCCACCGGCGCACGCAGGATCGCGGAGATCAGCGCCTCGGGCTCGATCTCCTTGGCATCGATGCCGATCGCCTCGCGCGCCTGCTTGGACAGCTTGATCGTCTTGGCCGAGCGCGGGAACACCCCGCCACCCTTGGAGATCAGGCTCTTGTCGTAATCGTCCCAGCTCGACCGCGGCAGGGCGAACATGCGGGCACGTTCTTTCCAGCTGGCGAGCGGATCGGGGGTGGGGTCGATGAAGATGTGGCGGTGATCGAAGGCGGCGACCAGCTTCAGGGCCTTGGACAGCAGCATCCCGTTGCCGAACACGTCGCCCGACATGTCGCCGCATCCCGCGACGGTGATCGGGTCCGCCTGAACGTCCACCCCCATCTCGCGGAAGTGGCGCTGGACGCTCACCCATGCGCCGCGCGCGGTGATGCCCATCGCCTTGTGGTCATACCCGTTGGAGCCGCCGCTGGCGAAGGCATCATCCAGCCAGAAATCGCGCGATTGGGCGATGCCGTTGGCGATGTCGGAGAAGGTCGCGGTGCCCTTGTCGGCTGCGACCACGAAATAGGGGTCTTCACCGTCGAGCACTTCCACGGCCTGCGGGTGGGCGACCTTGCCGCCGACGATGTTGTCGGTGACCGACAGCAGCGTGCGGATGAAGATTTCATAGGCCGCGCGGCCTTCAGCAGCCCAGCCTTCGCGGTCGAGTGCGGGGCTGGGAAGCTGCTTGGGGTAGAAACCGCCCTTGGCGCCGGTCGGCACGATCACCGCGTTCTTGACGCGCTGGGCCTTCATCAGCCCGAGGATTTCGGTGCGGAAATCGTCGCGCCGGTCGGACCAGCGCAGACCCCCGCGCGCCACCGCGCCGGAACGCAGGTGGATGCCCTCGACCCGCGCCGAATAGACGAAGATCTCGCGCCAGGGCAGCGGCTTGGGCAGGCCCGGAACCTTGGCGGATTCGAGCTTGAAGGCCAGTGCCTCGGCAGCGGCCGGGGCAAAGGCGTTGGTGCGCAGCACCGCGTCCACCACCGCACGGTAGAGGCGCAGCAGGCGGTCGTCGTTGATCGCCGTGACCTTGGCCAGCCCGCGGGTGAAGGCGTTCTGCGCGGCGGCAATCGCCTCCTCGCGATCCCCGCTGAAGGCGGGATTGTGGCGCGCCTCGAACAGGGCGACCATCGCGCGCGTCACCTGCGGTGCGGCGGCGAGGGCATCGACGACGGTGTAGATCGTATAGGCGAGGCCCGTCTGGCGCAGGTAGCGATAGATCGCCCGCAGCCAGTTCGCCTCGCGCGGGAGCAGGCCTGCGGCCGGGACGAGGCGATTGAAGGGATCATCCTCCGCCACGCCGTTGAGCACATCGGCCAGCGCATCCTCGATCAGCGCGGCGCGTTCCAGCAACGCCCCGGCCTCGCGCCCGGCGGGGAGGGTGAGGATGAAGTCGTGGATCGACCCCAGCATCGGGTCGGTCAGATAGGTCGGCACCTCGGCCAGCACGCGGAAGCCGAAATTCTCGAAGGCCGGGACCACGTCCGACAGCGCCAGCGCGCCGCGGGTGATGTAGACCTTGAGCCGCAGCGTATCGGCCCCGTCGCCGGGCAGGCGGTAAAGGCGCACGGCGCGGTCGGCACGGGCAACCTCGCCCTCCCCCTCGCCCAGCGTAAGGCCGCGCAGCTTGGCGATATCCCGCGCGGCTTCTTCCGGGCCATAGGCGAGGCGGTAGCCGGTCGGGAAAGCAGGCGCATAGCGCGCGGCCAAGGCGGCGGCGCGGCCTTCTTCCTCGAAGGTGGCAAGGTGGGTTTCCACCGCCTCGTTCCAGCCGCGCAGCAGATCGGCAAGCTGCGCCTCGACCGCTGCATCATCGGGCAGATCATCACAGGCGCGCACATCGATCAGGAAGCGCAGCAGCGCCAGCGTGCTGCTTTCGACCTCAAGGCTCCAGTCGAGCAAAGCCGCGCCCGGCGTCGCCAGCAGCATCGCCTGGATTTGCAGGCGCACATCGGTGGAAAGCTGGTCGCGCGGCAGCCACACGAAGGCAAACACGTGCCGTTCCAGCGTGGCGCGCACCATGATGACGCGCGGGCGAGGCCGGTCGATCAGCGCCATCTTGGCGGTGACGAGATCGGCGACACGGTCCGGTTCGAAGGCGGTCAGCAGATCGTTCGGCAGGGAGGTGAAGGCATGGACCAGCGCCTTGCCGTTGTGGCCCTGCGGATCGAAGCCGAGCTTGCGGGTGATATCTGTCACCATCGCACGCAGCACCGGCACTTCGCCGGGCCGTTCATTCATCGCCGCGCTGGTCCACAGACCGGCATGGATCGAGAGCGCGACGGTCTTCCCGCCCTCGCGCACGGGGACGATGAACAGATCGAGCGGGCTGGCGCGGTGGACGCGCGACTGCACGTTGGACTTGATCGCCAGCATCGGGCGCTGGGTGCCGGACGCCGCGTGGCGATCGAACCATTCGAAGGCGCGTTCATAGGAAATCTCGGCCAGCAGATCCTGCGCCGAGCCGCGGCAGATGCCGAGCCGTTCGCCGGTCGTGCCATCCCGCCTGCGGGTGACGTGTCCCAGCTGGGTCAGCATCCCGCCGCCCAGCCAATCGAGCAGCGCGCCCGCCTCGGCATCCAGTGCGCCGACAGCAGCGGCATCCGCGTTCATCGCTGCCTGCATCTTGGGCCAGTCACACACCGCCGCGCGGACATCGGCAAGCGTGGTCTGGAGCGCCTCCAGCAGCTCGCGCCGCTGGCGGGCGTCGATGCGGGGGGTTTCGATATAGATGAGCGATTCGCGTTTTCCGCCCTGCTTGCCAAGCCCAATGATCGCACCGGCGGCATCGCGCTCCACCGGCACCACGGGGTGCAGCAGGCGGTCGATCCCGACGCCCTGCGCGGCAATCGTGGCCGCGACCGAATCGACGAGGAAGGGCTGGTCGTCGTTAACGATGGCGATGCGCACATGGCGGCGGGCGCCGGTGGCGGATTCGAGCTGGACCAGCGGTTCGCCCGGAGCGCGGGTGGCGGCAGCTTCCAGCAACCAGCCTGCGGCGTCATCAAGCGCCGCCTTGTCGATCCCGGCATCGCCGGGCAGCAGCGAGGCTTCAAGAGCGCCCCGCAAGGCCTTGATCAGCGCGCGATCCGGCGCGGTGGCGACGGTCTTCGACCCCATGCTTGGCTCCTGCTCATCCTGCGTTCCGGCTTTTGCCTTGAAGCAACATTATTATGCCGGATTGTTTTTATCGTATCTTGCCCGATACACTTCTTCCGCACCACCGCGCAAGCCGGATGATTGCCCAGACCGGACTGAACTAGGCGGCAACCATGGCGCGGCAGGCGTCGAG
>JAIEOM010000025.1 GCA_019750455.1 Sphingomonadales bacterium | reverse complement strand
ATTGAGAAGGTCGGTCGAGCTGGTTTCCTCGATCCGGGCAAGCGCACTATCGTCGATCACGGACGATGGCGCGCAGATGCCGTCGGGCGCGTTGCAGCGGAAATTCGCACTGACATTGGTGCCAAGCGTCGAGCAACCCGACAGTAGGCCCCCGAAAGCGGCGACGACCACAGCAGCGTGCGGGCGCAGATTCTTGTGCGTCATGATGCTTTCCCTTCGATCCAGCTCAGCAGGAAGTCGCGCGGGCGGTAGCCATGGAGCACCGCACCATCTTCGCGGACGATGACAGGCGTGCCGCTGAAGCCGTGCTGCCTTGCGAAGGCCTCGTTGGCATCAAGCCCGCTGGTGTCACACGACCCTGCCGATGTGACCGCCCCGCCCTCGTAGGCCTGAGTTACTGCCCGGCGCCGGTCGGGAGCGCAGATCACGGCTTCTGAGATCGGCCTTGTGCCGAGAACCGAGATCGGACGCTCGATCACCTTGACGTTGAGGGTCCCAAGCGTCTCATGAAGCCGCTTGCAGTAGCCGCAGCGAAAGTCGCTGAAGACCGTGATGGTTCTGGTTCCCCGGCCCATTGCGATGCTGCCGTTCTTCGGCAGGGAAGCAAGGGCTGCAGGGTCGACCCGGGAGTCGCCTTGGGCCGGTGCTGCAGACGGTGAACCACTTGCGCCTGCCTTGGGCGCGGCCTCAGTTTCGTCGCCTGCCCCGGCACCACCGACAAGCATGTCAGGATTCATCTCGAGGAGACGAGCGGCCGTAAGGTCCTGCTTGGTCTCCATGTCGTAGACGCGTCCGATGATAAGGTAGCGCGCGCTATGGTCGATATAGAACAGGTTTTGGCGCGCCTGAACCTCGCAGACGCCGTCGATGGACTTGCAGTCAATTGATGTGATCTCGGTTTTGGGCAAACGCTTCGTGAGCGCCGCCTGGATCGACGCCGGGTCACTCGCGGCCGAGGCATGAGCAACGGCCGCGATCGCAGCAAGGCCACTGGCAGCCAGACCCGCAGCTGCCGCGATCTGCCAATTTTTCCATTTGCGCTCCATGGTGATCCCCTCAGTTTCTGATGAAGGTGCCGTCGAGGAAGACGACCTCGACCGCCGCCCCGGTGGGCATTTCGACAACCGGCTGATATTGCTCGGCGCGCTCGATGAGATATTCGGAGACCGTCATGCCGGCCTGCTGGCCGCCACCGCCCAGGGCGCGCAGCCCGATTTCGCCGGCACCCGGAGTCTGACGTCCATCGCCTGCGATGATCGGCTGATTGAACCCTTCATTGAGCGCGTTACCGACGCCGCTCACGAGACCCGCCAGGAAGGCCTGGGTGGTCAGCGAGCCTTCGCGGCTGACAACGCGGCCGCGCACGCCCACTTTGCCGCCGAACGCGATGAACCCCTTGACCTCCGATACCGCGAAGCGGCCGCCCGGCTGTGCGCAGGTCAGGCGCTGTAGTTTCACATAGACCTTCTCCGAGGAGAGGTCCCCGTAGGCTGCGCCGTTGACCATGCAGCCCTGCACCCGGGTGGCGAGCAGCTTCCCATCCCCATAGACCGAGCGCGCTGGCCCGGTAATCCGGAGGAGGACGGGGAGCGGATCGCTCTGGCTGCGCGTGTTGGTCGTTGCATCAACGCCCACCACCACCGTTGCCTTGGCGATCGAATTCGGGGGCAGATAGTTGGGCGAGTCCGTATAAACGGCGGGCGACTTTGTCGGATCGATGCGCGAGGCAGTACCGCTCGCGGATGTGAACGACACCATCTGGACGTCGCTCCCGCGGCGCACGGGCGGTGCTTCTGAGGCTCCTGCCTCCTGCGGCGCCGGCACGCCCATCTCGCGGGCCGCTGCCACAGGTCCTGGTGCGGTGGGGCGCCCATTGCCCCGCTGGACCTGCTGTCGCAGCTGCTCGTTTTCGCGCTCATAGGCTTCAAGGACACGCTGGCCGTCACGGGCCATGGCCGCATTCTCGCCGCGCAGCGCCTCGATCTCCGATTGCATCTGGGCGAACTGGGCGCCCTGCGCCTCAAGACCCTTGAGGCGCACGTCGGTCGAGTTCATCTCGCCCTCGTACATGGCGACCCATTCCTGATCGACGCGCTGCCGGTTCAGGAGTGCATCGGTCGAGACGGTTGTCTTGGCCCCTTTCTCCGTTGCCTCCTCGATGGTCTCTTCGGTGTCGAGGACGTACATTGCCCCTGCCACTGCAATCACGCCGGCAAGACCGAACATGAGCATCTTCTGGCGCTTCTGGGTCAGTGAGTTCTCGGCAATGGCACCGGTCGCATCGAGGGTGTCATGTTCCTCAGCCTCGCTTGCATCGAGGTCCTTGGGTTTGCGCTTGAGGAAATCCATCTGACTTACCCTCCTGAGGGAACGACGACGTAAGCGGCGGTGGCCTGGCCGCTGGCGAGGTTGGGATTGGAAATGCTGACTGCGATGGCGCCGTCTCCGGCGATGATCTCTTCCTTGAGCGTCATCGGCTCAGCACCGTTGTTCTCGATACGCAGGACCTTCCCGGTCATGGTGGGGCTGCGATATTCGCTGACCAGCTGGACCTTGAGATCGCCGACATTGACGGGAGCGCGAGCAGCATCGCTGATCTCGAAACCTGCGATGCGGCGCTGCTCGAACATGGCCCGGACGAGCGAGACCGCACGATCATCGAGCGTTGCAGATGCCTCCATGGATTGCAGCGCACCCTGAGGATTTTCGAGATCGGCATTGGCTACGAAGACCTGGAGCGCCGCTTCGCCCGACACTTCGCAGTCGAACTTGTAGACGAAGCCTCGGCGCGTGGTCCCGAAGAAGGAGATCTTGCGCTTGGAATAGCCGTCCGGAACGGAGAGATAGATGTCCCCGCGGGTCGGCTCATGCACGATCGAGAAGTCTTCCTGCGGAACACCCGTCTGGACACGCGAGACCGAGACGAACTGGTCATCCTTGAGCGAAATGCGAGTAAGGTCCGACTTCGACGCCTTGCAGCGCACCTCGCCATTGTCGGCTGCGAGAATATGCTCGTCGGCCAGAGCCGGGACGGCGGTCAAAGCGAGCGCGCCACCGACCATAACGACCCCGCACAGGCGCAGGAGCTGGCAATCGAGACGGGAGGCCAGGACGCTGCCGGTCGCAATCAGCAACGAAGGCACAATCGGGTTCATTGTTCCTGCTCCTTCTTGACGACCACGCCAAAGCCCTTGAGGCGGAGCGAGACGCCGGTGTGCTGCCAATGGAATTCGAAGATCTTGTGCTCTCGGCGGACGTCGCGCGATCCGACGATCGTGTGC
Source organism: Sphingomonadales bacterium (assembly GCA_019750455.1). Lineage (GTDB taxonomy): Bacteria > Pseudomonadota > Alphaproteobacteria > Sphingomonadales > Sphingomonadaceae > Erythrobacter. Next base: position 1,593 of record JAIEOM010000025.1, on the reverse strand, counting down.
AGCACGCCGCCGACCTGACTGGTCAGGTTCTCGGGGTCCGTGCGGATCCAGTCGATCGTGATGAACTGGGTGACCTGCGAGTCCTGCTGCTCATCGATGATCTTGAGAAGGTTGGCTTTGAGCGGGCCCCGCGCCTCCGGGGCGGCAATCGCAATGAGGCCATCGAGCCAATACTGCAGGTTCTCAGGCGACCGATTGAGCGCGAGCTGCGCCGTGTCGCGGGTCACAGCCTCGAGATATTCGGGGCTCACCGCCGCTGAGCTCAGCACCATTTCGCTGGGAAGGATTGGCTGAAGAACAACCTCCCGGTCTCGCGTCGTTGCGGCGGCGAACATCACCAGCACCAGAGCACCGAGAACGATGCAGGTCAGAGCCAGAATGTTGCGCTGCTTGAGCGTCCGCTGCGAAGCCTCGTGTGCGAATGAAAGTTCCATGTCAGCCCGCCATCACACGTAAGTGGGAAGGCGGAGCGACCTTCAGACCGAAGAATTCGCCCGGCAGATGCCAATAGGCAAAATGCAGGACCCAATACATCGATCGCCCAGCTTTGAGTTTGCGGTACCCAAGCCATGCAGCAACGGCCAGAAACAGGCCTATGACGACATGCTGCGCGAGAATTCCCCAGGTGAACGGGATCACCAGCACAAGGAATTCATCAAGCGACCAGAACCCGATCAGTTCGGGATCGTCGAGATGCTTTGGAATTGAATACTTGTCCAAAGATCGTCTCCGCCAGAAAGGTTTGCTGCCATTCCCGTGCAGGTGATGGAGCAGCGCCCCCGTTCGCGTTGATCCGTGCTCTCGCTCAGATCGTCGCCGTGACTGTGGAAGTGACGATCGGCACGCCGGTCCCGGCGCCGACCCCGACGCCGACGGGGATCGCGACCTGGCCGAGCGAGAAACGCCCGCTGGCCATGGCGACGATGCCGCCCGCGAGCGACAGAACGGTGATGATCCGTCCGCCCGACCCCTGAAGGAAGCCGGTGAACCGCGTGAGCGCCGTATTGAACGTAGCATCGGTGCCGGCCATGGCCGCTTCGATACCGAAGACGCTCATGGCGGTGGCGGCAGCAAAGGCGACGGCGAGCGTCCCTCCTGCCTGCTTGAGATCCTGAACCTTCATTGTCTTCCCCTTCTGGTTGACCAAATGACGCAGTGCGTCGTCACCAAAGGGGCCGCAGGCGAAACCTTTTCTCAATCACTGTTTTGTAGGGCGAAGTCGGAGAAGTCCGCGAATCACTGTTTTTGATGCCGGGTGGTCCGGTTTTTGATACCGGGTGGGTCGATTTTTGGCACCACGTGGTCATGGATTCATGACCAGGGTGGCATGCTGGTAATACCACGTGGTCCTGAATCCATGACCACGTGGGTCTGTTTTTCATACCACTGGTCCGAATCGTTGCAGCGGCTCGGCGAGGAGATATGGAACCAACGCCAAGGGCCCCGATCAGTAGCGAACAATGGCGGGAGGAGACGCAATGGCCAGCGAAAAGGAGGTCGTCCACGAACTGCTGGTGAGTAAGGAGGCATTCGCGATCATTGCCGAGGCCATCAAGTGGCTGACCATAGAAAAACTGAAATTCCAGCGCCTTA
>JAIEOM010000119.1 GCA_019750455.1 Sphingomonadales bacterium | reverse complement strand
CTGAAGGCGGTCAACGACCGGATCGAGAAGAGCTACACCAGCCGCTTCCGCGTCAAGCGCGATGCGATCGTTGCGCGCGATGGCTACACCACGCAGGTCTACAACTTCTTCGCCGAGCCTGCCGCCCGCGCCGGGTTCTGCCGAGCCGCGCTCGACATGTCGAACCGCGCTCTGGCCGCCCCGCCGACCGATCCGCTCGCCTTCGCGCAGGCCAATTTCGACGGGCTGCTGATGCCGTTCGAACAGTTCTTTGACGAGTACGAGCAGTACCAGCGCGCCTCGGCGGAATGGGATGCGAAGTGGGGCACCTTGTATGGGGCATCGCAGCCCGGCTGGGTGGCGGTGCAGCAGCATCGTGCCGGCCTTGTGAGCGGAGCCGCCCCGGGCCCGACCCAGACCGTGATTGATCCGGTCACGGGCCTGCCTGTGCCGGTCATTCCGGTGACCGAAGGCGTCACGTCCCAGCCGGTGGTGCAGCCCATCGCCCCCGTCACCGGCACCGCGCCGGGCAAGTAAGGGAGGAGGGCAGACACGGCGCAAAATCGCCGTTGCAAGCCTTTGCGCCAGGCGCTAATGCCCGCGCTCTCGCCTCCGGGCGGGCGCGTAAAACTGGAACGGGGCCGTAGCTCAGATGGGAGAGCGCGTCGTTCGCAATGACGAGGTCAGGGGTTCGATCCCCCTCGGCTCCACCAGTTCAACGCAAAAGGCCCTCCCCATGCGGGAGGGCCTTTTGCGTTGAACGGGGTTTTTTTGTTTTCGCCCTCAGACGCCGGGCGGCGGACGTCCGTCCGCCTTGGCTTTCGCGGCATAAGCCGCGGCGTGCGTTCGCGCTTGCGGCCCTTCGGGCCGATACAGCGCTCGCATTATTGCCATGCTTTACATCACTTGCCGTCAGCTTGGCCTGACGCTATCGCTGCTCCCGCGTTTCGGTAACGGGAATGCGGTTTGAATCCGCAGCTGTCCCTGCAACTGTAAGCGGTGAGTGTGGGGTGCGCTCCCTCCTTTCGGGAGGGCAGCCACTGGGGGTCTTCGGGCCATCCGGGAAGGCGAGCATCCCATGCGTTGATCCGTGAGCCAGGAGACCGACCGGGGCGTGTCGCTCTTTGCTTGGTTCAGGGGTTGGCCAGGCGCGGAAACTGACTTTCGTTGTGAGCGACATCGCTGGGCTGTGAGGGATCGAAACCCCTCGCGGCCACCATGTTGCTGATGACGGGAGGAATCCGTGAAAAATTTTGCATTGTTGGGAAGCGTCGCTGCGGCGGCGCTGGTTTGGGCTGCGCCGGTGGTGGCGCAGGATGAGGCCGCGGATGATACCGCCGGCGAAGTCTATTTCGTGCCATCGCCCCCTCCGATTGTGGTGAGCGCTAGCCGCGACGGGGGGATCAAACTGCGGGATTATACCGGCTCGGTTGCGGTCATTACGCCTGAACAGCTCGAAAGCCGCCAGACCCGCGATATCGCCGACATTCTGCGTGACGTCCCCGGCGTCGCCGTCGCAGGCGTCGCAGGCCAGACCCAGATCCGCCTGCGGGGCTCCGAAGCCAATCACGTCCTCGTGCTGGTCGACGGGATCGAGGTTTCCGATCCCTTCGCGGGCGAGTTCGACATCGGCACCTTGCAAGCCGAGCCCGGCGCGCGGGTCGAGGTGCTGCGCGGCCAGCAATCGGCGCTCTATGGCCCCGACGCGATCGGCGGGGTGGTCTCCTATGAAAGCGCCAACGGGCGCAGCCGTCCGGGCTTCAATGCGCGGCTGGAGGGCGGCACTCACGGGACGGTCAATGGCGCGCTGCGTTACGGCGCTTTCGGCGACAGCTGGGATGCAGCCCTCTCCGCCGTGGTCGTCAGCACCGATGGCCAGCCCAACGCCCGGAACGGCACGCGCGACATTGGCCGCGACAGCTACACCCTCGCAGGCAAGGGCAGCGTCGAGGTGACGGAAGCGCTCACCCTGCGCGCCGCCGCCCGCTTCATCCGCACCGAAGGCCGGACCAACGACAGCAACTTCGACCGCACCAGCCCCACTTTCGGCTTCATCATCGACAGCCCCGGCGTGACCTTCACCAACGAGGCGATCTACGCCCTCGTCGGCGCGAAGCTCGAAACGCTGGAGGGGCGCTGGACCCACGACCTCTCCGCCCAGATCGCGGATGTCGAGCGTGAGACCGACAGCCCCTTCGGCATCACCTCGGCCAGCGAGGGCGACCGTTTCAAGGCGTCTTACGTCAGCGCGTTGGCGGTAGCAGATGACCACAAGCTCACCTTCGCCGCCGATTACGAGGTCGAAGGCTTCCGCAACGCCACCCCCGGCGGCTTCGTGTTCGACGAGCGGCGCGAGATCGAGCAGGTCGGTCTGGTCGGCGAATACCGCTACAGCGGCGAGGCATTGGACTTGTCTGCTGCGATCCGTCACGACTTCAACGATCTGTTCCGCGATGCCACCACCTTCCGGGTGGGCGCAGGCTATCGTATCACCGACACCACCCGGCTGCGCGCGGCGGGCGGATCGGGGGTCAAGAACCCCGGCTTCTTCGAGCTTTACGGCTTCATTGACGGGCGCTTCATCGGCAATGCAGCGCTGCGTCCCGAGAAGTCGACCGGATGGGAAGTGGGCCTCGACCAGCAGTTGGGAGAAAGCGCCAGCGTGGCGGTGACATATTTCGACAGCGAGCTTGATGGCGAGATCTTCACCACCTTCCCAGCCCCGACCTTCATCGCCACCCCGGCCAACCGCACTACGGAAAGCAAGCAGCGCGGGGTCGAGGTGTCGCTGGCCGCGCAACTGTCCGACCAGTGGAGCCTCGATGCGGCCTATTCCTGGCTCAAGGCGCGCGAGAGCGGGGTGGAGGAAGTCCGCCGCCCCGAACACATCGCCAGCGCCGCGCTGACTTGGACCGCGCCGGATGATGCGGCTTCGGCCACGCTGGTGGTGCGCCACAACGGCGCGACGCCCGATGTTGCCTTCACCGATCCGAGCTTCCGCCCGGTGCGGGTGCAACTGGACGACTACACCCTCGTCAACCTCAACGCCCGCGTGAAGCTGACTGATAGCGTCAACGCCTTCGCCCGCGTCGAGAACATCCTCGACGAGAATTACGAGCAGGTGTTCAGCTTCGTCTCGCCGGGGCGGTCTGCTGTGGTCGGCGTGGAAGCGCGGTTCTGAAAACTCCCCTCCCGCTCGCGGGAGGGGCAGGGGGGGCCTGTGACGCGAGACTCTTGCCGTTCGCGCCCACCCCTAACCCCTCCCGCAGGCGGGAGGGGAAACTTGCGCGTGCCATTCTCCTCGCAATTGCAGCAGGAAATGCCTATGGGGCCGCCATGCATTTCCTCGACCAAGCCAAGATCTATGTGAAGTCCGGCGGAGGCGGCCCCGGGGCCGTCTCGTTCCGGCGTGAGAAATACGTTGAATATGGCGGCCCCGACGGCGGCAATGGCGGGCGCGGCGGTGACATTGTGTTCGAAGCCGTCGCCGGGCTCAACACGCTGATCGACTTCCGCTATTCGCAGCACTTCAAGGCCCCGCGCGGCGGCCACGGCATGGGCAAGGACCGCACCGGCGCCTCGGCCGAGCCGCTGGTGATCAAGGTGCCCGTGGGCACGCAGATCCTGTCCGAAGACAAGGAAGAGGTGCTCGCCGACTTCACCGAGGTGGGCCAGCGCATCGTCTTCCTCGAAGGCGGCATGGGCGGACGCGGGAACGCCAGCTACAAGACCTCGACCAACCGCGCCCCGCGCCAGCACCAGCCGGGCATTCCGGGCGAGGAGGCCTGGGTGTGGCTGCGGCTGAAGCTGCTCGCCGATGTGGGCCTTGTCGGCCTGCCCAATGCCGGCAAATCGACCTTCATCAACGCGGTCAGCAATGCGCAGGCCAAGGTGGGGGACTATGCCTTCACCACGCTCGTCCCCAAGCTTGGCGTCGTGCGCCACAAGGGCCGCGAATTCGTGCTCGCCGATATTCCCGGCCTGATCGAGGGCGCGGCGGATGGTGTCGGCATCGGTGACCGCTTCCTCGGCCATATCGAACGCTGCCGGGTGCTGATCCACCTCATCGACATCACCGGCACCGAGGACGCCGACCCCGCCGAGGCGATGCGCATCGTCGAGGAGGAACTGGCGGCTTACGGCGACAAGGAGCACACGCGGCTGGACGAAAAGCCCCGGCTTGTTGTGCTCAACAAGCTCGACCTTGCCGATGCCGAACTGGTCGAAGGCTTCCGCAAGGAGCTGCTGGATGCAGGTGCGGAGCAGGTCTTTGCCGTCTCGGGCGCGACTGGCGCGGGCATCCCCGAACTGCTCGACGCCGTGCTGTCCTACCTGCCCGATCGCACCGCGACCGAGACCAAGACGGTCGAGGTCGAGGATGATGACGACGCGCCCGAATGGTCGCCGCTGTGATCCTGCCGGTAGGTTGATCGCAACTATTCGTCATTACAGGACAGGACCGAAGGGGGCCTGTCTTGGATGTGATCAATGCATGGGTGCTGCCGGGCGTAATGTTCGAGCTGGCGATCCTCATGTTCATGTGGTTTCGCCGGATCGACCGGTTCCGGATCGTGATGGTGATCCCGGCGGTGTTCGGTGTGTGTTCGCGCTGCTGATGGCCGTGATGAGCGCGGCGGTAATGCTGGGCGAGGGCGCGCCCTCGATCAAGCCTGATCAGGCACGGGTCCTGAACGCGGCCTTCGTGTTTCTGGCTTTGCTGATCTTTGTGATCCCGCGTT
>JAIEOM010000268.1 GCA_019750455.1 Sphingomonadales bacterium | reverse complement strand
TCGGCCTCGGCCATCAGCGTGTCGATATCGGCGACGTAACGCGCACCCAGCATCCGCTCCAGCGCCTCGGGCAGGGGTTTGCGGTTGTAATAGGCGATCTCCAGCCCGAAGGCGCGGGCGCGGTGGGCGACGGCCTGACCGATACGGCCCATCCCGACGATGCCGAGCACCTTGCCCGCCAGTTTCCTGCCGAGCAGGCCCGAGGGCGCCCAGCCGGTCCACTCGCCCCGGCGTACCAGTGCGGTGCCCTCGCGAATCCGGCGCGGCACACCGATGATCCCGGCCATCGCGAGATCGGCAGTATCATCGGTGAAAACGCCCGGCGTGTTGGTGACGATGATCTTGCGCGCGGCGGCGGCGGCGAGGTCGATATGCTCGGTTCCCGCACCGAAGCTGGCGATCAGGCCCAATCGCTCGCCAGCGCCGGCGATCAGATCGGCATCGATCCGGTCGGTGACGGTCGGCACCAGCACGTCGCAATCCCGCATCGCGGCGGCCAGCTGGTCGCGGGTGAGCGGCACATCCTCCTCGTTCAGCACCACATCGAACAGCTCGCGCATCCGCGCCTCGACCTCCGGCATCAGGTGGCGGGTGACGATCACGCGCGGACGCGCGGCAAGCGGACGGGGAGGGCGCTGGGTCATGGCCAGAGGGCTAATCGCTGAGGGGCGGGGCGGTCAAGGCGCGGATCGACACGCGCGGCTTGAAACCGCGGACCGGAAGGCGCTATCGCCCGGTTATGCAGGGATTTCGCTTCTTGATCGCTTGGTGTCTCGCAATGGTGCTCGCCGCCGGGGCGGTTCTGTCGCCGCTCAGCGCGCAGGACAAGGTGCTCCCTTACTGGGCGGCGCTGCGCTACGAGAAGGTCAACATGCGATCGGGGCCGAGCCGGGAATACCCGGTGTCGTGGGTCTATCTGCGCAAGGGCATGCCGGTGAAGGTGGTGCGCATCCGCGAAGGCTGGCGCCTGATCGAGGATCACGAGGGCACGCAGGGCTGGATCTCCGCGAGCCAGCTCGATCTGGTGCGCGCCGGGCTGGTGATCGGCACCGGGGTGGCGGAGGTCCGCGCCGGGCCGAACGTCGCAGCCGCGGTAAAGTGGCGCGCGGAGCCCGGGGTGGTCGCGGCCATGAAGCCCTGCAAGGAGGGCTGGTGCGAGGTCGATATCGGCGGCCGCAAGGGCTGGATCAGCGCCGATCGCCTGTGGGGATCGCAGCCATTGCCGGGCGACGCGTAACGCCGCCCGGTGCTTGAATTCAGACCAGTTCGACCGCGATCGCGGTCGCTTCGCCGCCGCCGATGCACAGCGAGGCGACGCCGCGCTTCTTGCCCAGCTGCTTCAGTGCATTGATCAGCGTGACGATGATCCGCGCACCGCTCGCCCCGATGGGATGGCCAAGGGCCGTGCCGCCGCCGTTCACGTTGATCTTCTCGTGCGGGATGCCGAGGTCGCGCATCGCGAACATCGCAACGCAGGCGAAGGCCTCGTTGACTTCGAACAGGTCAACATCGTCAACGCTCCAGCCTGCGCGCTCCAGCACCTTCTGGATCGCGGGGATCGGCGCGGTGGTGAACTGGGCGGGGGCCTGCGCGTGGGCAGCGGTGGCGACGACGCGGGCGACGGGGGCAAGGCCCTTGGCATCGGCCACGCTCGCACGGGTCAGCACCAGCGCCGCAGCGCCGTCCGAGATCGAGGAGGAGGTCGCGGCGGTAATCGTCCCATCCTTGGCGAAGGCGGGCTTCAGCTGCGGGATTTTGTCGGGGCGGCCTTTGGAGGGCGCTTCGTCATGCTCAACCACCACATCCCCCGCGCGTGTCGAAACGGTGACCGGCACCACCTCGTCGGCAAAGGCGCCGCTGGCGATGGCGCGGTTGGCACGCGCGAGGCTTTCGATGGAATAGGCGTCCATCTCTTCGCGGGTCATCTGATAGGCGTTGGCGGTTTCCTGCGCGAAGGTGCCCATCGCACGGCCCGGCTCGTAGGCGTCTTCCAGCCCGTCGAGGAACATGTGGTCATAGGCCGTGTCATGGCCCAGCCGCGCGCCCGAGCGGTGCTTCTTGAGGAGGTAGGGAGCATTGGTCATGCTCTCCATGCCGCCCGCCACGACAATGTCGATGGTGCCGCTGGCGAGCGCTTCCGCGCCCATGATGACGGTCTGCATGCCGCTGCCGCAAACCTTGTTGACGGTGGTCGCCTCGACCGAAAGCGGCAGCCCCGCCTTGATCGCCGCCTGACGGGCGGGGGCCTGGCCGAGCCCGGCCGGCAGCACGCAACCGATATAGGCGCGGTCGATTTCCTCGCCGCTCACGCCCGCCCGCTCCACCGCCGCCTTGACCGCGATTGCACCGAGTTCGGTCGCGGGCACTTCCGCCAGCGCGCCCTGCATCGCGCCCATCGGGGTGCGGGCGTAGGAGAGGATCACAACCGGATCGGCGGGGGAAAGCTGGGTCATGGCAAAGTCCTTGCGTGACGAATGGGATACGGGCCGCGATGTAATGCTGCATTGCGTCAAAGGCAATCGGCCCAAGGTCTGACGCTTGCGCCGAGCAAGGGTTTGCGCAACAACACGTCGCAAATCAAAACGCATAATGTCCGAACGGGAGAACGACATGGCCGACGACCGCCGCGCTGAACTTGAAAGCCTTCTGGCGCGCCAGCGTGCCGCTTTCACCGCTTCGCGCCCCGAACCGATGAGCCAGCGCAAGGACCGCATCCGCCGCGCCATGGCGCTGGTGAAGGATCATGGCGAAGAATTCGCCAAGGCGATGAGCGCGGATTTCGGCAGCCGTTCGGCGCACCAGTCGATGCTGACCGATATTGCCGCAACCGTCGGCGCGGGGGCGCATGCGCTCAAGCACATGGATGGTTGGGCGAAGACCGAAAAGCGCAAGGTGCAGTTTCCGCTCGGCCTTCTCGGCGCGAAGGCCGAGCTGCGTTACGAGCCTAAGGGCGTGATCGGCATCCTGTCGCCCTGGAACTTCCCCGTGCAGCTCGCCTTCGGACCACTGATGCAGGTGCTTGCTGCGGGCAACCGGGCGATGATCAAGCCCTCCGAATTCACCGAGCGCACAAGCGAACTGATGGCGCAGCTGACGGCGGAATATTTTGCGCCCGAGGAAGTCGCTGTAATCACCGGCGGGCCGGAAGTGGCCGCAGCGTTTTCCTCGCTGCCTTTCGATCACCTCGTCTTCACCGGATCGACCGCCACCGGGCGCCGGGTGATGCAGGCGGCGGCGGCGAACCTCGTGCCGGTGACGCTGGAACTGGGCGGCAAGTCGCCCGTGGTGATGGGCCGCAGCGCCGATTTCGCCAAGGCGGGCGAGCGTATTGCCATCGGCAAGATGCTGAACGCGGGACAGATCTGCCTTGCTCCCGATTACCTGATGGTGCCCGAGGACAAGGCCGATGAGGCGGTGGCGGGCGTCACGAACGCGGCGGCGGCGATGTATCCGCGCGTTCTGGACAATGACGATTACGCCTCGATCGTATCCGACCGCCATTTCGAGCGGCTTCAGGGCCTCGTTGCCGATGCGCGCGACAAGGGCGCCGAGGTGATCGAGGTCAATCCGGCGGGCGAGGATTTCGGCAACGCCAACCAGCGCAAGATGCCGCTTACCGTGCTGCGCAACGTTAACGACGCGATGACCGTGATGCAGGAGGAGATCTTCGGCCCCGTGTTGCCTGTGATGACCTACAAGTCGGTCGATCAGGCTGTCGACTACATCAACGAGCACGATCGCCCGCTCGGCCTCTACTATTTCGGCGAGGACAAGAGCGAGCAGGAGCGGGTGCTGACCCGCACCATCTCGGGCGGGGTGACCACCAATGACGTGATCTTCCATGTCTCGATGGAAGACCTGCCGTTCGGCGGGGTCGGACCGTCCGGCATGGGCAGCTATCACGCCATAGAAGGCTTCCGCGAGTTCAGCCATGCCCGCGCCGTCTATCACCAGCCGAAGATCGATATCGCCAAGCTGGGCGGATTGAAGCCGCCTTATGGCAAGGCGACCGATACGGCGGCAGCGCGGATGATGAAGTAGGTGGCATAGTCGGCGCGCAACGCGCCGCAACGTCTGTTCGATTTCCTGCAACAGCGATACGGGGTTTTCCCCGAGTCGCAGGGTTGCACGTCGCGCCTGACAGGCCTAGGGCGGCGCTCGGGATTAATAGCTTGGACATCGCTGTGATCGATCTCAGCCAGTATCTGCCGATACTGTTATTCGTGCTGGTCGCCCTCGGGCTGTCGGTGCTTTTCGTCGTGGCCCCGATGGCGGTGTCGCGCCTTACCGGCGTGCACAATCCGGACGCGGAAAAGCTTTCCGAATATGAATGCGGCTTCCCGGCCTTCGAGGATGCTCGCAGCCAGTTCGACGTGCGCTTCTACCTCGTGGCGATCAGCTTCATCGTCTTCGATCTCGAAGCCGCATTTCTGTTCCCGTGGGCGGTGAGCCTCGATGTGACGGGGTGGACCGGATGGGCGGGCATGATGGTGTTCCTGTTCATCCTCGCGGTCGGCCTTGCCTATGAATGGAAGAAAGGGGCGTTGGACTGGGAATGAATAGCATCGTTTCTCCTCCCCAGGGACTTCCGGACATCTCGAAGCTGACGACGGCGCAGGGCGGCGAGGTTCGCCAGCCTGATGCCGACTTCTTCAAGGCGCTCCAGACCGAGGTCACCGACAAGGGCTTTCTCGTCACGTCCACCGAGGAACT
>JAIEOM010000269.1 GCA_019750455.1 Sphingomonadales bacterium | reverse complement strand
GCCCTGCGCCGCTCCCCCCACACCGGATTCTCATCTTGATTGTCGCGCATTCTCATTCTGATTGTCGCGCGACACGCGCGCCCAGTAGTGGGCCGAGGCGCAGGCTTCCATCCCAACGAGGCACGGCGGCAGCTTCTCGAACAGCTTCACCAGCTGACCGCGCGTCAGCCTGCGCCGCAGCACTGCTTCGCCCTGCGCGTTGACACCGTGGACCTGGAAAACAGACTTTGCCAGATCCAGCCCAACAACCGATACTTGCTCCATCGTCACTCTCCTCTCCGACTCATCCGCAGAAATTATCCCGCGGGGTGGAGAGCCGTCCACGACATCATTAGCGGACGTGCGGTTGCGAACTGCGGGATCCTGAAAGGTGCCACGTGTTCACAAGACCCGGAACAAAGGAAATCAGGGCAAATTCCCTCCTTCGTTTGCCATGCGACGAACGTTGGATTTCTGCAAATTCTGGTGCGTAGGCGAAGGAAAAGTCCCGCAAGGGCGTTGTCAGCATAATCACTAGCGGTCGCGACCATGATACCCTGTGGGATGTCGACCCTGCCAAGGGGAATTGTGTATGACACGTCGACGTTGCTTCGATCGGCTGACTCTCGTCGCAGTGTTGGGGGCATTGCTGACGAGCTGCGGCGGTGGCTCGGCGGCAAGTCCGCCGCCAGACCTTGGCGCAACGCCAACACCATCCCCCACGCCCACACCGTCACCCACGTCCGCACCCTATCCGGTCGGCCTCAGCACGCAGAGCATCAACGTGGGCGCGGTTCGGCGCGAATTCTTGATCCATGTCCCTGCCAGCCTTACCCGCCCGCGCGCCTTGATGTTCGTGCTGCATGGCGGCGGTGGGTCTGGCGGGCAGGTCGCCAATTTCGGCGTGCACCCCTTGTCGGTGTTCCGCACGGTTGCCGAGCGTGAAGGGGCGATTGCCGTCTACCCGCTGGGCATTGACCAACAGTGGAACGATTGCCGCAGCGACGCACCGGCGATCGGTGAGGCGGTAGATGACGTGGCTTTTTTCGATGCCCTGCTGGCGCAGCTGTCGAGCCAGTTTGGGATCGGTCCCGAACGCAGCTTCATTGCCGGCGGATCGAATGGAGCGATGATGGCAATGCGCTATGCCTTCGAGCGCCCTGAGCGCATCGCTGCGATTGCCACCAGCATGGGCAATCTGCCTGCCCAACCTGAACCGGGACGCTGCACAACCGGGCCTGCTCAGCCGGTACCGATTGCGATGTTCCATGGCGCTGCAGATCCGGCGATGCCTTATGCAGGAGGCTGCGTGGTGCAAAATGTGACGGGAAACTGCAGCCGGGGGACTGTAATCAGTGCCGAGGCAACCCGTGATCGCTGGCTGGCGATCAATGGCCTTACGACAATCGTCCCGCAGGTGACCCGGGTGAACGTCAATAGCGGGGACGGTGGCGAAGCCGTGAGATCGAGCTATCCCGGACCCTTCCCAATCGACTGGTGGCGGCTTGAAGGGGCGGGCCATTCCACCCCGAGCCTCTCGGTGTTCCTCAATGTGCCTGACGCCGGCTTGCAGAACCGCGATGTGGAATTTGCCGAAGCGGCTTATGCCTTTTTTCGCACGCGGTTGCCTCCGGACTGATCGGCCGGAACCTCCGCTCGCCCGATCGCCGGTTGAAGATTGGGTGGGCTATGGCGACGCGAGTAGCCGTAGCAGTTGCACAGATGACTGAGAACTTTCTCGAGATACATTAACCGCAGCGATCGAACGCCTCGCGGGCGACCACGGCTGGGGAACGAGGGGTGCATTGCCGTGGGCGTGATCGATTAGGTGCCTTCTGATCACAGGGTGAGGCAAGGGTCTAGGCGCGGATTTTGATCGCTTACGGCAGGCTGGCGAAGGCCTCAGCGACCCACTTCTGAGCGAGCCTTATAGCAGGCAGTCCACGAAGGTCACGGTGCACGATCAGCCACGGCTGGCGAATTGGCAGGGCGGAGGGCGGCGGGACTTCGACCAACGTGCCGGTGCGCAGGGCGAAAGGCACCGGCAGCAGCGCGATACCCGCGCCTGAAAGCGCCGCGGCGAGTAGCCCGCGGGTGCTGCCCGTGCGCATCGCCACCGCATAGGTAAGCTCGTGCCGGTCGATCCACTCAAGCTCGGGCAGGCGCCCGTAACTGTCGTCGTAAACAAGCAGCCGCTCGTCCCTAAGGTCGATTCCAGCAGGTTTCCGCCCGGCGAGGTAATCGGCCGAAGCGAACAGCCCGAGCCGGATCTCCGCAAGCCGCCGCGCATAGAGGCTTGCGCCGTCGGGCCGCACCATGCGGATCGCCAGATCGGCGTCGCGTCCGGCAAGGCTCACCACGTCGGCCTGCGATTGCAGGTGCACCGGGAAATCAGCGCCCATCGTCCAGAGCCGGTCGAGCGCCGGGGCCAGCACGTCGGAGATCACGAACTCGGTCGCCGAGATGCGCACCGGCACCGTCTTGACCCCCTGACGCAGGCTCTCGGCCACCCGCTCGACGCGGCGCATCTGCTCGGCAATCGGCGAGGCCGCCTCGGCGACCGCGAACCCGTCGTGGGTCAGCCGAACCCCGTCTGTGCGGCGGTCGACCAGTTGCAAGCCGAGCGCCGCTTCGAGCGTTTCGATCCGCCGCGACACGGTCGACACCGCCACCCCACGCGCCTTGGCCGCCGCGCTGAGCGTGCCCGCATCGCGGATCGCAATGAGATCGCTTAAGTCCTGGGGATCGAAAGGCACAGGGGCATTCCTTTGCGAATTCAGGAAACCGTTTTGCCGTATCGCAAGAAGCGTCGCGACTGGCAATCGCATAGCCTCCCTCCGACAGGACAATGGAGGACAACATGGTCACACAAGCCAACCCATTCCGCAGCACCCGCACAGCAGGGTCCTGGCTCGCCGCCGCGATTGCGGCCCTGCAGGGGCTGAACGCTGTCCGCACGGTGCTCGATCCGCAGGGCTTTGCGACTTATATGGGCCTCCCCGTCGACCAGCTGAGCGCACTGGGCTGGGTGCAGGTCTACGGCCTTCGCGCCGGGTTCATCGCGGTGCTGACGGCCGTGCTGCTCGCCCGCAGCGACTTCGCCGCACTGCGCTGGATGGCGCTGGCGGCGTTGCTGATGCCGCTCGGCGACGCCTACCTCGCTTTCAGCGCCGGTGCGGGCCCGCCGATTGTCGGGCGGCACCTTGCGATTGCGGTGTTCCTGCTGGTCGCCGCCCTCTTCCTCGGGCGGACCGCAAAGGCGCGGGAGATGCAGCCGTGACCGGCCTTCTCACCCGCCTCGGCGCGCGGCTCGACACCTGGGGCGGCGCTGCCAAGATGGCGCGCTTCCGCACCGGCTGGGCCGCCACCGCGACGCCGCAGGTCCGCTTCCACCGCACCGCCAAGGTGCAATACCGCTATCTGGAGGCAGGCAGCGGGCCGACCATCGTCTTCACCTGCGACCCGCCGATGACCATCGAGGTCTACGGCCCGCTGGTGGCAGCCTTCGCCCAGCACTTCCGCGTCATCGTAGTCGAGCTGCCCGCGATGGGCTTCTCCGCGACGACGGGTGCCTATAGCTTCGGGTTCCGCGAGACCAATGACGACCTTGCCGCCTTCCTGCGCGCAGTCGCTGGCGAGGGGAGCATCTTCGCCTTCTCCTGCGCCGCCAGTCTTGCCGCGCTCGACATCGCCGCGCGGCTGACCGAGCTCGCCTCGCACCTCGCGCTGATGCAGGCGGGCGGGACCGAGGCCTTCGCGATCTGGAAGGCAGGGCGCGATCCCAAGGGCATTCTCGCGCGGCCGATCTTCGGCCAGATCGTGATGACGCGCATGGCGCCCAAGCGCATGCCGCAGTGGTATAGCCTCTCGGTCGGGCGCAAGGAGCAGATCCCGCATTTTTGCGCCTGCGCCGAGCGGTCGTTCGAGCAGGGCGCGATGTGGTCGCTGGCGAGCGCCTACCAGATCTACATGGACGCACGCGACGAATTGCCCCGCCCGTCGCAGCCGATCCTCTCGATGTGGGGCGCTGCTGACCGTTCGCACCCGGCAGGCAACGCCCACTCGCTCGCGCGGCTCTACGAGGGCGTGCAGACGGTGACCTTCGATGACCTCGGCCATACGCCCGAACTCGAAGCACCCGATCTGGTGCTGGCAGCGATCCGCGACTTTGTGGGCAAACCATGACCGCCGAGGTCCCGCCCGGCTTCGAGCCGCACATCCGCAGAAGTCCCGTGACCGACCCGTGGGAACCGCTCTATGCCAAGCGCGAGGGCGAGGCGTTCAGCCTCGGCTTGCGGATCGCACACAGCCATTGCAACGCGCGCGGCCTTCTGCATGGCGGGGTGATCTCCGCGCTCGCCGACAATGCCATGGGGCTTGCCTGCGTGACGCAGATGGAGGGCGTGTCTGCGCTGACCGTCAGCCTGTCGGTCGATTTCCTGTCGGTCGGGCGGAGCGGCCAATGGCTCGCAGTGCGCGGGGTTCCGGCGAAACTGGGGCGCACGCTGGCCTTCGCCGATGCGCAGATCGAAGCAGACGGCGAGCTGATCGCCAAGGCCGCCGCGACGTTCCGGATCATCGAGGTTGCAGCGAAAGCCACCTAGGCCGAGCGATGCGATTTTCGAACTGCAATCCCTATCGGCAGCTTACCACCCGATTGTGTTGAAAAACCCGCCCCTGAGGCTGGCGCGGGCGCGAGCCTGATCGTGTCGCTGAGGCTTGGCCCCCGCT
>JAIEOM010000057.1 GCA_019750455.1 Sphingomonadales bacterium | reverse complement strand
AGCACGCGCGACCTGTCCATCGAACTGTTCGGCCACCGCTACCCGACCCCGCTGTTCATGGCCCCGATCGGCCTCAATGGCGAAGCCTCGCAGGACCGCCATGGCGACATGGCCGCAGCGCGCGCCTCGGCGCTGACGGGGGTGCCGTTTTGCGCTTCGACGCTCGCCAATGATCCGCTGGAGGAGGTGAAGGCGGCCTGCGGAGAGACGCCCGCGTGGTTCCAGCTTTACACGCCGAAGAACCGCGAGCTGGCGGAAAGCCTGATCCGCCGCGCTGAGGACGCGGGCTACAAGGCGCTGGTGGTGACGCTCGACACATGGGTCACAGGCTGGCGTCCGCGCGATCTGAATGCCTCGAACTTCCCGCAGCTGCGCGGCAAGGTGCTGCAGAACTACTTCACCGACCCCGTGTTCCGCTCGCTGCTCGCCAAGCCCCCTGAAGAGGACCCGGCAGCGGCGATCTTCACCTGGGCGGCGACCTTCGGACAGGTGCTGACGTGGGAGGACATGGCGTGGTTCAAGTCGGTGACCAAGTTGCCGATCGTGCTCAAGGGCATCTGCCACCCTGACGATGCGCGCCGCGCTGTCGATACCGGGGCGGACGCGATCTATTGCTCGAACCACGGCGGGCGGCAGGCCAATGGCGGGATCGCGACCATCGATCTGCTGGCGGATGTGGTTGCCGCGGCGGGTGACGTGCCGGTGCTGTTCGACAGCGGCGTGCGGTCCGGCACGGACGCGGTGAAAGCCTTGGCGCTCGGCGCGCGGGCGGTGGGGGTGGGGCGGCCTTATACCTATGGCCTCGCGCTCGGCGGGGCAGAGGGTGCGGCGTGGGTGTTAAGATCGATCCTCGCCGAGGCTGATCTGCTGATGGCGGTTAACGGTTATCCGACCCTTGCCGATGTCCGTGCTGCGGGCGCGCGTCACACTGATCGCTGATTTTCGGGATGCAAGTGGGTTAACCATATTCGGTCTGTGTTTTCCACAGTCTTGCTGGTAAAACGATTGCATAACAACCAGCGAATCGGGGACGCGATCGATGGCAAGACCGACCATCTGGTCCAGTGGGCCGGATCCCATGCGCCGTACCGTGTGTATCCAGGACGAACATTCGCGCCGCGCGCGCTATGGGCGGATTCAGCCCATGCAATCGCGACAGTCGATCCTCGCCCGGATTGCTGCGCTGATCGTCTGAGCGCGGGCTACTCGCCCGCCTTGGCGAGCATCACCAGCTTGGTGTCGGTAAAGGCGAGGTAGCCTTCCTCGCCCCCTTCCGATCCGAACCCGCTGTCGCCCACCCCGCCGAAGGGGGTTTCGGGCGATGACACGATCAACTGGTTGATCCCGACCATCCCCGCCCGCAGCGCCCGGCCAAGGTAATGCGCCTCGTCCAGATCGGCGGAAAAGGCATAGGCGGCAAGGCCATAGCGCAGGCCGTTGGCGATGCCGACGGCGTCCTCGATCGTCTCGAAAGGGACGATCCCGGCGATGGGGCCGAAGGGTTCCTCGGTCATGAAGCGGCTGTCGGGTGCCGGGTTGGCGATGACGGTGGGCGGGAAGAAGAACCCCCTGCCTTCCAGCGCCTTGCCCCCGGTAACGATCTCGCCGCGGTTGCCGCCGGTGTCGGCAACCACCTGTTCCATCGCGGAAATCCGGCGGGCATGGGCGAGGGGGCCCATCTCGACGGACTCGTCCACTCCCGCATCGCCCACCTTGATCCGACTGGCCCGCGCGGCGAATTCGGCGACGAATTCGTCATAGACTTCCCGCGCCACCAGAAAGCGCGTCGGCGAGACGCAGACCTGCCCGGCGTTGCGGAACTTGGTGCCTGCGCACATCGCTACCGCGCGGGCGAGATCGGCGTGTTTGCTCACGATAACAGGTGCATGGCCGCCAAGCTCGGGCGCGAAGCGTTTCATGTGGGTGGCGGCGAGCGCGCCCAGCTGCTTGCCGATCGCGGTCGATCCGGTGAAGCTGACCTTGCGGGTCACGGGCGAGGCGATGAGATGCTCGGCAATCGCGCCGGGGTCGCCGTGGACGAGGTTCAGCACGCCTTCCGGCACCCCCGCATCGACGAAGCATTCGACCAGCAATTGCGCGGAAGCGGGTGTGTTTTCAGCGGGTTTGAAGATCGCGGTGCAGCCCGCCGCCAGCGCGCCGCCGATCTTCTTGGCGGGCAGGTTGACCGGGAAATTCCACGGCGTCAGCAGCACCGCAGGGCCGATGGGTTCATGCGTCACCATCTGCGCGATCAGCTGGTTGCCACGGGTCGGGATCAGCCGGCCCCCACGGCGCTTGGCTTCTTCGCCAAGAAAATCAATTACATCGGCGGCGGATGTGATCTCTCCCACGGCCTGCGCATGGGGCTTGCCCATTTCGGCGGTGATGATGCGGGCCATGTCCGCAGCCCGCTCGCGCATCAGGTCCGCCGCCCGGCGCAGGATCGCATGACGTTCTGCCCCCGAGGTCGCGCTCCACTTCGGGAAGGCATCGCCGGCCGCCTTCAGCGCGGCATCGAGCTGGGCTGTCCCGGCCTTGGGGCACTGGCCGATCACATCGCCCGTGGCGGGGTTCACCACATCCATCGTCCCGGCCTCGCCATCGGCGATCCACTGGCCGCCGATGAACAGCTTGAGGGTCGGATAGGCGGTCATGGGCAGGTCCTTCGATTGGCAGTGCGGCGGCAATGTTTCACGCGAAACACCCGCGCGGGGAGGGGTCTGGAGGGGGTCTAGATGGGGTCTAGATGGGGTCTAAGGGGGGGCTAGCAAGGGTCAAGACCCCCCTGAACCGGATCAGAGCGCGACCACGTGTTGCTCGATCGCGCCGAAGATCGAGTGGTTGTGCGCATCGCGCATCTCGATCCGCACCGTGTCCCCCGCCTGCATGAACGGGGTCGAGGGCGCGCCGTCACGGATGGTTTCGATCATGCGGATTTCGGCGATGCAGGAATAGCCCGCGCCGCCCTCGGCCACGGGCTTGCCCGCGCCGCCATCCGCGCCCTTGTTCGAAACCGTGCCGGTGCCGATGATCGTGCCCGCGCAAAGGTTCCGCGTCTTCGCCGCGTGCGCCACCAGCTGCGCGAGGTTGAAGGTCGCATCCACCCCCGCGTTGGCGCGGCCGAAGGGCTTGCCGTTCAGGTCGACCATCAGCGGCAGGTGGATCAACGCATCGGCCCATGCATCGCCCAGCTCGTCCGGCGTCACGGCGACGGGCGAGAAGGCGCTGGCGGGCTTGGACTGGAAGAAGCCGAAGCCCTTTTCCAGTTCCGCCGGGATCAGGCCCCGCAGCGAAACGTCGTTCACCAGCATCAGCAGCCGGATGTGCGAGGCGGCGTCTTCAACGCTCACGCCCATCGGCACATCGCCGGTGATGCAGGCGATCTCGCCCTCCATATCGCAGCCCCATGCCGGATCGCCGAGCGGGATGTCCTGCCGCGGACGCAGGAAGGAGTCCGATCCGCCCTGATACATCAGCGGATCGTGGTAGAAGCTGTCCGGCACCTTCGCCCCGCGCGCCTGCCGCACCAGCTCGACATGGTTGATATAGGCGCTGCCATCGGCCCACTGGTAAGCGCGCGGCAGGGGAGAATGGGCTTGCCGTTCGTGGAAGCGTTCGCACGGCACGGTTTCATGCTCGACATCGCGGGCCAGCACTTCAAGCTCCGGCGCGACACGGTCCCAGTTGTCGAGCGCTGCTTGCATGGTCGGCGCGATGTAACCGGCGGCGCAGCAGCGGGTGAGGTCCTTGCTGACCACCACAAGCATGCCATCGCGCGTGCCGTTGTCGAGGGTTGCGAGTTTCATTGATGTGTCCTCCCGAGACGTGTTCTTATGATCTGGCTGGTCTTGGCTTCATCGTCATTGCGAGCGCAGCGAAGCAATCCACGGCCCACCTTTGCGCCGTGCGAAGCGGGCTGTTCATGGATTGCCGCGTCGCCTGTGCGAGGCTCCTCGCAATGACGAAAGAGGGGCTGTTCATGCCGAGGCATCCGGCTGCCTGTCCGGGTGCGCCGCGGCGAAGGCGGGCAGGGCGAGGCAGGCGGCTTCGATGCGGGTCATGTGGGGGCTGGCTGACAGGTCGTAATCGAACCGCCGCGCGTTCGCGAGCTGGGGGATCAGCACGATCTCGAACAGCCCCGGCGCGTCGCCATGCAGGAAATCGCCCGTGCCCAGTTGTGCGAGCCGCGCCTCGACCGGATCGAGAGTGCGCGTCAGCCAGGTGCGATACCACACGTCGATCTCGTCCTGCGTGTGGCCGAGCGGGTCCTTGAGGTATTTCAGCACCGGCAGATTGTTGACCGCGTGGATCTCGGTGGCGATCGCGTAGGCCAGTTCGCGTGACGTGTAGCGCGCCTCGATATCCTGCGGGAGAAAGCGCGGCTCGGGATAGGCTTCATCGAGCCATTCCAGCAGCGCCATCGACTGCGCCCGGTCGCGCCCGTCCGCTTCGAGCATGGGGAGCGAGCCGAAGGGATTGCGCGCGGTGAAGCCTGCGTCCTTGTTTTCCCCGGTGCGCAGATCGACGGGGATGTTCTCGAAGGCGAGGCCCTTGAGGCCCAGGGCGATGCGCAGGCGGTAGGATGTGGACGAGCGGAAGTAGCCGTAGAGTTTCATCGTGCTCATGCCCCAGCCATCGCAGGGTTGGGGCAGAGGGGCAAGGGGATCGCGCCAACATCAACCCC
>JAIEOM010000259.1 GCA_019750455.1 Sphingomonadales bacterium | reverse complement strand
AGAGCGGCCACCGGCAAGCTGACCACCGGCGGCATCAGATTGCGCAGCGGATCATTGGGATCGGCGTGGTGGTTGCCGTGGATGATGTAGATCCAGCGCTTCACCCGTTCGGAGCGCGCTTCGAAGTGGAAGACGTAGCGATGCAGCGCGTATTCCGTGAAGCTCCAGACCAGCGCCCCCACCACCAGCAGGGCAGGCGCCCAGAACGTCGGCGCGAATACCAGCGCGCAGACGAGGATCGCAGGCAGCAGGATCGCCCACAGCGCGATGAACGCTGGCGCAGGAATAACGGTAAGCGCTTCAAGAAACGGGCTGCCGAACAAGCGAGCCCGCGCGCGGACGAGAGAGGTGCGATCCATCCGCCGACCCATCGCCAAGCGCCTGCGGAAGTCAAGCATCTTGCCGTACATCCTTTTGTATTTGCGGCGGTCCGTTACACCCGGGCCACCCTTGATCCGAACGCGCGCCGCATAACCCGGGCCGACTCGGGCTAACCGGTGCTAAAAACCTGTGACAGCAACCGCCCTTCGCCAAGCTGAACGGCATTAGCACGGGGCGTGCCCCCCGGAAGGGACCCTATGTGCTATAATGAACCGAAACGGATTAGTTTCCCGCGCTGGCGGCAGGCTGCGGCTTTCGCTAACCCCGCGAAATGTCTGATCCACTGCCGTCCACGCTCGCCTCCCGCGCCCGCAGCGCACTTGCCGGCCAGCATGTGCTGGTTTGCGGCGCATCGGGCAATCTCGGCGGCCATCTTGCGCGGCAGCTTGCATCTCTTGGCGTTAGCCTGACCTTGTGGGGCCGGAAGGCCGACGCGCTCGACCGGCTTGCCGCAGACTGCCGCTCCACCCCCGGCACGGCGGTCACCACCCGCTGTGTCGACATCGCCGACATCACCGCCGCGCTCGCCGCGCTGCGCGAATCGGATGACGCAGGCCCTTTCGATGCCGCGTTCCTCGTCGCGGGAGCGGGCGACACGCGCGAGACAGGGCGGCGATTCGAGAGCGCGGAGCTGGTCGCGAGGCTTGGTCTGGTCAACTATGTCGGCCCGGCGGCGCTGGCCGCCGAACTCGGCGAGCGGATGGCCGCCCGCGGCGCCGGGCGCATTGTCCTCGTCGGCAGCGCCGCCGCATCGCATCCGCTCCCCTTCGCTGCCGCTTATTCCAGCAGCAAGTGCGGCCTTTCGCTGTTTGCCGAAAGCCTCAGGTTGGCGCTGAAGCCGCACGGGGTCAGCGTGACGCTTGCCTCGCCCGGATTTTTCGCCGCCGCCGCGCAAGGCACCCATGCCTATGCCCGCCCCGGAGAGATCGCGCCGGAACGGGTCGCCCAAGCGATCATCGGCGCGGCCACAGCCGGCCGGAGCGAAGTTGTGACGCCCCGCTGGTTCCTGCTGCTCAGATGGCTCGGCGCCGCCCTGCCCCGTCCCTTGCGCGACCGTCTGCTACGAGCCTTGCCCGTCCCCTGAGCCAAGCGCGGCGAGGATTTCGCCGTGCAGTTCGGCCGGGGTCAGGGTCTGCGCCGGATCGGCGGCGGGGATGGCGTTCCCGTCCGCATCGAACCGGACGATCACGAAGGGCGTGTGCCGGTCCCCTCCCGGCAGGCTGACAGCCGGGATGCTCGGGCGGTGATCGCCGAAAAAGCACAAGGTGACAGGGCGCCGCAGACGCGGAAGTTCGGCCAGCAGCCGCGCCAGCATGGCATCGCTGTTGGCCAGCAGCCGCAGATATTCCGCCTTGTTGCCCGCCCCGCCCGCGCCCCCTGCCGACCAGGGGCCGTGGTTCTCGATGGTGACAGCGTAAAGGAAGTGCCGCCCTGCGGCCTCGCCCGCCAGTGCCAGCAGTCCGTCGCACACCGCGGCATCGGTGACATAGCGCCCCTCTGCCGCCGTTGGCGCGGGGAAGGCATCCTCGCCCACGATCCGGTCGAACCCCGCTGCGGGCATCAACCGGTCGCGCCCGTAAAAGCGCATGTCGTGGGGATGGACGAAGGTGCTGGTCCACGCCGCCCGCTCCAGCCGGTTGGGCAGCGCCCATCCGGCGGCATTGGCAGCGGTGAGGAAAGGGTCGAAGCGATGCAGCCCCAGCGCGCTTTCGGGCAGGCCGAACAGCACTCCGAACTCGGTACGCATGGTGTAGGCCCCGAAGCCCGGCACCGCCAGCCGCCCCGCGCGCCACGCCTGCGCCCGCGCCGCGGCAAGGCCCGGCAGAGCCGGCTCCCCTGCCCCGAACAGGTCCTGCGGATCGGCAAAGGATTCGCACTGAATAACGATCAGCAGCGCATCAACCTCGCCCGCAACGGGGAGGCGCGGGGGGGACTGCGGAGCGTCCTGCTGCTTCCACAGCCGCCAGTAGACCAGCAGGATGGCGACGAGACCGTGGGTGCGGACATCGCGCTCCAGATCGGGGTCGGCAGCAAGCGGGCGCCACACTGCGTGGCCGGTCGCCGCCTTGAGCCACAGCAGCCCAAGCCCCGCCAGACCGAGGCCATAGAGACGCGCTGACAGGTCACCGGTCGCCAGCAACAGCACCACTGCGCCCAGCGTTGCCCCGCCCAGTATCAGCGCCGCCACATGCCACGGTCGCAGTGCGGAAAGGTAGAACTGGGGATGCTGGAACACCGCCCCGACCAGCGCCAGATCGGTGAACACCAGCGGCTCCCCCAGCACATCGCGCTTGATGTTGGAAACCAGCGTCAGCGCCGCGCCAAGCAGCACCACCAGCACGGCCGCCGGCACCCATGCGCCCATCACCGCAACCAGCACGCCGAGCAGCGCTGCCCCTGCCCCGATCAGCACCGCCAGCCCGCCTGCACTGCGCGGCCGGCGCGCGGCCAGAACTCCGGGACGCGCCGCAGCATCGACCGCGACGAGCCCCACAGCCATCAGCAAACATGCAAGCGGATCAATCACCAGAAGCCTCTCGTCGTCCGCCGGGCCGATTGCCGCGTCCCCCGCTCGCAAAAGCGCTGCTGCGGGGCGCAATGGTCATCCACGGCCACAGGCTGGCCAAAATCGTCGTGATGCGCACAGGCAAGCATCGGTCAGGGTCGACATCGGACACTACGGCGCATTAGGGGGACAATCTTGAGTGATCAATCTTCTGGACGTGACATGGCTGCTGGCCGCAACGCAAATCCCTCCCTTGCACCCGGCCCGGAAGCTGCCAGCGCGCTCGACAGTCAGCCGCGCCGCGTGATGCTGTTGCAGGGCCTGATGGGGCCTTTCTTCCGTGAATTGGGCAAGGGCCTGATCGCGCGCGGCCACAAGGTGTTCAAGGTCAACTTCAACGGCGGTGACCGCCTGTACTGGCGCCTCGCCAACGGGATCGATTACACCGGATCGCTGGCGGATTGGCCGCAAACCTTCTCCGGGCTGCTTGATACGCACCAGATCACCGATATCATGCTGTTCGGCGATTGCCGCGATCACCACACCGGCGCGCTGGAAATCTGCCGGGCGCGCAATATTCGCGCCTGGGTGTTCGAGGAAGGGTATATCCGCCCCGACTGGGTGACGATGGAGCTTGGCGGGGTCAACGGCCACAGCTCGCTGCCGCGCGATCCGCAGTGGTATCGCGATGCCGCCGCAGCACTGCCGCCATTGCCCGAACACAAGCGCGTGCTGTCTTCCTTCCGCCGCCGGGCGACGCAGGGGCTGTTCTACAACGCGGCGGACGTGCTGACACGCTGGCGCTTCAAGGGCTGGACCAACCACCGCCCCTGGCACCCGCTGGTCGAAGGGGCAGGCTGGGCGCGCAAGCTCAACAGCCGCCAGCTGCGCGAGCAACGGGCGGTGCAGCTGATCGAGCGACTGGAAGCGGATAGCGCGCGTTACTTCCTGTTCCCGCTGCAACTCGATTCGGACGCGCAGATCCGGCTCCACTCGCCCTTTGCCGGGGTGGCCGATGCCTTGAAGGTGGTGATCGATTCCTTCGCTGCCCATGCTCCGGCCGATGTCCGGCTGGTCGTCAAGGAACACCCGCTCGACAACGGGGTTCGCGACTGGGAGCTGGAAGCCCGCGATCTCGCCCTGCGTGCCGGGGTCGAGGACCGGGTCGATTACCTCGCCTGGGGCGATATCGAGGCGGTGGCCGAACGCGCGCTGGGGATGGTGACGATCAACAGCACCAGCGGCACGCTCGGCCTGGCGCGCGGCCTGCCGGTGATCGTGCTGGGCACCGCGATCTACGATATGCCCGCGCTGACCTGTCAGGACGGGCTCGACCGGTTCTGGACGCAGGCCACGCCCCCCGATCCCGAAACCTTCGCCGCCTTCCGCCGCGTGCTGATCGACCGCTGCCTGATACCCGGCGGGTTCTTTTCCGATGATGCGGTGGCCAAGGTCGTGGAACACGCGATCGCCCGCTTCGAAGGCCGGACGCTGCTGCCGGACTGATCGCGCCGGGGCACAGCCGCGCGCACTGGCCGCCGGCAGAAAGGATGGACATGCCCGATCTCGCGCTTGTCGAACACGGCCTGATCACGGCAGCGGTCCAGTTGCTGGTCGGCTGGCTGACCGGCAACTGGTGGGCAGGCGGCGGGCTGACCTCGGGCTATTTCATCGGCCGCGAGATCGCCCAGGCGGAGTATCGCTGGATCGAACAGTTCGGCACGGGGCTGCGCGCCGACATGCCGTGGCACGC
>JAIEOM010000089.1 GCA_019750455.1 Sphingomonadales bacterium | reverse complement strand
GCCTTCCCGCCACACGAATGCGCCAACTACCTCAGAAACAGCGGCTATGCCTCAATCTAAACAGGACAGACTCTAGACCCCCTCCAGACCCCGCTCGCCGGGCGCTTTTGCGCAGTTTCACGTGAAACATCCGCAGGTCGGCGGAATTACCCGTGCGCGCCGAATTCATTGGCGATGGCGGTGCTGATCCTGAGGCTCAGGTCCTGCGCTTTTGCGATCGGCGTCATGAAATCGCGCTCGATCGCGCCATAGCCTTCCTCGCCGCCGTCAGGGTAATCGGAAGGCTCGTCCAGCGGGAAATCGCGCGGGCCGGGCACTCGGACAGGGAAGGCGCGGCGCAACTGGGCAAGGGCTTCGTCGATCCGCAAGGTCAGCACCATGTCGATGACATCGCGGCGACTGATGTCGTTGGCGCGGCTGAAGGCGGGGACGGCGACGACCTTGAGGAACATGTGCTGGAGCAGCGCCAGCCGCAGCGCCTGAAGCACCCCGATGCGCCGCCGCACATGCTCGCGGCCATCGGTGTCGGCAGTGTCGCCGGGGAGAAGGTCGAGCAGGCGGTGGAGCTTCAGGGCATCGATCCTGAGGCGCGAGGCGAGGCGGCGGAAAACGCCCGTCCGGTCATCGCCCACCAGATATTCCGCCAGCGCGGCGCAGGCCCCGGCAAGGTGATCCTCCGTCCCGCGATAGGTGCGGCTGGCCCAATAGGCCGAGTTGAACAGCTCGCCATAGGCCGCCACGGTCTTGATGCTGGCGAGTGCATTGGCGGCGCGGACAAGGCGCAAAATCTGGCTGCCCCGCGCGCTGCCTTCGAGCAGGGCGGCGATTTCCTCGCGGTTGCCATCCGCGGCACTGCCGACCCCGGCGATGACGTTCACCGGATAGCCGAGCTGCTGGAGGATCGCGTTGTGCGGGATCGCGCGGATCTGCCTGAGGCTCATCTCGCGGTCGGCGTTGATGTCCGACTGGCGGCGCGAGACCCGGCTGCCGGTGGGGTTGAGCAGGCCGAGGCCAAAGGCGGTCACCGCGCGGGCATAGGTGCGACTGGCGAGGTGATCGCCCTGATGCTCCTTCACCGCACGGTAGAAATCGAGGCTGAGATCGGTGCGGTGGTAGAAGGGATCGGCGGGCGCGGCGAGATCGGTCTCGGCCGGGCGTGCCTCGGCGATGCGCGAGAGGGTCGCGAGGGCCAGTTCGGGCGTGGCGAAGAACAGGTAGCCGTCGCCGCCCTGGAAGCTCACCTCGGGCTCGAGCCGGATGCCCGCCCGGGCGAAGCGGCGGCGTGCCCAGGGGGAAAGCGGCCATTCGATCCGGTCGGCGAAGCTCGCCGGATGCGCACCGCGGCCCATGCTTTCGCCGTGGGTGTTGAACACCAGTGCGGCCACATCGCCGAGGCCGTTGGCGGCCATGGCTTCGGCCAAGCGGCCCTGAAGACGCTCGATCGCGAGCGCTGCGGGGACCTGCCCGACAAACCGCCCCGCATCCGAGAAACCCGTCTGCACCGCCACCCGCCCGCGCGCTCTGGCATAGGCGCGGTAGGCAGGCTCGGCGAGCAATGCGTCGAGGAAGCGGCCGCCGTGCTCCAGCGCGGTCTCGGTCTCGAACAGGGGGGAGACATCGACCTTGCCGTCCACCCCGAACAGCTTGGCGAAATAGAGCGCGGCGAGCACCGTGGCGGGCTGTTCGCACTCGGCCACCAGCATCCGGATCGGCGCATCGGCATCGATGTGCTTGATGATCTGCGCCATGGCGAGGAACTGGCGGATCGCGGTGGAGCTTTCGGTCGCCAATGCGGCGAAATTGGTCCGCAGCGGCTTGGCCCCTTCCACCATCGCCCGCAGCGCGGCGAGCGCGCCCTTGCTGGCGAGATCGATGCCTTCGGCATCCTCGCCCATCCGGCGGCGCACCGCGTTGTGGAGCTGCTTGGCGTTCACCCGGAAATGGATCCAGCCCATGCCGAGCCCGTCGGCGCGCATCGCGGCGGCGAGGGTGAGGAGAGCGATGGCGCGCGGCGCAGGGGTGCTGGCGGCTTCGGCTTCGAGCGCGGCAATCACTGGGGTGAGTGACAACAGGTTGTCCCCGCTGTGCATCGTCAGCCGGTTGGCGGCGGTGGCCAGCGCTTCGGCACTGGACAGGTCACCCGAGAAATCCTCGGCCCGCGCGTTGGCGAAGGCGGTCGCGGGGCGCAGGGTTTCAAGCAGCGGGTGAGCCGGATCAAACCGTTCAAGGCTGGCGGTGTAGCGCGCCAGACGCTCGGCCTTTTCCTCCAGCCGGAAGGCGATCGAGGTGTGCCAGCCGATGTCGGTTCGCCCGTCCATGTCATAGCCCACCCAGCTGGCGAAGCGGAACGGCAGGGGGCGGAGCGCGCGCCATTCCTGCGGCCAGCGGCCCTGTGCTTCTTCGAGCAGCTTGGCGACGATCACGTCGCGGGCATCCTGCGCCCGTGCCATGGCGGCCATCGCGGCGCGGTGTTCGTGTTCCAGCGTCACCGCCGTGCGGGTGGCGGGAACGGCGCAGACCGTCTCGTCCACCTCATGTGCGGCTGAGGCGGCGATGGCCACGGCTTGGGATTGCTCGGGCGAGAGCAGGAAGGTCGGGTGCGCGGTGAAAACCGCGTGGAGCTGCGGGTTTTCCCAGCGGGCGCGGAAGGCGGCGAAGTCATCATCCTCGCCTGACAGGGGCGGGGGCGCAGGCACCGGGGTGAGCAGGCCGCGCAGCTTGCGGGCGCGGGCCTTCAGCCCGTCACACTCCAGTTCCGCGACCAGCCCTGCCATGTCGTCGAGACTGAGGTCGCCTCCTTCCAGCGCGCGCGACAGATCGAGCGAGAGCTGGAAGACGGGGTTGAACAGCGGGGTTTCCCGCGTGCGCTGGTGCAGTTCGCCAAGCCGCGCCTCAAGCGCCGCGACCGACCTCATGCGCCTTCTCCGTGTTCCGAGGCGAAGGCCGCTGCCGCGCCGAACAGTCCGGGTTGCGGGTGGACGATGAGCTTGACGGGGATGTTCGCCATCAGGCTCTCGAACCGCCCCTTGGCCTTGAAGCGCGCGGCAAAGCCCGAGGATAGCAGCGTGTCGCGGATGCGGTAGCCGAGGCCGCCGGCAATCACCACGCCCGCAAAGCCGCCCTGTGCCAGTGCCAGATCGCCCGCGACCGAACCGAGCGACAGGCAGAAGCGGTCCACCGCGGCGGCGGCCAGCGAGTCCTCTCCCGACGTGCCGAGGTTCCAGATCTCGATCGCGTCCCGTTCGGGAACGGTGCGCTGTTCGAGTGCGGCGAGTGCCTGGTAGATGTCGACAATTCCCGGCCCTGCGACCACGCGCTCCACCGATACGCGGTTGTGGCGGCGGCGCAGCCGGGCGAGGATCGCGTCCTCGATCGTGTCGAGCGGCGCGAAGTCGATATGTCCGCCTTCGGTCGCCTGCACGCGGTAGCCGCTGCCCGAGCGGTAAAGGTGGGCGACGCCAAGGCCGGTGCCGGGGCCGATCACGCTGATCGTGCCCTCGCGCCCCAGCGGCGCATCGGGGCCGGCAAGGTGCAGGAACTGGCTGTCATCCGCCCGCGCCACGGCATGGGCGACGGCGGCGAAATCATTGACGAGGGTGTAGTCGGTAACGCCCAGCTTTTCCGGGATCAGCGCCGGGCGGATGATCCACGGGTTGTTGGTGAAGCGGATCACCGGATTGGGATTGCCGGGGCTGCCGACTGGCCCGGCAATCGCCATGCTCACCGCTGGCGGAAGGGTGCCGCCCTTGCGGGTGCGGAACGCCTCCCATGCGGTCTGGAAGCTGGCGTGATCGGCAGTGTGGAGCGTTTCGGGCTCGTCGAGGCTGATCGCCCCGTCCGCGCCGATCGAGGCAATCGCGAAGCGGGCATGGGTCCCGCCGATATCGACCACCACCAGATCGCGCATGATGCTTTCCCCTCGCCTGAACCTGAGCGGAGGGTCTGTAGCAGGCGGCGCGCGGGAATCCCACGCGCCGCATACTTATTCAAATCCGGACGGTTTACTTGACGCCCATTTCCTCAAGCAGGCGGGTCGCGCCGTCGACCTTTTCCATGGTCCACAGCATGAAGCGGCTGTCGACGTGGATGGTGCGGTTGATCGCCGGATCGTACATCCAGTCGCTGACAACGCCTTCGATCGTGCCGTCGAAGGCAAGGCCGACGAACTCGCCGCGCGCATTCAGCGTCGAGGAGCCCGAGTTGCCGTTGGTGATGTCGACAGTGGACAGGTAGTCGACCGGCAGCGTGCCCAGCGAGGGCGCGACCCAGCGGCCATAGTCCTTGGCCTTGATCAGCTCGACCATCTTGTCGGGTGCGTCGAATTCGCCGCGACCGGTGTGCTTGGCGACGATACCCTCGGCGGTGGTGAAGGGCGTCCAGATTTGCCCGTCAACCGCCTTGCCCGTGACCTTGCCGTAGGTGAAGCGCAGCGAGCCGTTGGCGTCGGGGTACATGGTCTTGCCCAGCGAAGCCGCATAGGCGAGCCGTGCTTCCATCACCTTTGAGCGGGCCTTCTGCACCGTGCCTGCGCGGGCCTTGTCCTCGGCCTCGTTCTTCATCGCCTCGTCGTAGGTGGCGAC
>JAIEOM010000260.1 GCA_019750455.1 Sphingomonadales bacterium | reverse complement strand
CTCGAAAAGCTGCTCGTCACCCACGGGCACTTGGACCATTGCGGGCAGACCGGGATGCTGGCGGAAGAGTTGGGCCTGCCCATCGAAGGCCCGCATGAGGATGACCGCTTCTGGATCGACCAATTGGACGATGACGGCCCGCGCTGGGGCATGGTCGCCAAGAGCTTCACGCCGACCCGCTGGCTCAAGCACGGCGACACGGTGACGGTGGGCGAATTGACGCTCGACGTGATCCACTGTCCCGGCCACACGCCCGGCCATGTGGTGTTCTTCCACGCGCCGAGCCGCTTTGCCATTGTGGGTGACGTGCTGTTTCAGGGCTCGATCGGCCGCACCGATTTCCCGCGCGGCAATCATCAGGACCTGATCGATTCGATCACCCAGCGCCTCTGGCCGCTCGGCGAGGACGTGATGTTCATCCCCGGCCACGGCCCCACCAGCACCTTCGGACGCGAGCGCAAGACCAACGCCTTCGTCAGCGATTACGCGCTGAGCTGACAGCGGCAGAAGTGGGGGAGGGGACGATGAAATTCCGCGAAATTCTGGCAGCGGCGGCGCTCGCGATGGCTTGCTCGGCAGCAGGCCCCAGTCTCGCCCAGACCGCAGAAGCACCGCCTCCGCCGCCTGCCAAGCCGGTCTTCGCCAAGATCGCCGTGCCCAAGGGCGAGAAAACGGCAGCGATCATGTTCGAGGCGCCGATCGTGCCGGGCGATTACATGCTGCTGCTCTCTCCGCTGACCGAGGACGGGCAATACACCCAGAATGCCGAGACCTTCACCGTGCGCGAGAAGAAGGCCGTGTGGACTCGGCGCGGAACCACGCTGCAACTGCGCTCGGCCAAGCCCGGCACCTACGTCGTGCGGATGATGACGACCCAGACCTGGTGGGGCGGGTGTTTTTCGGAAAGCACGGTGAAGTTCACGGTCGAGCCGGGGAAGGTCACCTATCTCGGCAGAATCGACCCCCTTTCCTCGCTGGACTCGATCACCGCCGAACTGGTGCGGACCGGCAAGACCACTTCGTCAGGCGGTCAGCTGCGGCTGATGAAGGAAAACATGATCGCGCCGTCCTTCACATTGGAAGGCGCGACCGCGCCGGGCGAAGCGTTGCGCATCGCCCGGGAGGCAGGGTTCACGCCCGATCTTCCGGTGGTTGCCGCTGTGACCCTTCCGGCAAGCTTCAAGCGCCGCGACAAGACCGACCTCACCGGCTATTGCCAGTGAGGCTGCGGGGATCAGATGATCCCCATCACGGTCAGGATAGCCACCACGGCCAGTCCCAGCTGCACCAGCATCGTCGTCAGCGTGCCGACTGCCCGGCCCCAGCCCCAGTTGCCGCCGTCCATGCCGAAGCCGTGCAGCACCCGGCCGACGAAATAGGCCGCCGCCACCAGGCTGAGCCACCAGCTCCCCCTGCCGGCCAGCTCGATCGCCGCGATCAGGAACAGCACGAAGGCGGTGTTCTCTACATAGTTGAGCTGCGCCCGCATCCGGCGTTGCAGGGCCTCGCTCCCGCCGTCGCCGACGCTGATCTGGAGCGCGCGGCGCACCGCTCCGATGCGGATCGACAGCCAGATGTTGAGCACGGCAGCCGCCGCCGCAGCAGCGAGCGTCACAGGAAGCACGGTCATTGATGGGATCCCCTCTTGATTATTTCCCCAAGCTAGGCGGGGCGGAGTCGGGTTGCAACGCGCGAATTTTCCGCTATAGCGCGCGCCTTCCCGCCGCTGCTGGCCAAGGAATGCGCGCGAGTCTCGTGCTTGTGTGCATACAATCCTTGCCGTAAGGGCGGCCTTCGAGAATCAGAGCGCCTTCAGCAATCAGGCGGCGCTACACGTCAGTTATTTGAGGAAATGGTGCCGCCATGGCTGTCCCCAAGAGAAAAGTATCGCCTTCCCGTCGTGGCATGCGTCG
The DNA here is from genome assembly GCA_019750455.1 of Sphingomonadales bacterium. Classification (GTDB taxonomy): domain Bacteria; phylum Pseudomonadota; class Alphaproteobacteria; order Sphingomonadales; family Sphingomonadaceae; genus Erythrobacter. The sequence continues at coordinate 2,629 of JAIEOM010000260.1, read as the reverse complement.
TTCGCACGATGCGCTGAAGGTCGAAGCCTTCCACGAGTGCCCGAACTGCGGCGAACTGAAGCGCCCGCACAACATCTGCGGCCACTGCGGCCACTACAACGGGCGTCAGGTCGTCGCCGTCGGCTGATTGCCGGTGGCCTCCACTTCAACCCGGAGTAACGCACGATGAGCCTGCCCCGTATCGCTGTCGATGCGATGGGCGGCGATGAAGGCGTGCGCGTGATGGTCGAAGGCGCGGCGCTGGCCCGCCGCGATCATGACAAGTTCAAGTTCCTCCTGGTGGGGGACTCGAAGCGTATCGAAGCCGCGCTGGACAATCATCCGAACCTGCGCGCGGCTTCGGAAATCCTGCATTGCGATGATGTGGTGGGCGGTGACGAACTGCCCAGCAAGGCGATCCGCCGTGCCAAGACCACTTCGATGGGCCTCGCAGTCAACGCCGTGAAGACCGGCGATGCCGGTGCCGCAGTCAGTGCGGGCAACACCGGCGCGCTGATGGCGATGAGCAAGCTTGCGCTGCGCACCATGCCGGGGATCGATCGCCCGGCGCTCGCTGCGATCATGCCGACCTTGCAGGCGCATGATGTGGTGATGCTCGATCTGGGCGCCAACACCGAGGCCGATGCCCGCAACCTCGTGCAATATGCAGTTATGGGCGCGGCCTATTCACGGATCGTCAACGGCTTCGACAAGCCGGTGGTCCGCCTGCTCAACATCGGCACCGAAGAGATCAAGGGCACCGAAGAGCTTCGCGATGCCGCCGCGATGCTGACCGCGGCTTCGGCTGGCGGGAACCTCGCGCTCCAGTTCGACGGCTTCGTCGAAAGCGACAAGATCAACCGGGGCGAGACCCATGTCGTCGTGACCGACGGCTTTTCGGGCAATATCGCGCTGAAGGCGATCGAAGGCTCGGCGCGCTTCGTGACCGATCTGCTGCGGCAGGCCTTCACCTCCTCGCTGCGTTCGAAGATCGGCTTCCTCGTCTCGCGCCCGGCGACCGAGCTTTTGAAGCACCATCTTGATCCCAATAACCACAATGGCGCGGTGTTCCTCGGCCTCAACGGCGTGGTGGTGAAGAGCCACGGCAGCGCCACGGCCAAGGGTGTTGCCCACGCGGTTGCGGTGACCGCGCGCCTGCTGGAAAACAAGCTGACCGAACGGATCGCGCAGGACCTTGCCCGGCTGGGCGAGGATACGCTGCGCAAGAACGTGCGCAGCGCCGGGCCGAAGGAAAGCACGACGGAAAACGGGGCGTCTGCGTGACGGGTTCGCGCATCCTCGGCACCGGTTCGGCCCTGCCGCGTCGGATCGTGACCAATGCCGAACTGGCGGAAAAGGTCGATACTTCGGACGAATGGATCACTGCGCGCACCGGCATCCGCCAGCGCCACATTGCCGATAGTGACGAGACCACCGGCACCCTCGCCATCGCCGCCGCGCGCGCTGCGCTGGCCGATGCAGGGGTCGATGCATCGACCATCGGGCTGATCGTGCTGGCCACCGCCACGCCCGACAACACTTTCCCCGCCACTGCCACCAAGGTGCAGGCCGCGCTGGGCTGCAACGGCGGGATCGCCTTCGATGTCGCCGCGGTGTGTTCGGGCTTTCTTTATGCGCTGGCCACCGCCGATTCGCTGCTGATCACCGGCATGGCGAAACGCGCGCTGGTGATCGGGGCGGAAACCTTCAGCCGCATCCTCGACTGGGAAGATCGCACCACCTGCGTGCTGTTCGGTGACGGTGCGGGGGCGGTCGTGCTCGAAGCGCCCTCGGGCGACACCGATACGGGCGTGGGCATCCTCGGCACCAAGCTGCACGCCGATGGCGACCAGCACGATCTGCTGTACGTCGATGGCGGCCCTTCGACCACGCAGACGGTCGGCCATGTGCGCATGCGGGGGCAGGAAGTGTTCCGGCACGCGGTCGTCAATCTTGCCGATGTCCTCAAGGAAGTGCTTGAAGATACAGGGCTTAAGCCCGAAGATCTCGATTGGGTCGTGCCGCATCAGGCCAATGCCCGGATCCTCGATGCCACCGCGCGCAAGCTTGGCATCTCCCCCGAAAAGGTGGTGGTGACGGTGGACCGCCATGCCAACACTTCGGCGGCCTCGGTGCCGCTCGCGCTCGATACCGCGCGCAAGGACGGGCGGATCAAGCCCGGAGATCTGGTGATGCTCGAAGCGATGGGCGGCGGCTTCACCTGGGGGGCGAGCCTCATCCGCATGTGAACCGTGGGCGGGCACGTACTGTCCCGCTGGCTAACATAAGTGAGGAAAATTGCGCATCGGGCGTGGCATCGCTTTGCAAATGCGCCGGAAAATCGTAAGCAGAAATCCTTCTTTCGGGTCGCGCCGCGAAGGAGAATTCGCATGATGCGTTCGGTTGGCACTCTTACCCGCGCTGATCTGGCGGAAACCATCAACCGCAAGATGGGCTTCAGCCGGGCCGAGTCGCTCGATCTGGTGGAGGCAATCCTCGACAAGATGAGCGATGCACTGGCACGGGGCGAGAACGTCAAGATCTCGGGCTTCGGCAGCTTTGTGCTGCGTGACAAGAATGAACGGATCGGCCGCAATCCCAAAACCGGGATCGAAGTGCCGATCACCCCGCGCCGGGTGATGACCTTCCG
>JAIEOM010000265.1 GCA_019750455.1 Sphingomonadales bacterium | reverse complement strand
TGGCTGACGCGGGCGAGGCGGTTGCTTCGATCACCGGGCCGGGATCGATCAATGTGCGCGGAGACCTGCGCCTGATCGCCAATGCCTTGGCCGTCAACAACGCGGGCGGCACTGGCGGGACCGGTCTTGGCGGGCGGGCCACGGCGATCACCTTCAGCGGCGGGACGATCGATGTGGGTCTCCTGTTCAGGGCCGACGCGCTGGGCATCGGCGGCAACGGCATCAATGGCGGCGCGGGCTTCGGCGGCATTGCCGGTGCCAATGCAATCATTGGCTCGATCGCTATCGAAGGCAATGCCGAAGCCCAGAGTGACGGTTTCGGCGGCGGCGCCGCTTTCGGGTTCGGCGGCGCGGGCGGGCTGGGGCAAGGCGGCAATGCCTTCTTCCAGGCGAACGGCACGCTGACGCAGACGGCGCAGGTCACGATCGGCGGCACCGGCATAGTCGTGGCGCGCGGGCGCGGCGGTTTCGGCGGGGCCGGCTCCATCTCCACCGGTCCGCAAGGCGGGCGCGGGGGCGACGGGATCGGCGGACAGTTCAACGTCCCCAATCAGGCCGATCCTGCCTTCAACAGCGGGGCTTTCCTGCTGGCAGGGGGCGACAACGGGCGGCTGGTCATTACCGGCACGGCGACAGCCGATGCCTCTGGCACCGGGGGCACCGGTGGCAGCGGCGGAATTCCGGGCGGCGCCGGACGCGGCGGCGATGGAACGGGCGGGCTGGCGCAGGTCGGGATGGCACTGCTCGGACAGAACGGATCGGTTGGCCTGGGACGGGCGACGTTCGCCAATGTCTTTGCCGCGGCGGTCGGTACTGGCGGCGAAGGCGGTTTCAGTTCGGGACCCGCAGGGACGGCCGGTGACGGCTTCGGCGGATCGAGCGTCTTCACGGTTGACGCCGGGGATGCAACCGCGGGGCTCGTCGACTTGATTGCGACAGGGCTTGGCGGGGCGGGCAGCAGTGGCGGGCTCGGGCGCGGAGGGCTGGCCGCGGTGTTCGGCGGCCTTGGCGGGACGCTGAGCGCCGACTCGCTGTCGGTGCTTGCGGAAGGCGCGGGCGGCCTCGCCTTCCTCGGCACGGGGGGCGCGGGGCTCGGCGGCGAGGCGGCGATCATCGGTGACGGCATCACGCTGAACGTCAATGAAAGCGTGCTGATTGAGGCAAGCGGCCGGGGCGGATCATCGGACGATGGCGCCGCGGGCGCAGGGACCGGTGGGCGGGCCTATGTCGCAGCCAATGCGCCGGGCTCGGTCGCGATCACCGGCCATGCGGAGATTTTCGCCAACGGCTTCGGAGGCAATTCCATTACGGCTTTTGCCGCAGGCACCGGCTCCGGCGGGCTCGCCTATGTCGATGCGCTGGGCGGAGGCACGATCACGCTCGGCTCGATGCAGGGGCTGGCGATCGGTCGCGGCGGCGAGGCACAGAGCCACGAGGGTGGCGACGGCATCGGCGGGACTGTGCGCCTGCGCGCCTCGGGCGCAGGCAGCAGGCTCAATATCCTGCGCAACATGCCGGCGGGCTTCGTCGCGGAATCGCCCGCGGGCGAGGCCTTCATCAGCGTCGACGGTTTCGGCGAGGTGACGCGGGATGGTGACGGGATCGGCGGTGAGGGTCGCGGCGGAACGGTGGAAATCCTTGCCGACACCGGCGGCACCATCGGTCTGCCGGTCAACATTATCAACGATCCGAACCGTGCGGCTGACAGCCTGCTGGTGTTTGCCAGCGGCACCGGCGGCGGATCGCTGGTGGAAGGCGGCGTGGGGGGCAACGCATCGGGCGGCCTTGTCTCGATCAGCGTCGATGGCGCGGGATCGGGCGTGGTCATGGGCGATGCCAACTTGCTGGCGTTGGCTACGGCGGGGTCGGGTCTCGACCTTGGTCTGAACACGGCGGGCGGCACGGCAGTGGGCGGGCGGCGCATCATCACCGCCGTCAACGGCGCTGCGCTGACATTCGGCCTTCTCGGCGGCCAGACAGGCGCGCGCGGCGGTGACGGCACCGGCACCGGCGATGGCGGGATAGCCCGCAGCGGCACCAACCGCGTGACGCTCGACAATGCCACGCTGGCGGTCACCGGCGTGCTCAGCCTGTTCGACGACACCGTGGGCGGCAATGGCCAGCGCGGGGGCGACGCAATCGGTCCCGGCGAAGGCGGGGCTGCGGAATTGTCCGCCAATGCATCGACGATCAATCTGACACCCGATGCCGGGGGTCTGACGGGGATCAACGTCGAGAGTGCCGCGACCGGCGGCGCAGGCGTGACGGGCGGCGATGCTTTCTCTGGGGCGGTGCGCTTAACCCTGCTGGATACCGATCTCACCCAGGGCATCGTGCGGGTCACGTCGCGGGCAATCGGCGGCAGCACCACATCGGCCAACGGCGCGGGCGGGAACGCCTTTTCCCGGCCGGTTCTCGTCAACATCGACAGGGCCACGCTAGACCTCTCGGAATTCCAGGCGACGGCTGCGGCAATCGGTGGTGCGGGCGGTGTGGAGATTGGCGGCCTCGGCGGCAATGGGCTGGCCGGGACTGCCAATGTCACGCTGACGGATTCCGCGGTGACCATCGCGCCGGGCGGACCATCCACCGGCGGCGGCATGGCGATCCGGGCCGACGGTATTGGCGGCGCGGGCTTCGCTGCCGGCAACGGCACGGGCGCACAGGCCGCGCTGACGGTAACGCGCTCGGCCATCGATACTGATCTGCTGCTGGTCACCGCGCGCGGCGATGCGATTGGCGTGACCGGTCAGCCCGGCGGCAACGGGACCGGTGGGCTGGCGCAGATCGCCTTGAACGGCGCGAGCACCATCGCAGCCAGCGGGATATCGCTGTTCAGCAGCGCGACCACGAGCGCAGGCGGGTCGGCGACAGCCGGCCGCGCTGTCCTGCGCGTGGGGGCGGACCCTGCTGCCAGCATCACGGCCGATGATCTGGTCATGCTGGCGGATGCTTTCGGAGCGAATGCCGGGATCGGTGCCAACGTCGCCGGGCAATTCAATATCGATCTCAACGGCGGCAATCTCAACCTCGGTTTTCTCTTCGCAAGCTCCCTCGGGGATACCACCAGCGGCAATCTGGCGCCCTCTCGGCTTGTCGCCAATGACGGCAACATCAATGTCACGGACGCATTGTCTGCGGTGGCTTTCGGCGATTTGCTGGTGAGCAGCAGTCTGGGCGGGATCATCGGCAGTTCGGCGGTCGCCGGGACAACCACCGCCATCCAGCTCGATGCCTCGGGAACGGTCGATATCGCCGGAGACGGATCGACCGGCGGGCTGGGCGGGCAGTCGATCGCCATTACGGCGGGTCGGTCGATCCTGATCGACGGAAACCTCAGCGCCACGGATGGCGGGATCACCTTGCTCGCCAACACCGGCGGCGGGCAACCGGCATCGCAGCCGCCGCTGTCCACGATCGCCATGACCCAGGGCGCGGCGATCAATGGCGGGACAGGGACGGTCACCGTGCATTTGCTCGACGGGGGAAGCGACCCGCAGCGGCAGACGGGCGAGATCGTCCTTTCCAGCATCTCTGCGCAGACCATCGACGTGCGTCACTTCGGCACTGCTGCGGGCAACGACATCCGGGTGCTTGCAGGCAGCGTGCTGACTGCCTCGGGCGCAGGGCGGGCGATTGACCTTGCCTCGCTCAATGGCGAGGTCATCAACCTTGCCGGCGATGCCGGTCTGGTGCTGACTGGCGGCGGGCATTACGCGATCTTTGCGGCGACCCCCACCGGATCGCAGATCGGCAGCTTCGCCAACTACGCGCGGCGATACAATGTCGCGGACGCGGCCGCCTATGACCTGCTCAATCCGGGCGGCAATTTCGCGGCCTTCCGCATCGCACCGGTGCTGACCGTCACCGCCAACGATGCCTCGCGCTTCTATGGCAGCGCCAACCCGGCCTTCACGGCGAGCTTTGCCGGCTTCCTGCCCGGAGACGGCGTGGCCGATCTGGCCGGCGCTGTGCAGTTCACCACGCTGGCCGGGCCGACTTCGGGGATCGGCACCTTCGTCATCAACGCCGCGCAGGGATCCTTGCTGAGCGCGCAGGGCTACCAGTTCAGCTTTGCGCCGGGCATCCTCACGATCACCCCGCGCCCGATCACGGTGACGGCGAACAACCTCACCCGCATCTACGGCAACGCCAACCCCTCGCTCACCTTCACGGTGGGCGGGCAGGGCCTCGTCAATGGCGACCAGCTGACCGGCGCGCTCGCTACCACGGCAGGTGTGACGACGGGTGTCGGCAACGTGGCGATCACGCAGGGCACGCTGGCGGCGAATGCCAATTATGTGCTGACCTTCGCCCCCGGCATCCTGAGCATCACCCCGCGCCCGATCACGGTGACGGCCAATGATGCGGCCCGTATTTACGGCGACGCCAATCCTTCGCTCACCTTCACCGTGGGCGGGCAGGGGCTTGTCAACGGCGACCAGCTGAGCGGCGCTCTGGCGACCGCTGCGGGGGCGACGACGGGTGTCGGGAACGTCGCAATCACGCAAGGGACCCTGACGGCGGGTGCCA
>JAIEOM010000215.1 GCA_019750455.1 Sphingomonadales bacterium | reverse complement strand
TTCTTTGATGCGCGAACCGACAATTTTGCGACCTTGCGCGGCACTGGCAAAGCGGTTTCCACCCGCCTTCTCCCGCCGGGAAGTCCGTCCGAGAATGGCGCAATTGTCAGTCCGAGCGCGAAAGGCGTGATCCTGATCCGTCGCTTGGCTCCGGATGCGGAAAGCTTTGCGGCGGCGGTCGAAGCAGGCAAGGCCGATGCCTGCCGCCTTGAGCGGACTAGCCGCTGACGCCCGCCATTCTTGCCTCAACCAAGGCGATCAACGCGGCCAGATCGGGTAGCGCGTCGAGCTCCGCGGCGCTCACCAGCAGCTCCGGCGCGGAGTTGTGGCCGCCGATAAGAACTGCCGGCAGGGGCAAGTCACGGTTGTCCAGATCATGGCGGAATTCGTCACGATAAAGGAACAGCACCGGCAACCCGAGCCGCCCAAGGAAGGATCGCCATTCGCGGTGCGTCGAGACCAAGCCATAGGTCAGCGCGCAGAGCGAGCAGGGGTACGTCGCCGGGCTTGCCGCCTTGTGCACCGCATCGCGCAGTGCATTCAGCCAGCCCCCATTTGCATTGTAGACGAAGATCAGGGTGTGCGTTGTGGCGGTCATGCGATCATTTACGCGAGGCGGGTATCCGGGGATGTGACGCAAATCACGCACGCCTAGCAAAATTCCGCTCGCACGCCCTGCCCCCCGCTCTTTTCCCCTGACCGCACACTCGCTAGAGCACCCCTCATGACCGGACAATTCCAACTCACCGACGATCAGCTCGCCATCCGGGAGATGGCCCAGCGTTTCACCGCCGACAACATCACGCCCCATGCCGCCGAGTGGGACGAGAAGCACATCTTCCCGCGCGAGACGATCCAGCGCAGCGCCGAACTGGGCTTCGGGGCGATCTATGTCTCGGAACAGTCGGGCGGCATCGGTCTCGGGCGGCTGGAAGCGGCGCTGATCATGGAGGCGATGGCCTATGGCTGCCCATCCACATCCGCCTTCATCTCGATCCACAACATGGCCGCATGGATGATCGATCGCTTCGGCGGAGACGCGGTCAAGGCGAAGTATCTGCCCAGTCTCGTCACCATGGAGAAGATCGCCAGCTATTGCCTGACCGAACCCGGCTCCGGTTCGGACGCGGCGGCGCTGAAGACCACCGCGCGGCGGGACGGTGACCACTATGTTCTCAACGGCACCAAGCAGTTCATCTCGGGCGCGGGCGCCAACGAGATCTATGTTGCGATGGTGCGCACCGGCGAAGACGGGCCCAAGGGCATTTCCTGCGTAGTCATCGAGAAGGATATGCCCGGCGTCAGCTTCGGGGCGCAGGAGAAGAAGCTCGGCTGGCACTCGCAGCCGACCGCGCAGCTCATCCTCGAAGATGTGCGAGTGCCGGTGGAGAACCTCGTCGGTGCCGAGGGCGAGGGTTTCCGGATTGCCATGATGGGCCTCGATGGCGGGCGGCTCAACATCGGCGCCTGCTCGCTGGGCGGTGCGCAGCGATGCCTTGATGAAGCGATCCGCTACACCAAGGACCGCAAGCAGTTCGGGCAGGCAGTGGCCGATTTCCAGAACACCCAGTTCATGCTCGCCGACATGGCGACCGATCTGGAGGCCGCGCGCGCCCTGCTTTATCTCGCAGCGGCCAAGGTGACCGACAACGCGCCTGACAAGACGCGCTTCTCGGCGATGGCGAAGCGGCTGGCGACCGACAACGGCAGCGCCATCGTCGACCGCGCGCTCCAACTGTTCGGCGGCTATGGCTACTTGCAGGACTATCCCATCGAACGTTTCTGGCGTGATCTGCGCGTCCATTCGATCCTCGAAGGGACCAACCAGGTGATGCGCATGGTCGTGGGCCGGGACCTGTTGCGCCAGTGATGGCCACCAGGCTTGCCCTTACAACGCTGGTGGTGCCCGATTATGACGCGGGGATCGCTTTTTGCGTTGATGCGCTGGGCTTCGCTCTGATCGAGGACAGCGATATGGGCGGCGGCAAACGCTGGGTGGTGGTCGGCGGCGAGGATGGCGGCAGGCTGCTGCTTGCCAAGGCCGCCAATGAGGCGCAGACCGCCGCGATCGGGAACCAGACGGGCGGGCGGGTCGGGTTTTTCGCGCACACCGACGATTTCACGGGCACCTATGCACGCCTCGTCGCGGCGGGGGCGAAATTTGAAGAACAACCACGCCGCGAAAGCTATGGCAGTGTGGCCGTGTTCAGCGATCCATTCGGCAATCGCTGGGACCTGATCGAACCGAAAGAACCGGGGCAATGACTGACGACGTTCTGATCCGCACGAATGGCCCGATCGGCCATATCAGCCTCAACCGCCCCAAGGCGCTCCACGCCCTGACCCTGCCGATGTGCCACGCGATGAGTGCGGCGCTGACCGAGTGGGCGAGGGATGATGGCATCAAGGCCGTGATCCTCGACCATGCCGAGGGCCGCGGCTTCTGTGCGGGCGGGGACATCGCTTTTCTGAGAGAATCCGCCCTCAATGATGGCGGTATGAGCGGGCGCAAGTTCTTCCACGACGAATATCAGTTGAACCACCAGATGTTCACTTACGGCAAGCCGATCGTCGCCTTCATGGATGGCATCACGATGGGCGGCGGCGTGGGCATCTCGCAGCCCGCCAAGTATCGCGTGGCGACCGAGAGCACCCGTTTCGCCATGCCCGAAACCGGGATCGGCCTGTTCCCTGATGTGGGCGGCGGCTGGTATCTTTCGCGGCTTGGCCAGCGGCTGGGGCAGTTCCTCGCGCTTACTGGCGCGCGGCTGGATGGCTCGGAGTGTTTATGGACGGGCCTTGCCACGCATTACGTGCCCCACGAGATGCTCGAGGCGCTGAAGGCTCGCATTCACGATCATCCGGACCGGATTGCGGGGGTGCTGAGCGAGCCGGTCGGCACCCCGCCCAAGGCGCGGATCGAGGCCAATGCGGACAAGATCGCCAAGCACTTTGCCTCGGACCGCTACGAAGACATCCTCGCAAGTCTCGAAGCCGCTGCCGATGCCGGTGACGACTGGGCGATGAAGGAGCGCGACACACTCGGCACGAAGAGCCCGCAGACCTGCAAGGTCGCGCTGCGCCAGTTGGCCGCTTCGGCCGCGCTCGTCGACTTTGCCGACAGTATGCGGATGGAATACCGCATTGCCAGCCGCGTGCTCACGCGCCCGGACTTCGCCGAAGGCGTGCGCGCGGTGATCGTCGACAAGACCGGCGATCCGAAGTGGAACCCGGCCACCCCCGAAGAGGTGACTGACGACCTACTCGATGCGATTTTCGCCCCTTTGCCCGAAGGCGAAGAGTGGGTGCCGCTCGGCTGAAATCCGTGGCACCGCCATGCTGCACTTGTTTCAGCATCCATTTTGCCAATAGCGAAGTCGGTGCGGACCGAAGAATGGACCCTGAAACGAGTTCAGGGTGACGAAGGAGGAATAGGCCCATGGCTACCTACGAAACGATTCTCGTCGAAACCGATGCCCGGGCGACCAAGGGCGTCACGCTGCTGACGATCAACCGCCCGCAGGCGCTGAACGCGCTCAATTCGCAGGTGCTCGCCGAGCTGATCGAGGCCTTCGCCGCCTATCAGGCCGACGGCAGTCAGCTCTGCGCCATCCTCACCGGCAGCGGCGACAAGGCCTTTGCGGCCGGTGCCGACATCAAGGAAATGAGCGAGAAGGCGGCGGCCGATTTCTACCTCGACGATTTCTTTGGCCCCTGGACGAGCGAGATCGTCAAGAAGACCCGCAAGCCGTGGATTGCCGCAGTCAACGGCTTTGCGCTGGGCGGCGGGTGTGAACTCGCGATGATGGCGGACTTCATCATTGCCTCGGACAAGGCCAAGTTCGGCCAGCCCGAAATCAAGCTGGGCGTCGCCCCGGGCATGGGGGGCTCGCAGCGGCTGACACGCGCGATCGGCAAGTCGAAGTCGATGGAGATGTGCCTTACCGGCCGGATGATGAACGCCGAAGAGGCCGAGCGGAGCAACTTGGTGGCCCGCGTGGTGCCGCATGAGGAACTGATCGCCGAAACATTGAAGACCGCCGCCAGCATCGCCGCTATGCCGCCGATGGCGGTGATCGCCAACAAGGAGATGGTGAATTCGGCCTTCGAGATGACGCTCGATCAAGGCCTGATCGTCGAACGCCGGATCTTCCAGATCCTCACCGCGAGCGAGGACAAGGCCGAAGGCATGGCGGCCTTCATCGAAAAGCGCGAAGGGCAGTGGAAGGGGCGCTAAGCCAGCCACAAGCGGAGGGAATAGCCATGAAAATCGCCTTTATCGGCCTCGGTAATATGGGCGGCGGGATGGCCGCGAACCTTGTGAAGGCGGGCCACGAAGTCCGTGCCTTCGACCTCAGCGAGGCCGCACTCTCGGCCGCGCGCGAGGCGGGGTGCGCGACGTTCGGTACCGCCAAGGAGGCCTGCCAAGGCGCCGAGGCTGTCGTTTCGATGCTTCCCAACGGAGCGATCGTTAAACAGGTCTATTGGGACGACGTGATCGGCCATGCGCCC